>CAZRWU010000025.1:0-26511 GCA_964603915.1 uncultured Rhodospirillaceae bacterium
CCGAACCAAACTGAACCGGCTCTACCCCGCATAACCCCTGTGGAGAAGCACTAGTCGTCCACCGCTTCGCGGTCCGAGAGACTTCTTGTATTTGTTGTACTTATTCGTGCGAGAAACAGCGCTGAAACTCCGGCAGCAAACGGGGAGAGCGGTCTTGGCAGGTTTCCCTGTCTATACATTAGCTCTATGTTCTAAGCTGGCGAACCACCCCTGCCACCACATTTCGTCCTATCAAACACAACGAGATAAGCCTTGCGACTAATTTCTGCGGTCTTCAACGATCATTGTTGGAACGGCACGATACGTAGGGCGCTGAAGATCAGGATCGCTCTTGTCGAGACATTGAAAGGTGGCCTCAACAGTACCTCCAGGTAAGTGCGAAGAACGGCTAGATCGAATATTAGTCACTAATATCTCTTTTCCTTCCTGAGCACACTTAGAGTTAGCCTCGTTAAGCGCAAAATTCCGTGCGCCGGCTTCTCCGCCACGCGCAGGAGCTGCATGAACTGAAACGGAATAAGTATCTGGCCCCATCTTTAATACACCACTCGACTGAGCACATCCACTTAGAATCACCGGAATAAGAAATAAAGAGATTTTCTTCATAATATCCTCCATTCAGCACATATGAAATTTGGCGTTTAGGTTTATCCTTCTCAATGATGACATGAGATAGTCTAATGAAATCAAGCATTCTATAGGGTTTTTACTTTAAGCCAAGCTGATTGGAGGGTTGAGGCTGTTCCTTCCGGCAAACCTGTTTTATCAGTGTGGTTGAGAGCATGCGATTGATCACGCTTACAGCTGTTCCGTCCGACCGGGTAATGGATAGATTGCTCCGTTGCTTTCCCTCCTCGCAATGAGGATTGTAACTTGTCGCTCACTGGCGGCGGTGAGCTGGTGGTGCGGCTGTCTGTAATTCCGGTGAGCGCCTTCCATTTAGACGTCGGCACTTCCCCATTCTCCAGAAATCACCCTATCTCGATCAACCGCAGAACAAGTGTAACCGATGCTCTGCTGTTTTTCAACCATTGCGCGCCATATACAGGCGTTCTACACCTTTCTAATTCAGCAACTTCAGTGCTTGCGCCCTTGACGCCTTTGGCCAAGTGCCATTTGTTACGGCCATCGAGGCCCATCATGCTCGCCGCTGAGCGCGAGCCCAAGTAAGGAAAGCGGGACAATGTCTTCCCTCAAGGAAGAGCGCGACGGCGAGCCGATCACCCACCGCCGGCGGCTCATCGAATATCTGGAGGCGGGATGCAAGCCGCGCGAGCGCTGGCGGATCGGCACCGAACACGAGAAGTTCGCCTACGGCCTGGAGGACCTCCGCCCGCTGCCCTACAACGGCGCGCGCGGCATCAAGACCATCCTCGAGAGGCTGACGCGGTTCGGCTGGCGGCCGGTAATCGAGGACGGCAACATCATCGCGCTGACCAACGACGAAGGCTGCGCGATCACCCTGGAGCCGGCCGGACAGGTCGAGCTTTCCGGCGCGCCGCTCGAGCATATTCATCAGACGTGCGCCGAGGTTTCGCGCCATCTCGACCAGGTCAAGGCCATCGGCGCCGAACTCAACGTCGGCTTCCTCGGTCTCGGCTATCAGCCGAAGTGGCCGCTGCGGGACATGCCGTGGATGCCCAAGAGCCGCTACGCGATCATGCGACGCTACATGCCCGAGAAGGGCGCAATGGGCCTTGAGATGATGCAGGCGACCTGCACGGTGCAGGTCAACGTCGACTTCGACAGCGAGGCGACGATGGTGCGCATGTTTCGCATCGGCCTGGCCTTGCAGCCCATCGCCACCGCCCTGTTCGCCAACTCGCCGTTCAAGGAAGGCAAGCCGACCGGGTACTTGAGCTACCGCAGCCATGTTTGGACCGATACCGACCCCGACCGCAGCGGCGCCATCCCGTTCGTCTTCGACGACGGCTTCGGCTTCGAGCGCTACGCCGATTACGCGCTCGATGTGCCGATGTACTTCGTCTATCGCGACGGCCGATACATCGATGTCGCCGGGCAATCGTTCCGCGATTTTCTCGCCGGCCGCCTGCCCGGGCTGCCGGGCGTCTATCCGACGATCACCGACTGGGAGAACCATCTCACCACGCTCTTCCCGGATGTCCGCCTGAAGCGGTTTTTGGAAATGCGCGGCGCGGACGGCGGGCCGTGGGCGCGGCTGTGCGCGCTGCCGGCGTTCTGGGTCGGGCTGCTTTACGATGACGCCGCCCGCGCCGCCGCCTGGGATCTGGTCAAGGACTGGACCGCCGCCGACCGGGCGACGATGCAACGCGAGGTGCCCCGGCTCGCCTTGAAAGCCATCGTGCGCAACACCACGGTGGGCGCCGTGGCGATGGACGCGCTGACGATCGCCCATGACGGCCTTGAGCGGCGCGGCATTACCGACGCGCTGGGCCAGACCGAGTCGAAATTTCTCGTGCCGCTGTTCCGCATCGCCGAAACCGGGTTCTCTCCCGCCGAGGATCTCCTCGCCGCCTACAGCCGCCGCTGGCGCGGCTCCGTCGATCCGGTTTTCCGCGAATACGCCTACTGACCGCTCCGACCGCGCGGCGCGGGCGGTTCTCTCGGCTACGATCCGGAGAGAAAGGCGGCGAGACGCGGATCGCGGTTGAGTTCGGCAAGATCTTCGTCCGAAGGCAGCTCCGGCCGGTCGCGCTCGGCGTTGACCATGCACAGGAAGCCGAGCGCCTCGCCGTCGGCCGCGCGGAACTGATGCCACGTCCAGGCCGGGATCGTGACCAGATCGAACGGAGCGATCTCGCGCACCTCGGCGCCGATCAGGCAGCGCCCGCGGCCGCGCAAGATCATCACCGCATGGCTGTGCTGATGGCGCTCGAGCGTCGAGTAGCCGCCGGCGGCGATCTCGAAGTAGCGCAGCTCGCAGGCAAGGTCCGGGCTCGCGAACAACTCCTGCCGCGAAATCGCCTTGAAGAGCGCGGACCCCTCGGCCTTGTACGGACGCCGCTCGACGCCGCGCCAGCAGTAGTCGCCGCGAAACCGCCGGACATGGCTCTTTAGATCGTCATGCATCACGCTTCACCGATGGGAACAGGGAATTCATAGCGATGCCGGCGGACCGCATCGACGAATGCCGCCGCCGCCGCGGTCACGCGCTCGCCGGCGGCCAGCAGATCGCCGCCGATCAAGAGCATGACGTCCGGTCCGTAGAAGTCGAGCATCTCCGGTGTCCGCTCCAGCGTCATCCCGCCGGCCGGCGCCGGAGCGCTGGTGCGAAGTCCATGCCATGGCGCGCGGGCGGCGCCCGCCAGCTCCCGGCAGATCTCGGCGGAATAGCCGAAGCGCCCGCCGTGATTGGGGAAGATCGTCGCATCGGCGCCGAGCAGGCGAAACAGCTTGCCGAGGAGCAGCGGCGGCGCGATGCGGGCGGCGCCGGCCATTGCCGGATGCGCGATGAACGCCATCGCCGGATACTGCCGGGACAGCGTGTGGAAGGCCGGAAGGCCGACGATCATCGGCGCGATCAGCACCGTATCGAGCCCCGCGTTCGCCGCGACGTCGAGCTGCCGGCGAAGCTGATCGAGGTTCCCCGACACGCTGGGAACGTAGCGGGTCCGCCCGCCGGTCGCGGCGGCGGCATCCCGCACGGCCGCGGCGCAGGCGGGCACGCGCGCGGCGAACGGGCTGTATTCCTGATCGGCCAAGCCATGATCGTCCTTGATAAAGTCAAGGCCGCCGCGCGCCAGCCGGCCGGCAAGATCCGCCAGATCGTGGATCGAGAGGCCCTGCGGCTTCAGCGCCGAGCACGTCATCGCCCGGCCCCCCGCGCCCGCGCGGCGGCGCAAGCCGGCAACGCCATGGCGCGGCCCGCCGAAGGCCGCGACCATTTCCGCGGGCAGCCGGACATCGCGCAGTTCGACATCGGCATGGATCGAGGTGTTGCCGAACAGCATGTTGAGGAGTTGTCCCGCCTCGCCGCCGGCGGAAGCCGCGGCGAGGGCGATGCGCACGGCGAACGCACCCGGCCCCGTCTCCTCGACGCTCTCGACCTGCCCTACGATTTCCCGCAGAACCAAGGAATCGGCGATGGCGGATATGGGCATCTCGACGCTCTGCTCGACGGCGATGGCCTCCGCCCGCGCCGCGATGGATCGCGCATCGCAGCGAACGTGGTAAAGAACGGACATCCGCGCTTCGCCCACCATGCAGATCCTTCCTTCCACCTTGGTCTTCGGTTGGCCGACTCGCGCCCGCGCTCGATCAGCCGCTCCCGAAAAAAGCGGTCAGATCGGCCGCCAGCCGATCGGGCGCTTCGCGATGCGGCCAATGGCCGCAATCCGGGTAGCGCTTGACCTCGACGGCGCCGAAACGCTCGGCGTAGCGGACCGGGATATAGGGATCGCGGTCGCCCCACACCACGAGAATCGGCACGCGCCGCGCCAGTTCCAGAAGTTCCGCTTCCCAGCCGCGAAACTTCTCGGGGTCCATCGCCCGGTAAAGACGAAGCGCCATGCGCTTGGCCGCCGGCGTGATGCGATCGTAGGTCGCGTCGACTTGCGCGCGGCTGAGACCGGGCGCCCGCCGCTGCAAATGGCGGCGGAAGCTCCACCGGTTCATTGCCGCCATCGCCAGCTCGCCAACGCCGGGCGTCCGCAGCAGGCGGGCCCATGGATGCCAGCGCAGATCGCTGAAGAACCGCGCATTGAGGATGGCGATTCGTCGCACGTTGTGATTGTCGCGGATCGCCCAGGCAAGGCCGAACCAGGCGCCAAAATCGTGAACGACCAGATCGACCGGTTCCCTCACGCCGCCATTGTCAAGAACGTGGGCGACAAACCGGCCCATGCCGTCGAGCGACAGATCGAAATCCGGAGGAACCGCGCTGCCGCCAAACCCCGGCAGATCCGGCGCAAGACAGCGGTGGCGATGGGCGAGGCGGGACATCACATCGGCCCAGGCTTCACCCGTGTCGGGATTGCCGTGGAGCAGCAGCAGCAGCGGTCCGTCGCCTTGCTCGCGAAGGCGGATGGAGGCCGCCGTGTTCCCGTTTGCTATCGGCATCGCCGGCGCGGCTTGAATTGCCTGCTTGCAAGGACTTTCCAGAAACGCTTCCGACCGCACACGTTCTCGGGCACGATGGGAAACTCATCACCACCCGCGGCGGATCGCCGCCACCGCGCCAGTCCGTGCTGGTCCGTCGCCGGCGAGCAGCGGTAGAGGAGCATATGCCGACAATCACGTTCTCGCCACAACCACGGGGCGCGCCGACGACCATCGAGTCGCGCGGCGCGGTGGGGCGGAAACTGCTCGCGGTCGCGAGGGAACATGGCGTCCCGATTCTGTTCGGGTGTTCCGCCGCCGCCTGCGGCGCATGCCTGGTCGAAATCGTATGCTCGGCGGGAGCGAAACCGGCAATGACGCCGGCGGGCGAGGACGAAGCCCTTATTTTGCATGCGATGAACAAGCGTGCCGCCACCGAAGGCGACGGCGCAACGGCTATCCATGTCGCGCCCCGGCTGGCCTGTCAATTCATCGTCCCCGACGCCGACATTCTCGTTCGATATCCCCGCGCTCTCGGCGGCGGCTGACGCCAGGCAAAGCGGTCGGCGGCGCGCGGAAATGACATCGGTGATTGCGAACGCCCATCTTTTTGGTCTTATTGAAGAGAAGCCAACGCGCCGTCGATCGACCATCAGTAACCAGAACCGAAGGAATGGCCAATGATGACAAGAAACCGGACTCACGCTGTCTCTCTCGCCACTTCGCTCAGCCGAGCCATGGCGTCGGGGTTTGTCGCGCTGCTCCTCGGGGTGTCCGCCGCCGTGGCCGAGGTGACCATCGAGGAAATCCGCTATCAGGCCGGCGATGCGGAGTTCGTCGGCTACTTGGCTTATGACGATGCCGTGGAAGGCAAGCGGCCGGGCGTGCTGGTGGTGCATGAATGGTGGGGCCTGAACGACTACGCCCGCAAACGCGCTGAAATGCTGGCCGCCGAAGGCTACACCGCTCTCGCCCTCGACATGTTCGGCGGCGGCAGGACCGCCGATCATCCGGACGGCGCAAAGGCGTTCACCGAGGAGGTATTCGCGGATCTGGCACAGGCGGAAGGGCGCTTCGACGCCGCGAAAGTCGCCTTGCAGCGGCACGAAACCGTTGATCCGGACAGCATCGCCGCGATCGGTTACTGCTTTGGCGGCGGCGTCGTCCTGCACATGGCGCGCAAGGGAGCCGATCTCGACGCGGCTGTCAGCTTCCACGGCACGCTCGCCTCGCGCACCGAGGTCGAACCCGGCGCGATCAAGGCGAGGGTGCTGGTCTTCAACGGCGACGCGGACCCCTACGTTCCGCGCAGCCAAGTCCAGGAGTTCATCGCCGAAATGCAGGATGCGGAGGCCCAGTATCACTTTGTCGGCTATCCCGGCGCCATACACGCCTTCACAAACCCTGAGGCGGATAACGCTGGAGAGCGTTTTGGCATGCCCCTTGGCTACGACGCGGGAGCCGATCGCGATTCGTGGAAGCAGACGCTTGCGTTCTTCGATATCCTCTTCGCGGACGGAGCCGCATCTCGGTGACATGACCCCGCCGCGCCGGCCTGCGTCGGGCCTCATCCTTGGCTGGCAAGAATGAGGCCCGGATGGCTGGCTCGCCTCCTAGTGAGTCAAGTGCTGAGCCAGCAGCTTTTTCGCGCGGTCCGACCGCTTGCGATCCTCCTCCTGAACGTCGCGGAAGAACGAGGCCAATTCCTGGTTCCCTTCCTCCTCGGCATCCTTGACGTATTGATCGTAGACCTGCGCGCCCTTCAGGGAGTGATCAAGAATACTGACGAGATTGTAGATGCAATCGCTCGTTCCCGTAGCCATTTGAGCACCTCACTTGCTGCTCTCGCTCCCCCTGATACCCTTTCGCTTGGTCAACGCGGCGGAACGGGGGAAGTTCCCACGAAAAATGGTGGTGGATTGGGTTATGCGGAGTGAGGCCTGGAGGCAAATTTGCGGCGCGATGAATGGGATCATACATAATGTCCGATCATGTCGGTTGATCGGGCTGTACAAGGAGAACGACAATGGCGGCGGCATCACAGGGCTATCAAATCGTAGCGCGCGGCGCGCCCTTGGCCAAGGCGGGACTGGTTGCCGGCCTCGGCAAGGCGGTCTTGATCGGTGTTCCCGCCGCGCTCGTCGGCGTGGGGCTCGGCTATGCCCTGTTGAAAGCGTTCGATGTTCGCTGGGACGAATTCAGCCAGCGCGCCGCGGACGGTGAATCGACGATGATGCTGCCGCCGCGCGCGAAGATGTCATAAGCGTGGCGGCCGATTGAGGCTGACGCGCGGTCTTGGCGGCGCCGGATATCGTCATGGCTGGGTCGACATCCCTATTTTGACGATGGGTCAGGGCAGTGTCGCCTGGGCTTCGTCCCACTCCTCATGCAGGCGCAACCATAGGTCCTCGGCGTCGGCCAGTTGCTTTTGGAGCTGGCCGAGTCGCTTTTGCATGTCGACGAGCTGTTGCGGATCGCCCTGGTAGAGACCGCTATCGCCCATCATCGCGGCAAGGCGGGCCTTTTCCTCCTCAAGCCGATGCACCGTGCGCTCAGCCTCCGCCAGTCGTTGCCTTAGCGGCGCCAGCGCGCGGCGGCGGTCGGCGGCCAGCCGGCGCTGTTCCTTGCGGTCCGGTCCGGGGCGTCCGATGTCGGCGGGATCGCCGTTGACGGAACGCGCCGAGCCGGCGCTCTCCCGCTTCGTCGCCTGATCGCCCCCCGCCAGCAGAAGAGCGCGATAGTCGTCCATATCGCCGTCAAACGGCTCGACCCGGCCGCCGGTCAGCAACCAGAAGCGGTCGACGGTCAGCGCGATCACATGCGGATCGTGACTGACCATGACCACCGCGCCGGCGAACGCATTGATCGCTTCGATCAGCGCTTCGCGCGAGATCAGGTCGAGATGGTTGGTCGGCTCGTCCAGCAGCAAGATATGCGGGCGGTCGACGGCCATCAACGCAAACAAAAGGCGGGCTTTCTCCCCCCCTGACAGCTTGGCGATTTGCGTATCGGCGCGCTGCTGATCGAAACCGAAGCGGCCAAGATGAGCGCGCAGACGGACCTCGAGCTCGCTCGGCCGCTTGCGCTTTATCTCCATCAGCGGCGTCGCATCGAGATCCAGTTCATCGGTCTGATGCTGAGCGAAATACCCGACCCGCAACTTGGCGGATTTGACGACATCGCCGGTGATCGGCGTCAGACGTCCGGCGAGGAGCTTGATCAGCGTCGACTTGCCATTGCCGTTGGCGCCCAACAAGGCGATCCGGTCATCGGCGTCGAGGCGGAGCGACAACCCGCGAAGAACCGGCGCGCCGTCGTAGCCGACGCTCGCGCCGGTGATGCTGTAGAGCGGGGGCGGCAGCGGCTCCGGATCGGGAAAATGAAAAGCGGCGCCGCCCTCCTCGCGGAAATCGGCGATCGGCTCCATCCGGGCGAGCATCTTGAGGCGGGATTGCGCCTGCTTGGCCTTGCTCGCCTTGTAACGGAAGCGGTCGACGAACTGTTGCAGGTGGGCCCGCCGGGTCTCCTGCCGCGCCCGCATCTTTTCGTTCAACTCCAGGCGGGTTCGCCGCGTCTGCTCGAAGCGGTCATAGCCGCCTTGATAGAGAGTCAGCTTGCCGCCTTCGAGATGCAGGATTTCGTCGACCGCCCGGTTGAGCAGACCGCGATCATGGCTGACGAGCAGAATGGTTCCCGGGTAATGCCGGAGATAGTCCTCCAACCAGACGCTCGCCTCGAGATCGAGGTGGTTGGTCGGCTCATCCAGCAGCAAGAGATCGGGCTCGATGAACAAGAGCGTCGCGAGCGCGACCCGCATCCGCCAGCCTCCGGAGTAGGCATTGCACGGCCGCTGCTGATCGGTTTCGGAGAAGCCTAGGCCGGCGAGAATGCGCGCCGCCCGGGCCGGCGCGCTGTGCGCCCCCTTGTCCAACAGCCGTTCATGAATTTCTGCGATCCTGTGAGCGTCATGCGCGGTTTCGGCCTCCGCGGCGAGAGTCGCCATTTCCCGATCCGCCGCCATGACGGTATCGATCAGGCTGTCGGGTCCGGAAGGCGCCTCCTGGCGCGTCATGCCGACACGCCAGCGGGCCGGCTTATGGATGGCGCCGCCATCCGGGTCGAGCTCGCCGGCAATCAACCGCAACAAGGTGGTTTTTCCCGCGCCGTTTCTGCCGACGAGACCGACGCGATGGCCAGGATCGATGCTCGCGTCGGCTTGGTCGAACAACAGTCGCGGGCCGATCCGATATGTCAGATTGTCGATGCGCAGCATGGGGACGGGTTTAGCACAATCGGATGGCTCAGCTCAAAGGGCGCCCCTTGCGGCTCGGGATAGCGACAGGAGGACGCCATAACTCGGCGTAGTGAAAAATAGTATCTGTCACTTACTTAAAAACTTCTCGCCTTCGTCAACGGATGCTGTTAGGGTCTCATCATGATCACAGGGCTGCGACGATACGAATTCAGTGAACGGCTAGCCGAAATCCTCGGCGAATCCCGGCGCGATCTCCGCTTTCGGGTGACCCTCATGGTGACGCACGGGCTCGTGCCTCCCGGTCCTCGCGGTCCGGGCTCGCCCCCGGCCACTCCGGATTACGCCGCGGCGCTCCTGATCGGCGTCATGGCGGCGCCGCAGCAGCTTCATACCGTCGAAGCGATCCGCTGCTATCGCGCCCTGCGGCCGACGGTTCTCGCCCCGGAAGCGGCCAACCCGGGGGTCGCCGTTGGCGCTCCCGACGTCGGAGCCGCGGCGGCGCGGGCCACGGAGAAACCGGAGAGGCCCCGTCTGCTCCCCGGCCACCTGCGTTTCGGCGATGCCTTGAGCCGGCTGCTCGACCACGCACGACGGGCCGAAAGCCGCAATGAATTGGCGCAGACCCTGTACGGGATTTGGGTCAGCCGCGGCTTTCCCGTCGCCGCCGTGCAAGTCGCTTCATGGTGGCAAGGGCGGCGCACCGTCTTGACCCAACGCTATGAACTCGCGGAAGGCGATCAACCGCCCGCATGGCTTGACCCTGAGCGGGGCGGCGCCGATCCCGGCCTGTTTCACAGCGTGTTCCTTCCCGCCGGCAAGTTGATCGAAGTCGGAACCCTCACCGCCATGCCAGATGAAAGGAAGCCTCGCGTGCTCAACATCGACCAGACGATCGCCAATCTCGCCACTCTTGCCCGGAACCGACGCAATCGTCGTCCCTGGGAGAAGTTTCTTGAGACGGCGGCGGCGTCCCGGATTCTGAGGGAAAAGGCCGAAGCCGAGGAAGGCCAGCGTCTCGTCGAGGTGACGAACTTCGGCGCGAACCCGGGCAACCTGCGGATGTTCACCTATGTGCCGCCGGGTCTGCCGAAGTCAGCCCCGCTCGTCGTTGTCCTGCACGGCTGCACGCAGACGGCCGCCTCCTACGATTACGGCACGGGATGGTCGACGCTCGCCGACCGCTTCGGCTTCGCGGTGCTGTTCCCGGAGCAGAAACGCGCCAACAATCCTCTTCGCTGTTTCAACTGGTTCAAGGTCGACGACACCGGACGCGACAGCGGCGAGGCCTTGTCGATCAAGGAAATGGTCGAGCGGATGATCGCAACGCACGAAGTCGACCGCGACCGCGTCTTCGTCACCGGCGTGTCGGCGGGCGGCGCGATGACCGCGGTGATGCTCGCGACCTACCCCGAACTTTTTGCCGGCGGCGCCATCATCGCCGGCGTGCCCTATCGATCGGCCAATGGCCTGCAGGAAGCTTTCGACGCCATTTTTCAGGGACGCAGCCGTCCGGCTCGGGAATGGGGCGATCTTGTTCGCGCCGCTTCTTCGCACGAGGGGCCATGGCCGAAGATCTCGGTCTGGCACGGCGAGGCCGACAGCACCGTCAAGCCGGCCAACGCCGATGAGATCATCAAACAGTGGACCGACGTCCACAACCTGGCGCCCGATCATTCTCATGCGCATCGGGTGGAAGGACATCTTCGCCGGGTCTGGCACGGGCCGGAGGGCGATGAAGTGATCGAAGCCTACACCGTCGCCGGCATGGGCCACGGGGTACCCGTCGATCCCGGCGACGAGGACCATCAGTGCGGCAATCCGGCGCCGTTCATCCTCGACGTCGGCATTTCGTCGACGTATCACATCGCCCGGTCGTGGGGTCTGACGGCGAAAAAGCATGTGGCGCCGTCCGCCACCGAACGGCCCGCGCGGCCGCAGCCGGAACACTGGGCGCCGAGGCCGCAGCCGGGTCCCGCGCCGGCTACGGCGGACGATTCCACGCCGGTCGCGACAGACGACGATGTGGCGGCGCGCTTGCCCGATCTCGCCCACCTAATCTTCAACCGCCGTCGCGACCGGGACGCGGGCGCCAAGCGAACCGGGCGGCCGGGGGCGTCTTCTTCCGAAAGCCGGCAGTCCGAGAGCGAGAGGCCAAGGGCGGACAGCGCGTCGCCCGGAGGAATCGATCTGCAGGCGATCCTGACCAAGTCCTTCGAACTGGCCGGTCTCGCCGCCAAGCTCGGAACTTCCCCCAAGGGCGGTGGCGGCGGGCCGGCGCCCGGAGTCGATATTCAGGCCATTCTGGCCAAGTCCTTCGAGCTCGCCGGCCTTGCCAAGAGCTTCGGCGAGAGCGCCGCGGGCGCGATGAACGAGGCGTCCGCGCGCGAGGATCAAGACAGCAAGCGGAGCGCCGATCCGGGCTGGCAGGGAGAGGGATGGCAATTCGTCGCCGAAAGCCGCCCGGCGGGGAACGGCTCGGTGCTGTTTGGCGAGGCCTCATCCGGCATCGGCGGCAGCGGCAAAAAAGTTCGCGCCGCCTCGCGCCGGTTGTTCCTCGGACAAAGGCCGAGCCTCAGCTATCGGCGTCGCCTCGACCTCAGGGCCGCGGCGAACATGTACACGAGCGCGACTTTTAGCGTTCTCGTCGACGGCGTTGCGGTCGACGAGGTCTCCACGGTCGGCATGGACTATGCGGAGACCGCGTGGACGGAACGCTCGGGCATTGATCTTGCGGAGTTCGCCAATCGTCCGGTGACCGTAACGTTTCAGGTCGCCGCCAACGCCAATGTTTGCCAGGAAGTCAGCGCCAAGGCGTGGATCGCCGGCATTGCCGTGGAAGACGAGGGCGGCGACGAATGATGGATGGCGGAGGGACGTGCGGACGGCCCGAAACCGCCCGCGCGTCCTTCGCACCGTCACCTCAGCCGGCCAGCCGATGCGCCGCCGCCATGACGTCGAGCAGATCGAAAATCCGCGCCGCGTAATGATCGCGCACCCGGAACGCCGTCCGGCCCTCGCCCTTCAACTCGTCGCCCAGGGCGTCGATAAACTTGCGCAGACGCCGCTGGTGCAGTCCCAGGGCGCGCTGAATCGGATCTCCGATGATGCCGGCGAACGCCGTCGCGGCCGCCGCCAGCATCATCAAGCCGCCGGTTGTGCCGACAACGAGACCGGTCGATGGTCCCGCCGCGAAATGGCCGTACCAAATGCCGCCAACGCTGGCGCCGAGAGGAAAGCTGGCGATGGCGGCCTTTTGCGCGATCGCGCCGGCGAGCGCCGGTCCCAGCGTCAACACGCCCGGCGTCAACTGACGGAACAGCGCCGCGCCGGCGCCCGCCATGGTCATGCTTACCACCAGTTCCGCCGCCGCGGTGCGCGCCCCGGAATAGGTGTGAACCATCGCTTTCAGGCGCCGTTGCAACGCCTCGTCGTTGCGATGGCGCGCCATCGTCGCCTCGAATGCATCCCACACGCGCATCAGCCGGGCGTCAACGAGAATATCCTCGGCCAGCGCGTCTCGCTCGCTTCGTCGCGACCCATCTTCATAGGGCAGTTCGAGAAGTTGCGTGTGCAACCGCCACGTCAGTTCCCGCGCGACATCCGTATCGAGGAAAACCTTGCGCGTTTCCATCCATCGCGCCGCCGCTTCGGCGCCGAATCGGCGCGCGCCCGCGGAGGCGATCTGCAGAGCGAGGTAGGGCGGAACCAGGGCAAGATTGGCAGGCGCGCGAAGCAGATCGAGGCCGATCGCCTCACGGTGGAGACGAAGCGCGCCGAGTAGCCCGAAGTTGGCGTCGACGAAAGCATCGACCTTCGCATGCCGCCCCGCCACGTAGCGGTCGATGGCGCCGTTGACGATCCGCCGCACTTCCGCGTCGTCAAGACCTTCAAACAGGACCGGGAACTGCTCGGGCATGGGAAAGGGGAACCTCTATCATGGCCGCCGATCGCGCGGGGCGGCATAGATATAGGCACTCCCCCGGCTCATGTGGATGGCGGCGAGTGAAGCCGCGGCTAGGCGCTTGCCTCAACGGGCTGATAAACAAGAATCACCCGTTCGGCAAGTTCAAGGGCGGTCGTCAGGCCCTCGATGGCGACGGCGTTGGCGCCGGCCTTGCGCAACCGCGCCACCGCGCCGCTGTCGGGCACGCGGGCGAAAATCTGCAGATGCGGGAAAGCGCGCCGGGCCACCATGGTCACCTGTTCGACCGCATCGGCGTCGGGAAGAGCCACAACCAGGGCGGCGGCGCGATCCAGTCGCGCCGCGCGCAAAATATCCAGGCGCGACGCATCGCCATAGAACACCGGGAGACGCCGTGTTCGGCTGGCGGCAACCTGCTTCGGATGGAGATCGAGAACGATGATCGGGACGCGTTGCGCATAGAGATGGCGAGCCACCGCCTTCCCGACTTGTCCAAAGCCGGCAACGACGACATGCCCCGCCAGTTCGCCGGCCTCGGTATCCAGCTTGCCGAGCACCGATGGCGTCGCCTCGGCGCGCTTGCGCAGGACCGCCGTCAAGATCGTCGATCCGGCGGCGGTCACAGCCATCGACGCGCCGACGACGACGACAAGCAATTGCTCCTGATCGCGGTCGAGAAGGCCAAGGCCGGCGGCCAGGGCGAGAATGACGAACGCGAATTCGCTGCCTTGCGAGAGGATGGCGCCGAGTGGCAGCGCCCGCGCGGCCGGGATCTTGAACGCGAGAGCGAGACCGGCAAGCACCACCGCCTTGATTCCCATCAGGCCCGCCACCACGAGCGCAATCGAGGCGGCCCGCTCGCTGGCGAGAGCAAGATCCAGCTCCATCCCGACGGTGATAAAGAAAAGGCCGAGCAACAGCCCGCGGAACGGCTGGATATCGGCGGCGACCTGGTGACGGAACTCGGTGTCGGCGACCATCAAGCCGGCGAGGAAAGCGCCGAGAGCCATGGAGAGGCCGGCCATTTCCGTCATCCACCCGGCGCCGATAACGAGCAGCAGGGTAAGGCCGGTGAAGACCTCCGGCGCCTCGGCGCTGGCGGCGAAGCGCAGCAGCCGGCGCAGGAGCGTTCTTTCAAGGATCAGGATCAGTGCGATGGCGATAAGGGACTTCACGGCGGCGAGGCCGAGCGCCGCCCCCAGCCCGGCGTTGCCCTTGGCGGCGACGGAAGCAAACACCAGCAAGGGCCCCACCGCGACATCCTGGACCAGAAGGATCGGCAGCACGATTCTGGTGAGCGCGCCGCTCATGGGGATCCGCTCGGCGAGCAGTTGCAGCACAACGGCTGTCGACGAGAGGGCAAGCGCCGCGCCGATCAGCACGGCGACGGTGAGCGGCAGGTCGAACAGCGTCGCCACCGCCGCGAGCGCCAGCGTCGTGACGACAACCTGGGCAATACCGAGGAAAAACACGCGGGCGCCGAACAGCCGGAATCGCTCGAACTTCAGCTCGAGGCCGACGGCAAACAGAAGAAAGACGACTCCGAACTCACCGAGGTGTTCGGCTGCCGACACGTTGCTGATCAGGCCGAGGCCGAAAGGTCCGATCACCATGCCGGCGACGAGATAAGCAAGAACGGTGCTGATGCGGACACGATGGAACAGCGGCACGAAGATCAGAACCGCCAGCAACAGGACAAGAACATCTTTGAGATAAGGGTCTTCCGCCGCCATCCAGCCCTTCGGCTTCCGCCATGAATCTGCCAGAGGTTCAGCTTTATCCCCGATCGGGGTCGATGGCGAAGCGTTAAGTCGCGATCGCTGTCAGTCGATCTGAAGGACCAGGGTCTTCAGATAAGCCGTCTCGGGCAGGTGCGGATGAACGGGATGATCCGGTCCGGCGCCCGCCGCCCGAATGATCCGGCCGGTCCGGCCGGCGCGCTCCAGGCCCGCCGCCACCTCGATCGCGAACATCGCCGGCTCGACATTGTGGGAGCATGACGCTGCAAACAGGAATCCGCCAGGCTCCACCGCCGCCGCGGCGAGCCGGACGAGCTTTCGGTATCCCTTCAGGCCCGAAGTCAATTCCTTGCGCGACTTCACGAACGCCGGCGGATCGGCGACGACGACGCGAAACCGCTCGCCCGATGACGCCAAGGCTTCGAGAGCGGCGAACGCCTCGCCTTGCCGAAACGCGCAGAGGGAGGCAACGCCGTTCGTGGCGGCGGCGCGGCGCGCCAGTTCCAAAGCCAAGCCGGAGCTGTCGATTCCCAGCGCATGGCTCGCGCCCGCCACGGCCGACGCCACCGCGAAGCCGCCGCTATGGCAGTAGACGTCGAGCACCGCGCCACCGGCGGCAAGCGGAGCCAGGAAACGGCGATTCGCTGTTTGATCGTAGAACCATCCCGTTTTCTGGCCGGCGACCGGATCGGCGTAGAACGACAGGCTTCCTTCCTTGACCGTGAAAGGCGCTTCGGCCCTACCCTTCGCGATTGTCGCCTCGGCCGGCAGCCCTTCCAGCGCGCGCGCGCGGCTGTCGTTGCGCAGCACCACCGTTTGCGGGTCAAGAACGGCGTCGAGCGCGGCAAGAAGGTCGGAAGTCAAACGGGCCATCCCGGCCGTGTTGACCTGGACCACAACGTCGTCAGCGAACCGGTCGATGACCAAGCCCGGAAGATCGTCGGCTTCGGCATGGACAAGCCGGTAGAACGGCTGCGCGAACAACCGCGCGCGTAGATCGAGCGCGCGCCGCAAGCGGCGAGCCAGAAATTCCGCGTCGATCACGGCATGGGCATTGCGGTCAAGCAGACGAACGGCGATCAGCGCATGAGGATTGAACATGCCGACGCCGTACGCCTTGCCGTCGACTCGGTGGAGCGTGACGAGGCTGCCGGCCGCCAGCGCCTTGGCGTCGCCGTCCATCCGGATTTCATTGGCGTAGGCCCATGGGCTGCCGCGGTCGATGCGCCGGTCGCGGCCCGGGAGCAGGGAGACGCGGGGCAGAGAAGATGATTTTACGGCCATTTCAGCGAACCGGGTCCTATCACATCATTATGCGCAACTAAAAGTAGATAACTCTTGGCGGCATTTACGCGCCCTCATGCGGGAAACGGTCGCCGATGGCAACATCATTTCGAACGTTCTCATCACTGTCATGAAAATAATTATTATTTTCTCACTTTGTGCAACTCAAATGGGGAAAAAACCAAGTCGCCAAAAAACCCTTGTTTTACCGCGGCGTTGACTTCGTTCAAGAGCGCCATTAATATGCGTATCCACTAACCTATGGAATCTGCAATGACGTTGATGGGCAATATTGTCGGAGTTAAGTTGTCGAATCTTTGATAGTGGCGACACCTTCCTAACAATTTCCCGGTCATTGGTGGAATAATATGACAACGCCAGCGAAGGCTCGCTGTGGTTGTACTTTCGCTGAGTGTGGAGGTGCGGAATGAGTGCAGTGACGACATCAGCCGGCGTCGCTCAAACCCGGGTGATGTACGACGACGATGTTGTCAGAAAGTTCACGATCGCGACGATTTTCTGGGGGGTCGTCGGGTTTCTCGTCGGCGTTCTCATTGCGTGGCAACTTGCCTTTCCGGCGCTTAATTTCGGTCTTGAGTGGACGACGTTCGGCCGGCTGCGGCCGGTTCACACCTCCGCCGTGATCTTCGCCTTCGGCGGCAACGCGCTGCTCGGCACGTCATTCTATGTGCTGCAAAGAACTTGCCGGACCGGCCTGTGGGGAGGCCCGGCGCTCGCCAACTTCATTTTCTGGGGATACCAGGCTTTCCTGGTGATGGCGGCGAGCGGCTACATTCTTGGCGTCACGCAAAGCAAGGAGTACGCCGAGCCGGAATGGTACGCGGATCTATGGCTGACGCTTGTCTGGGTGGTTTATCTGGTTGTTTTCATTGCGACCATCATGCGGCGCAAGGAGCCGCACATCTATGTCGCCAACTGGTTCTACCTCGCCTTCATCGTCACTATCGCGATGCTTCATATCGTCAACAATCTTGCGGTTCCGGTATCGCTCGCCGGCACCAAGAGCTACGTCGTCTGGTCTGGCGTGCAGGATGCCATGACCCAGTGGTGGTACGGTCATAACGCCGTCGGCTTTTTCCTGACGGCCGGTTTTCTCGGCATGATGTACTATTTCATTCCGAAACAGGCCGACCGCCCGGTCTACTCGTACCGCCTCAGTATCGTCCATTTCTGGACGTTGATTTTCCTCTATATCTGGGCTGGGCCGCATCATCTGCATTACACCGCTCTGCCCGACTGGGCGCAGACCCTCGGCATGGTCTTCTCGGTGATGCTGTGGATGCCGTCGTGGGGTGGGATGATCAACGGCATCATGACGCTCTCCGGCGCCTGGGACAAGTTGCGCACCGATCCCATTCTTCGCTTCCTCGTCGTCTCCGTCGCGTTTTACGGCATGAGCACCTTCGAGGGGCCGATGATGTCGATCCGCGCCGTCAACTCGCTCAGCCATTACACCGACTGGACAATCGGGCACGTCCATTCCGGCGCGCTGGGATGGGTCGCCTTCATCTCTTTCGGCGCGATTTATTTCCTCGTGCCGAAGCTGTGGAATCGGCCGCGCCTCTACTCTTTGCGCCTCGTCACCTACCACTTCTGGGTGTCCACGATCGGCATCGTCCTCTACATCACGGCGATGTGGATCTCCGGCATCATGCAAGGCCTGATGTGGCGGGCGTACGACTCCCTCGGCTTCCTGCAATATTCCTTCATCGAGACCGTCGAGGCGATGCATCCCTATTACGTCATTCGCGCGACCGGAGGATCGCTGTTCCTGATCGGCTCGCTGATCATGGTCTACAACCTGTGGCGAACGATGCGGGGCGAGATCCGCACCGAGGCCAGCATCGGCGAAGCCCGGCCCGCCGCGGTCGCCGTCGGCGCTGCGGAGTAGGAGACGACAGCCATGAAGCTGAGCCACAAGCCCTTTGAGACCAACATCATCGTTCTCACCATCGCGACCCTGATCACGGTCTCGATCGGCGGCCTCGTCCAGATGGTGCCCCTCTACACCATGGAGCAGACGATCGAGAAGGTGGAGGGGATGCGCCCCTACACGCCGCTTGAGCTGGTTGGGCGCAATATCTATGTCCGGGAAGGCTGCTATCTCTGTCATAGCCAGCAGATCCGCCCGTTCCGCGATGAAATCGAGCGCTACGGCCGCTATAGCCTGGCGGCCGAGAGCATGTACGACCACCCGTTCCAGTGGGGATCGAAGCGGACGGGGCCGGATCTCGCCCGCGTCGGCGGCAAGTATTCCAACGACTGGCACGCGACTCACATGATCGATCCGCGCAGCGTCGTTCCGGAGTCGATCATGCCCCCCTACGCCTTCCTGGCTCAGCGCAACCTCAAGCCGGACGCCATCGCCGATCATCTCGCAACGCTGCGGCAGGTGGGCGTCCCCTACACGGACGAAGCCATTGCCGAGGCGAGAAGCGATCTCTTGGCCCAGGCCGGCGGCGCGGGCGATGTCGATGCGCTGCTGGCGCGCTACCCCAAGGCGGTCATCGGCGACTTCGACGGCGACCCGGCTCGCGCAACCGAACTGGACGCGCTGATCGCCTACCTGCAAATGCTGGGCACGCTGGTCGATTTCACCGACTATCGGCTCGATCTCGACTACCGCTAGGAGCTGATCATGGAACTCGATTGGCAGGCAGTGGGCGAGCAGTTGCGGGCGTGGTGGGTCGTCTGGCTGATGATCCTGTTTGGCTTGGTCGTGTTCTGGGCGTTCCGGCCCAAGCACAAGAAGCGGTTCGAAGAGGACGCCAAGATCCCCTTCAAGGATGATACGGAGCGATAACGGTCATGGCCGAAAGGGAAATCGATACCGTCACCGGCACGGAAACGACGGGCCACGAATGGGACGGCATCAAGGAGCTCAACACCCCGCTGCCCAAGTGGTGGCTCTATGTTTTCTATGCGACGATCGTGTTTTCGGCCGTCTACATGGTTCTGTATCCGGCGGTGCCGACCTTGAGCGGCTACACGCCCGGTCTTTTGAATTACTCGACGCGAGAGCAACTGGTGCGGGATCTCGCGGACGTGCGAGCGGCGCGCGCCACTTGGCTTGAGCGCTTCGAGACCAGCACGGTGGACGAGATCGGACGGGATCCCGAGCTGCTCCGCTACGCGATGGCCGGAGGACATGTGATTTATGCCGACAACTGCGCGCCGTGTCATGGCTCCGGCGGCGCCGGCCGGCCCGGCTACCCGGTCCTCGCCGACAACGTCTGGTTATGGGGCGGCTCGCTGGACGCCATTCACCAGACCCTCCTTTACGGCATTCGCAGCGGCCATGAAGAGACGCGCCTTTCCGAGATGCCGGCGTTCGGCAGGGACGGCATTCTCGAGCGCGACGAGATCGGCGTCGTTGCCGACTACGTGCTGGCGCTATCGGGGCACGGCGAGACGAATGCCGACGGCGCGCAGATTTTCGAACAGCAATGCGCCGCGTGCCACGGCGAGGACGGGACCGGCAATGCCGAACTGGGCGCACCGAACCTCACCACCGGCCTCTGGCTCTACGGCGGGAGCCGACAAGAGATCATCCAGCAGATCAGCAACCCCCGTCACGGCGTGATGCCGAGCTGGACCGGCCGCCTTGGCGACGCCGAGATCAAGCAGCTCACCGTTTACGTCCACTCGCTCGGCGGCGGAGAGTAAATGGCATGATCCCATCGCGTGGCTTGACCCGGGCGCAAGCCCCAGGCAAGGGCGCGGTGGCAACGGAGACTATTCATGACAACGGCCCTTCGGGCGCTTCCTGGGAGCAGTGACGCGGGTAGGACGCCAACCAACGCGCCGTCATCATACGCAGGAACCCGGCAAGCTGACGCCGATCGAGACGAGACGCCGCAGCAGAAAGCGCAGCCCCTTTACGAGAACCGCAAGAAGATCTATCCGCGCAAGGTCTCGGGCTTCTGGCGCCGGGTCAAGTGGGGGGCTCTCTGGGCGCTCCTTGGCCTCTATTATATCGGCCCTTGGATACGCTGGGATCGCGGCCCGAACGCGCCCGATCAGGCGCTGCTCGTCGATCTCGCCGGCCGCCGGGCCTACTTCTTCTCGATCGAGATCTGGCCGCAGGAGGTTTACTACCTCACCGGGTTGCTCATCCTCGGCGCGATCGGACTGTTCCTGGCGACGGCATGGTTCGGCCGTGTGTGGTGCGGCTTCACCTGTCCGCAGACCGTGTGGACCGACCTGTTCATGTGGGTCGAGCGCAAGATCGAAGGCGACCGCAATGCCCGGATGCGTCTCGACAACAGCCGGACGAGTTGGAGCAAGATCGCCAGGAAAATCGTCAAGCACGCCGCCTGGCTGGTCATCGCGCTCGCCACGGGCGGCGCCTGGATCATGTATTTCAACGACGCTCCCACGGTTGTCGTCGACATTTTCACCGGTCAGGCGTCGACAACGGTCTATGGATTCGTGGCGCTGTTCACCGGAACCACCTATCTGCTCGCCGGTTGGGCGCGCGAGCAGGTGTGCATCTACATGTGTCCCTGGCCGCGCTTCCAGGGCGCCATGTTCGACGAGCACTCGCTCATTGTCACGTACGAGAACTGGCGCGGCGAGCCGCGCGGCGGCGCCAGGAAGGGACAGTCGTTCGAAAGCCGCGGTCACTGCGTCGATTGCGGCATGTGCTGGCAAGTCTGCCCGACCGGCGTCGACATCCGCGAGGGTCAGCAGATGGCGTGCATCGGCTGCGCGCTCTGCATCGACGGGTGCAACGCAATCATGGCGCGATTCGGACTGCCGCCCAATCTCATCACCTATGATTCCTACGCTAACCAGGTCGCCCGAGCGAACGGACAGCCGACCCAAATTCGCCTGCTTCGCCCGCGCACGCTCGCGTACATCGCCATGCTCGTGCTGGTCGCGGTCCTCATGACCTTCAGTTTCACCACCCGCGAGCGGGTCAAGGTGAATGTCCTGCCGGATCGCTCTCCCCTTTACGTTCAGCTCGCCGGCGGCGAGATCCGCAACGCCTACACTTTCAAGGTTCTCAACATGGAGCGGGAACACAAAATGTACACGCTCACCGCCAGCGGCATTCCGGCTGCCGAGATCTCGGTCGTCGGCTACCCGGCTGACGATCCGAACGCTGTATCGCTGCCGGTGGAGCCGGACGATGTCGCGACGTTCCGCGTGTTCGTCACGGCGCCGCGGACGGAATTGGCCGGAAAAGCGACCGACTTCAGCTTCATCCTGAAAGATCGGGAGCATGGCGACGTCGTCGAGCACGCGGCGATGTTCTCGGGGCCGGGAACCGGACAATGACGGCAAGGCGCGCGCCGGGCTGGTGGTATCCCTGGATCTTCGTCGTCGGGATGGTCATGGTCGCTTGCGTCAATGGCGTCCTCGCCTTCTTCGCGGTCAGCACCTGGACCGGTCTTGAGACCAAGAACTACTATGACCGAGGCCTGCGTTATAACTCGACGATCGCCGCCGCCAAGGAACAAGACGCGCGCGGCTGGAGCATGACGTTTTCGAGCCTTCCCGCCGATATGACGGCCGGCGGCGTGCTCGGCGTCACGTTCACGGACAGGTTCGGCGGGCCGATCGACGATCTCGCCGTTGAGGCCATTTTGATGCGGCCGACTCAAGAGGGCCTGGATGCCGCTTTCGCGCTGCATCACCAAGGCGGCGGCGTCTACGCGGCGGAGGTCTCGGTGCCCCTGCCAGGACAGTGGGACGCGCGCATTCTCGCCCATCGGAAGGGTGAGAACTTTCAGGCGAGCCGACGCCTGTTCGTCCCCTGACCATTGGTTGGGCCTTGATCGCCGCGGCGCGCGGCTGCTTGCGTGAGTCATGCATGAGATGGTTCAAAGCCCTGCTGTGGAGGCGCTGACGCCACGCGATCCCGGCGTTGCCGAGACGGCATCGACTTCCGCATCGCGCAGATGCTGTCTCCACTGCGGCGAGTTGCTCGATCCAGGCTCAGGACCTCGGGACGACGCGACAACAGCCGCCGATTTCTGTTGTCCGGGGTGTGCCGCCGCCTATGCCACCATCCGCGGTCTCGGGCTCGATGGCTACTACCGCCGCCGGGTCATCGACCCGCGCCAACGGCCGATCAAACCGGACCAAGACCCGCCCGTCGTCGACTATGCCGCCTATTCTCGCGACGCGGCGGATGGCCGGCGTTCCCTGAGCCTGATGATCGAGGGCATCCACTGCGGCGCCTGCGTGTGGCTGATCGAATCGGTGCTCGGCCGGGCCCCGGGAGTCGTGTCGGCGCGCGTCAACATGACGACGCGGCGACTGGCCCTGACCTGGGACCCGAAGGAAACCGACGCCGACTCCCTGGTGACGATCGTCACCAGGCTAGGCTATCGCCTCGTCCCGTTCGACCCGGCTCTGATCGGCCGGATGAACGCGGGCCGCGAACAACGGCTGCTTCGCGCTCTCGCTGTCGCTGGGTTCGCCACTGGCAACGTCATGCTGCTGTCCGTCGCGGTGTGGGCGGGCCACTTCCAGGGCATGGGTCCGGCCACGCGGGATCTTCTCCACTGGATCTCGGCGCTGATCGCCCTGCCCGCGATCGCCTATGCGATCCGCCCGTTCCTCGGCTCGGCCCTCGCCGCCGTGCGCGCGGGCGGCGTGAACATGGACGTGCCGATCACGCTTGCCGTGATCCTGGCCGGCGGCATGAGCCTGCACCAGACCGTCGTCGGCGCCGAGCATGCCTATTTCGACTCCGCCGTCGCGCTCTTGTTCTTTCTGTTGATCGGCCGCTACCTCGACCTGCGCGCGCGCGGCAAGGCGCGATCGGCGGCCGAGCATTTGATGACCCTGAACGCGACCGCCGTCAGCGTGATCGGACCGGACGGGGAGCGGCGGCTGATTCCGCCGGCTCAAGTGACGGCGGGCATGACGGCATTCGTCGTCGCGGGTGAAAGGATCGGCGTCGACGGGGTCGTTCGCGCCGGAACCAGCGACATCGATACCAGTTTGATCAATGGCGAAACGACGCCAGCCAGCGTCGCGCCAGGCGCGCAAGTCTTCGCCGGAACGCTCAATCTCTCCGGCGCCCTCGCCATCGAAGTGACCGCGATCGGCGACGATACCCTGCTTGCTGAAATCGCAAGACTGATGGAAGCCGCCGAGCGCGGCCGAGGGCGCTATATCGCTCTGGCCGACAGGGTCGCTCGTTATTATGGACCGGTGGTTCACGGCCTTGCCGCCGCGACGTTCGCCGGCTGGTGGCTCATTGGCGGCGTTCCTTGGCAAAGCGCGTTGCTCAACGCCATTGCCGTGCTCATCATCACCTGCCCGTGCGCGCTTGCCCTTGCCGTTCCGGCGGTGCAGGTGATCGCCTCGGGCCGGCTGCTCCGGCAGGGCATTCTGATCAAGTCGGCGACGGCCCTGGAGCGCCTGGCGTCGATCGACATGGTCGCGTTCGATAAGACCGGCACCCTCACCGAGGGACGGCCGCAACTGATAGATCCGGGCCGGATCGACCCGGCGCTGCTCGCGCAGGCGGCCGCCCTTGCCGCCGCCAGCAAGCACCCCCTGGCCAAGGCCCTGGTTCATGCGGCGACGGCGGCTGGCTGCGAAACCGACGCAGCGCCCGAAGTGCGGGAGGCGCCGGGTCGCGGTCTGGAACTGAATACGCCGGGAGGGCCGGTCCGGCTTGGCAACCGCGGGTTCTGCCGCGTGATGGGCCCCGCTGACGATGATGTGGCGCCAGGGCCGGAGTTGTGGTTCGCCCGGCCGGGAATGCCGCCACAGCGGTTCGCGTTTCGCGATCGCCTGCGCGGCGATGCGGCGGCCGTGGTTGCCGCGTTGCGCGCGCGCGGGCTTGATGTCGTCCTCATATCGGGAGACCGCGAAACGACCGTTGCCGCCGTGGCGGCGGCAACCGGCATCGCCGAGCGGCACGCGGCATGCCAGCCCGCCGAGAAGTGCCGGCTGCTTCAGTCCTACGCCGCAACGGGCCGGCGCGTGTTGATGGTCGGAGACGGTCTCAACGATGCGCCGGCGCTCGCTACCGCTCACGCCTCCATGTCGCCGGCGTCCGCTGTCGATCTTTCGCAGACAGCAGCAGACGTGGTCTTCCAGGGCGCGCGGCTGGAGCCGGTCGTCGAGACGGTCGACGTTGCCCGCCGCGCCGCCCGGTTGATCAGGGAGAACTTCGCCCTGACGTTTTTCTACAACGTCCTGACGATCCCCCTTGCCGTCGCCGGGTTGGTGATTCCGCTTGTCGCGGCCATTGCGATGTCGGCGTCTTCCCTGGCGGTCATTTTGAATGCTCTCCGCCTGGGACGGAGCCGCGCCACGTGAGCATCCTCGTCTACCTGATCCCGCTTGCCCTGCTCCTCGGCCTGCTCGGCCTTGGCGCGTTTCTGTGGGCGCTCCGCTCGGGCCAGTTCGACGACCTGGACGGCGCGGCCCACCGGATCCTCTTCGACGACGATGAGTCACCGCACGACGCGAGCGCCCCTCCCCACCCCCCGGCGACGAATCGCGACAGCGAGTCCAAGTAACCGAGGAGAGGCGGGCTTCATCGTTTGTTCCGGACCGGCAGGTGCCGATTCGGTCGTATTTTGTCTCACCTCTACCCTGTCCTCCTGTTCTGCGCAGATCGTGCGCGTCTTTAACGTCTCATTAAGCGAATCCGCGTAGGATCCGATTTGCACGTTCCTCCCCCTTCATGACTCGGGCCGGATATTTCCGGCCCTTTTTTTTCAGCCACGTGCTCAGCGGAGGGCGCCGCGCGGGATGAGGGTTTGCTGACGCAGAAAAGGGTGGCTTTCACCACCCTTTCGTTTTCGATCTTCGTGAAGCACTCCCGCGAACGAGTTTTGCTCGGGCCTCGATGGCGGCTTTTCTGATCTCGAACATAATACACCAAAAGCCAGGCAAATTTCGAATGATTATTTCGTGACCAGCCGTGCGGCTATCCGCAACTGTCCGAACGGGCGCGTCTGCCAGACTTGCGGAAGCCGAAAGCCGTCCCGCGCAACCAGCGGCGGACGGGACAGACGCTCGCCAACGCCTTCAGACCTGCTGCGAGTAAACCTTGGCGCGCGCGACAAGAGTTGAGGTCCACTGGCAATGCGTCGCTCTTTCCGCTATACCGCAGCGATTCTTGGATTGGGGTGCGCAGCGCCTTTAGGGGGTGACCTTGCTCTCGCTCTCTCGTCTCGCCAAGCTGGTCAAGTACGGCTTGGCGCTTGTGCTCGTGGCGCTCCTCTCGGTGCTGGGTGTGCGTGTCTACGACGCGTTGACCGGCCCGCCCTTAGCGCCATGGCACACCTATGTCCCCGACGAGGCGACCGCTGACGAAATCGATGCAATGGACTGGGCGCAATACGTTGCCGCCGAGGACGCCCTTTTCGCATCCGTGCGCGACAACGTCACGAAAACGCTCAAACCGGAATATCGCGTCGCCGAGAACCGGTATTATGACGGCAGCCCCATTTATCCTGGGCGATTCAACCAGGACTGGAACCGCTCCTATATCCTGCATCCCGACGCTCCGGCCATCGGCGTCGCAGTGTTCCTGCACGGCCTGACCGACGCTCCCTATAGCCAGCGCCACATCGCGCAGCGTTATCGCGATCTCGGCTTCATCGCCGTCGCTCCGCGGATTCCGGCGCACGGCACGGTTCCCGCGGCGCTAACGGAGGTGGACTGGGAGGACTGGCTGGCCGCGACCCGGCTTGCGGTGCGCGAGGCGCGACGTCTCGCCGGTTCCAATGTTCCCCTGCACCTGGTGGGATTTTCCAACGGCGGAGCGCTGGCGCTGAAGTACGCCATGGATGCGCTGGAGGACGAGAGTCTGGCCCGCCCGGACCGTCTCGTGCTGATTTCGCCGATGGTCGGAATCACCCGCTTCGCGCGCTTCGCCGGCATTGCCGGCTGGCCGGCGATCTTCCCGGCTTTCGTTCGCTCGGCCTGGCTGGACACCATGCCGGAATTCAACCCCTTCAAATACAACTCGTTTCCCGTCAACGGCGCGCGGCAGGCGCATCGGCTGACGGTTTCGTTGCAGGCCCAACTCACGCAGAACGCGCGCAATGGCGGCCTCGATCGCCTGCCGCCGATCATCACCTTCCAGTCGGTCGTCGATTTCACCGTCAGCACGCGCGCGATCATCACCTCGCTCTACAATATCCTCCCCGCCAACGGCAGCGAGCTGGTCCTGTTCGACATCAACCGCATGGCCTATTTCGGCCCGTTGTTCCGCACCTTCACCGACACGGCCCTCGACCGCCTGCTGCCGGCGCCGCCGCGCAACTTCCGCACCACGATCGTCACCA
>CAZRWU010000026.1:0-5945 GCA_964603915.1 uncultured Rhodospirillaceae bacterium
TTGCAGAGCATCCCGCAGTCCCTTTACGAGTCGGCGAGCCTGGACGGGGCGGGACGATGGCACCAGTTCCGCTACGTGACGTTGCCGATGCTGGCGCCGACGTTTCTTTTTGTCGGCATCATCACGATGATCGGCTACTTCCAGCTCTTCGCCGAGCCCTACGTCATGACCCGGGGAGGCCCCTCCGACAGCACCCTCAGCATTGTCCTTCTGATGTACGAGCAGGGTTTCCGCTGGTGGAACCTGGGCTACGCGGCGGCCATCGCCTTCGTTCTGTTCGCCATCATCCTGCTCGTCACCCTGATGCAGCTCCGCTTGCAGCGAGATCGGGCGTGACGGACAGGCTGTTGCGGCTCGCGGTCTATGCCTTGCTCGCCTTCGCGACGCTGGTCACGCTCGCGCCGCTGGTCTGGATGGCCTCCGCCTCGCTGATGACGGCGGGCGAGGCGAACGCCTATCCGCCCCGGCTGCTGCCGCAAGAGCCAACCCTGGAGAATTACCGGCTGTTGTTCTCGCGACTCAACCTCGGCCGCTATTTCCTCAACAGCGCCGTCATCGCCCTCGCCATCACCGCGGTCTCGTTGCTGCTCAACTCGATGGCCGGCTACGCTTTCGCTAAGCTCCGGTTCGCCGGACGCGATCGCATCTTCCGGCTCCTGCTGGCAGGTCTGGTGATCCCGGCGCAGGTGGCGATGTTGCCGCTGTTCCTCATGCTGAAGGAAATGGGCCTGGTCAACACCTACCTCGGGGTCGTTATCCCCGGGCTGGCCAACATCTTCGGCATTTTCCTCGTCCGCCAGTACGCGCTGTCGATCCCCGACAGCCTGCTCGACGCCGCGCGCATGGACGGCGCCAGCGAGTGGCGCATTTACCGCTCCCTGGTGTTGCCGCTCTGCATGCCGGTCCTCGTCACGCTGGCCATTTTCACGTTCATGGCGTCCTGGAACGACTTCATGTGGCCGCTCATCATCCTCGCCGACGACGATATGTACACGCTGCCGGTCGCACTGGCCAACCTGATGGGGGAGCACGTCCAGGACACGGAACTGATGATGGCCGGCTCGGTGCTCACCGTGTTGCCGGTGATGATACTGTTCATGGTCCTGCAAAGGTACTACATCAATGGAATCATGATGGGCTCCGTAAAGCAGTAATGAAGAAATACGAATCGGGAGGATTAATGTTACATCTGTGGAGATTTCGTTTGTTGGTGGCGGCGTGCAGCCGAATGCGTCGCGTCATCGTTTATTTGTTCGGGGTCACTCTCTTGCTTGCAACCTCTTTCTCTGCCTTGGCCAACGAAACCATTGTCGACAATTTCGAGAATGTCAGCGGTTGGAAGGCCAACACCGCGCCCGAGACCAGTCTCGATATCGCACTGGACCAAGGCCGCGACGGCATGGCGATGCGGCTCGATTTCGACTTCCACGGCAATCGCGGCTTCATCATCGCCCGCAAGGAATTCTCCATGCCGCTGCCGGACAACTACGCCTTCACCTTCTATGTGCGCGGAAACGCGCCGTCCAACATCCTGGAGTTCAAGTTGATCGACCCTTCCGGTCAGAATGTCTGGAGGGCGGTGCGGCCGGATTTTGAAGTCTCCGACGAATGGCAGAAAGTGACGATCAAGGCGCGCCATATCCACTTCGCCTGGGGGGCGAGCAGCGAGCCGCTGCGGGAGGTGGGCGCCATAGAATTCGCGCTCGCCACCGGCGAAGGCGGCAAGGGCTCGCTGTGGATCGACGGACTCGCCTTCGAGGAGCAGGAGGTCACGGATTTATTCGTGTTGCCGATTCAGGTGCGGTCCTCGACCTCGGTGGAGGGCCGCACTGCCGAGATGGCGGTCGACGGCTATCCGACCTCGTCCTGGAAAAGCGGCTCGGTGGCGGAGGATCAATGGTACATGATCGACTTCCAAAAGCCGACCGAGTTCGGCGGTCTGATCATCGACTGGGACCCGGTCGATTACGCCGAGGCCTATGGCGTCGAAATTTCCGACGACGCCCAGGAGTGGGAAGAGGTCTATACCGTCGACTTCAACAACGGCGGTCGCGATTACGTTTATCTGC
Source organism: uncultured Rhodospirillaceae bacterium (assembly GCA_964603915.1). Lineage (GTDB taxonomy): Bacteria > Pseudomonadota > Alphaproteobacteria > Rhodospirillales > Defluviicoccaceae > REEP01. Next base: position 2,070 of record CAZRWU010000026.1, read on the forward strand.
CGGACATGGACGCGCGCTACATCCGGCTGAACTTGAGGAAAAGCAGCCGGGGCGAAGGCTACGGAATCCGCAGCTTGACGGTGCAGCCCTACCAGTTCTCCTCGTCGCCAAGCCGCTTCTTCGAAGCGATCGCTCAGGACTCCCCGCTGGGCGCGTTCCCCCGTTATTTCCTTGGGGAGCAAAGCTACTGGACGGTCGTGGGTGTGGCCGGCGACTCGAAGACCGCCTTGATCAATCAGGACGGCGCGGTCGAGGTCGACAGGGAGAGCTTCTCCATCGAGCCATTCCTCTATGTCGGCGGAGACCTGCTGACCTGGTACGATGTCGAAACGAGCCAGTACCTTTCGGAGGGATACCTGCCGATCCCGTCGGTCGAATGGAGGTCCGGGCCGATCCGCTTGCGGGTGACGGCGCTCGCCGCCGGCGAGCCGGGCCGCTCCGTGCTCCTGCTCAAGTACACCGTCACCAACGAAGGGCCGGAGAAACAGATCGGCAGTCTGTTTCTCGCGCTGCGGCCGTTTCAAGTGACCCCGCCTTGGCAAGCGCTCAACATCACGGGCGGCCCCACTGACATACGCGATCTCGCCGTGGAGGGCACATCGGTCTGGGTCAACGATGAAAAGAGGGTGGTCTCGCTGACGACCCCGAGCGGGTTCGGCGCCGCGCGATTTTCCGAAGGCAGGATCACCGAATTCCTCCAGAACGGACGTGTGCCCGAACAAGGGTCGGTCTCGGACACTTTCGCCAAGGCTTCTGGCGCGCTGGAATACCGGCTTGAGTTTGCTCCCGGCAGCACCCAGGAGGTCGTCATCATGGTTCCCTTCCATTCCGTCAGACAGGCGGACCTGCCCGCCCTGTCGCGCGACGGGGAAGGCGAGGTTGCGCATGGAGAGGCCATGCGGCTTTGGAATGAGGCCTATGGCCAGACGGCGGAGCGCTGGCGGACCATGCTGAACCGCGTATCCTTCGACCTGCCCGCCCCCGCCGACGGCCTGATCGATGTGCTCCGCACGAACCTCGCCTACATCCTGATCAATGCCGATGGCCCGGCGCTGCAGCCGGGGCCTCGGGCGTACGAGCGAAGCTGGATCCGCGACGGCGCGTTCACCTCGGCGGCGCTGCTGCGCATGGGTTTCCTGGAAGAAGTGCGGGCCTATGCCCAATGGTACCAGACCTACCAGCGCCCCGACGGCAAGATCCCGTGCTGCGTCGACCGGCATGGGGCCGACTCGGTGCCGGAGAACGACAGCAACGGGCAATGGCTCTACACCGTGTCCCAGTACTATCGGTTCTCGCGCGATATCGGATTTCTCAGCGAGATGTGGCCGAGCATCGTCAAGGCCGTCGAGTACATCGACATCCTGCGCAACCAGCGCCTGACCGCGGAGTACGAATCGCCGGAGAATATCGTGTTCCGCGGACTGGTTCCGGAATCGATCAGCCATGAAGGATACTCGTCGAGGCCAGTCCATTCCTACTGGGACGGTCTGTTCGTCCTCCTTGGCTTGAAGGAGGCGGCTTACATGGCCCAGGCGCTCGGCGAGACCGAACACGCCGCTCGCTTTCTCAAACTCAGCGAGGACTTTCGCAACGACCTCTACGCTTCGGTCAAGCTCAGCGCGGACATGCATGGAATCGATTTCTTCCCTGGCGCGGCGGAACTCGGAGACTTCGATTTCACCGCAACGACCATCGCCGTGGATCTGGCGGACGAACTGGAGTATCTGCCCCGGGATCTTTTCGACCGCGCGCTGGAGATGTACCTGGAGAACTTCGATCGGCGCAAGAACGCGGAGGTCATGGGAGGCAACTATACGCCCTATGAAATCCGCATCGTCGGCACTCTGATCCGGTTGGCGATGCAATCGCGCGCGCACGAGTTGTTGCGCTATTTCCTGAGCGATAACCGACCGGCGGCTTGGAACCATTGGGCGGAGATCGTCTGGCACGACTACAACGACCCCAGGTTCATCGGCGACATGCCGCACACTTGGATCGGCGCCGAGTTCATCCGGGCGATCCGCAACCTGTTCGCCTTCGAACGCACCTCCGACCACAGCCTGATCGTCGCCGCGGGAGTCCCCGAAGAATGGGCGCGAGCGCCGGAAGGCTTGCAGATCAAGCGGTTACCTACCTACCACGGAACCTTGAACTATTCGCTGCGGCTCGTCGACGACGGACACGTCCGAATCGACATGAGCGGGGACGTGGTCGTTCCGCCGGGCGGCATCATCGTCACCTCGCCGATGGACGCGCCGCTCCGAAGCGTGACCGTCAACGGCGTCGCCGTCGATACGTTTACCGAGAACGAGGTGACGGTGAGGGAATTCCCGGCCAAGGTCGTACTGGGGTTCTAACGCTGGCGCGCGCCGGTACAGCGAGGGGAGGAATGCCGTGAGCGACGATGAAGCGACCGGCGGCGCCGACGCGGTTGTCGAACTCGATGAATCCGATCTGTGGGGGCCGAGCCCCCGCGGCCGGCTTCTGTCCAACGGGTGTTACACCACCTTGATCACGAATGCCGGCACGGGCTTCTCCCGCTTCGGCGAGATCATTCTCAACCGCTGGACCGGCGACCGTGTCGAAGACGGCGAAGGCTATTTCGTCTACCTCCGCGACCGGGCGACGCGGGAGATATGCTCCTTCGGCTACCAGCCGACCGGCGTCGCCGCGAACCGCGCCTCGGATTCCTATACCGTGCGTTTCCGTCATGGCGACGTCCGCTTCACGCGCATCCAGAGCAACCTGGAGATGCAGATGGAAGTCTCGGTCGCACCGGACGCGAACGTGGAGTTTCGCCGCTGCACCGTGCACAACCGCTCTTCCGTCCGACGAAGTCTCGACCTGACCAGTTGCCTGGACGTGGTGCTCAACACCAAAGCCGCGGACGCCGCCCACCCGGCGTTCTCGAAACTGTTCGTCCAGACCGAATACGCCGAGGATCAGCGGGCATTGCTGGCTGTTCGGCGGCCACGGGCGAGCGGAGATTTCGCCGGAAGCATGATACACTGGCTGGTGACCGCGGGAAGGAACGGGAGCGGCGGGAACCGATCGTCGCGCTACGAAACCGACCGTTTCCTTTTTCTCGGTCGGGGGCGCGATCTGCGCGCGCCTCGGGCATTCGACGGCGACGCCGATCTCAGCGGCACGGTCGGCAACGTGCTGGACCCGGTGATGAGCCTGCGCGCGCCACTCGACCTGGAGCCGGGTGAGAGTGGAACGGTTGTCTTTGCCCTCGCCGCCGCCGACAGCAAGAACGAAGTCCGCGCAATGTGCGCCGCATACGACACACTCGAGGCTGTCGAGCGGGCTTTCGTACGCGCCCGCCGACATGGGCGCGATGTCGCCGCGCGCCTCGGCGTCACTCCTGCCGACGCGCACAGGTTCCAGGACATGGCGACCGACATGCTCTACGGCAACCCGCAGATCCGCGCCCGCGAGGCCGTTCCGTGTTGCCCGTCGGAGCATCCTCCCAAGCAAGCTCCCCTGGCGGATCTCGGTCTCGCCGCCGGTTCGCGGCCTCTGGTGCTAATCGAGGCTGACGGCCAAGAGGGTTGGCGGCAGGTCGAGCACTACGTCCGCGCCCACGCCTACTGGGCGCGGCACGGCGTGCGCGTGGATCTCGTCTTCCTCGTTGACAAGGCCGCCGGTGACGAGCCCGATCTCGCGGCGGCGTTTTCGTCGTGCGGATCCCCGGCCACGGACGCGGGAGCGATCGTCACTCTCGCCCGCGAGCGTCTTTCGCCAGACGCCATGGCGTTACTCAGGACCACAGCCGCCATGGTGGTCGCCGCCGACGGCATAGTTGGGTCCGGAGCGCACCGGGCGTCGGGGCCGGAAGCCCCCAATCGGCATCCGGTTCCAGCGCGGCCGGTG
>CAZRWU010000026.1:5955-25322 GCA_964603915.1 uncultured Rhodospirillaceae bacterium
GAAGCGTTGCTGTTCGACAACGGCCACGGCGGCTTTTCCCGCGATGGCTCGGAATATGTCATTCGCGTCGGCGGCGCGTCGGCGGCGCCGCTGCCGCCCCTGCCCTGGACCCATGTCGTCGCCAACCCGTCATTCGGCTTCCTGATTTCTGAAACCGGCGCCGGGTGCACCTGGGCCATTAACAGCCGGCTGAACCGGCTCAGTCCGTGGTACAACGATCCCGTCGCCGATCCCCACGGCGAGGCGATCTACATTCGGGACGAGGCAACGCGAGCGTTCTGGTCGCCGCTGCCTGGCCCTGCTGTTTCCGCTGGCGGCGACATGGCTGCCCGCGAGGTCCGTTACGGGTTCGGCTGGTGCCGCTTCACGTATGACGACACCGATCTCTCTCAGGAGGTTACCGTGTATGTCCCGCGCGAGGATCCGGTGAAGGTGACCAGGATCCTGTTGCGCAACGACAGCGCCCAGGCCCGCGTCTTGAGCGTCTTCGTCTACTATCGCCTGGTCCTGGGCGGCGATTGCGCCGAGACGACTCCCTTTGTCTCGACCTGCATCGATCACGAACTCGCCGCCGCCTTCGCGCGCAATCCATTACGGGAGGATTTCGCCAAGCGATCTGCCTTCGCGGCGGTTGCCGAGCCCGATCTGGCCGCCGCCTGCCTCTTCACCACCGACCGCGCCGCGTTCATCGGCCGCAACGGCAATCCCCGCAACCCGGCCGCGGTGGTTGCGGACGCCGCCCTTGACGGGCGCGACGGCGGCGGGCTCGATCCGTGCTTCGCTCTCCAGATCCCGATCCGGCTTGAACCCGGAGCAAGCGCCACCTGCACCGTTTTGTTCGGCGAAGCGGACGACGAAGCGGCCGCCCGCGCGCTCGTCCACCGCTACCGCGAACCGTGCGCCGCCCAGCGTCATCTGGAGGCAGTGACCACCTGGTGGCGGGATCTCGTCTCGATGGTGCGGGTGGCGACGCCGTCGCCAGCCCTCGACCTGATGATCAATGGCTGGCTCCTCTATCAGAACCTCAGTTGCCGAATTTGGGGTCGCAGCGCCTTCTATCAATCGGGTGGCGCCTTCGGTTTTCGCGATCAGGCGCAAGACTCCGCCGCCTTCGTGCACACGCTGCCGGATCTGACCCGCCAGCAGATCCTCTTGCACGCCGCGCACCAGTTCGTCGAGGGCGATGTCATGCACTGGTGGCACCCACCGCAGAGTCGCGGCATACGCACACGCTTTTCCGACGACCTGCTGTGGCTGCCATTCCTGACCGTGACGTACCTGGAGGCAACCGCCGATCTGCCGGTCCTCGACGAGATCGCGCCGTACCTTCGCGCCCGTCTGTTGCAGCCGGGTGAGGACGAAGTTTATCTCCTTCCAGAGAATTCCGGGGAGGCAGGCTCCCTCTACGACCATTGCTGCCGCGCCCTCGACCGCTCGCTGACCAAGGGCGCCCATGGCCTGCCGCTGATGGGGACGGGCGATTGGAACGACGGCATGAATCGGGTCGGCCGCGAGGGTCGCGGCGAGAGCGTCTGGCTTGGCTTTTTTCTCTATTTCATTCTCACCCGCTTTATTCCCCTTTGCCGACGGCGCGGAGATCATGCTCGGGCCGACGACTATGAGACTTACAGGGCGCATCTGGTCGACGCGCTCAACGACAGCGGGTGGGATGGCGCGTGGTATCGCCGCGCCTACTACGACGATGGCGCGCCGCTTGGCTCGGCCGAAGGGGATGAATGCCGGATCGATGCCCTGGTGCAAGCATGGGCGGTGATCTCGGGCGCCGCGCCTCCCGATCGCATCGAGCAGGCCTTGGATGCCCTGGAGCGTCATCTTGTGTCGGAGCGGGATGGATTGATTCGCCTGCTCACGCCGCCGTTCGACCGCACGCCGCACGATCCCGGCTATATCAAGGGCTACGTGCCCGGCGTCCGCGAGAACGGCGGGCAGTACACTCACGCGGCGCTGTGGGTGATCCGGGCTCTGGCCGAAGCCGGGCGGCGGGACCGCGCGGCCGCGCTGTTGGACATGATCAGCCCGGTCACCCGCGGCGGCAGCGCCGAGGCTGCGGCTCGCTACAAGGTCGAGCCCTACGTCGTCGCCGCCGACGTTTACGGCGCCGAGCCTCATGTGGGGCGCGGCGGGTGGACCTGGTATACGGGGTCGGCGGCCTGGATGTATCGCGTGTTCCTGGAATCGCTGCTCGGCGTTCGCATGGAGGAAGGAACCACTCTTGTCGTTCGTCCGAGGCTTCCGACGGCGTGGCCCGACGCCAGGATCGACTGGACGCTGCCCGACGGAACCGTTTATCGGATCACCCTGCGCCATGGCGGCGAGCGGCGCTCGCAGGTGCTCTCGGCGAGCGTCGACGGCGCGCCCGCTGACATCCGCGAAGGTGCCGTTCGTCTGTGGCTCAGGCGCGACAGCCGCGAGCACGAGGTCCTCATCGACCTCCGCTGACCGCGACAGCAGCCCACCCTTGGGCTTACCGGGTCAGGTTGGCGCCGTTGCTGCGGATCACTTCGGTGTAGAAATCCGCGCTCGTCTTGGGCGTTCGCCGCATCGTGGCGCGGTCGACGTGAACGATGCCGAACCGCTTGGCGTATCCAAAGTTCCATTCGAAGTTGTCGAACAGCGACCATACGAAGTATCCGCGCAGGTTCACGCCGGCTTCGATCGCGGCCCGGGCGGCGAGAAGATGAGAGCGGAGGTAGTCGACGCGGAGGGGGTCGTCGACCCGCCCGCCGACCGGCGCGGGATCGGCGAAGGCGGCGCCGTTCTCGGTGATGTAAAGGGGAACATCGCCGTACCGATTTCGCACCCACATCAAAATGTCGTGCAATCCCTGGGGGTAGACCTCCCACCCCATTTCCGTGCGGAGCGCCCCGGTCTGCTCGACGGGCGCGGCGCGCAGCGGTTCCACCGTCGGATCGAACCGGGTCACGGCGCGTGAATAGTAGTTGATCCCAAGGAAATCGATCGGCTCGCGGACGTCCTCGGCCTCCTCGGCGGCCGGCTCGGTCCACGCCGCGCCGAACGCCTCCCGCAGGTCTTGCGGATGGGTTCCGAGGAAAATCGGGTCCAGGAACTGATAGTTGATGTAGGCATCGGCGCGGCGAGTGGCGGCCAGGTCCGCCTCATCGGACGAGAACGGATACTTGGGTTCCAGGTTGACGGCGATGCCGATACGGTTGCGGCCGACATCGCGATAACGTCGAACCGCGGCCGCATGAGCGCGGAGGAGGTTACGCGCGGCGGCGAGCGCCTCGCGCGGATTGCGCCGTTGCGGCGGATGGTGATCGTGCATATAGCCGGCGTCGACAACGACCCACGGCTCGTTGAGGGTGGTCCATAGCGGCACCCGGTCGTCGAGAGCCCGGAACAGGAGGTCGGCGTAGTCGACGAACCATCCCGCCATGTCCGGGTTCAGCCACCCGCCGGCATCGTCAAGTTCGGCGGGCAGGTCCCAGTGGTGCACGGTCGCCATCGGCTGAATGCCGTTTTCCAGCAACCGGTCGACCAGACGCCGGTAGAAATCGAGGCCGCGCTGGTTGACGGCGCCTCGGCCCCTGGGCAGCACCCGGCTCCACGACACGCTGAAGCGATAGGCGCGCAGGCCCACGTCACGCATCAGTCGGATATCGTCATCGACCCGGTGATAATGGTCGCAGGCGACATCGCCCGTGTCGCCATTGGCGACGGTTCCGCTCCGATGGGTAAAACGGTGCCAGTTGCTGGGCCCGGCCCCATCCTCCAGCGGTGCGCCCTCGACCTGATAAGCGGAGGTGGCGGCGCCCCACAGGAAGTCAGAAGGAAACAGGGTATTTTCGTCGGTCATGGTCGGGTCGCCAAGGTTTCGCTTGCCCCGAATCCGCTCTTGCCGGTCTCCGCCGCCCGCGCTTCTTCTCTCGCCGGACCCGGCTCAACACTCGTCCTCGAAGCGACGTCGGGCGGCGGCGACTCGCATCCCGGACCCGCGCCTTCAGGCCCGAAAAAGGACTCCAGCCCGAGGAACGGCAACACCTTGCGGCCGACCGGATCGGCGGCGAAGTGCTTCTGCACCACCCCACCCGTGAGGTGATTGGCGATCGAAATTAAAATCATGCCCTGATCCAACGCCAAGTAGCGGTAGGCGACCCGTCCCGAAATCGGATCCACGGCGTCGTAGAAGCCATAGTCGCCATAGACATCGTAGCGATCGATGAGCCTGCGCATGTTGGCGAGCGCTTCGGTCGGGAAGGTACTTAGAGCCAGGGCCGATGCATGTGGCGTTACCATTCCGTCCTCGTATCCCAAGGCGCCAAGATACCAGACACCGTACTCGCCATACCCGGGCGGCGAAAAGGTGACGCTTGGCGACATTCCCCACACCGGATAATCCAGATCGTGCAGCGCCCTCTTTATGTGGAATGCTGTATGAACCCGGTTGTTCACGCCGAGGCTGCGGGGCGCTGTGGAACTCTCGTGTACAAGCAGGGTCGGCATGAGCGCCTCGAACATGCTGCCGCCCCACGATGGGACATAGCGGCAGCCGTCCCGCTCGTAGTAGCCGCCGACGACAGAGAATGGCCCCGCCCGCTTGCGCACCCGATCGCGCGGATCCATCGACTGCCATGTCTCATCGGCCGGCAGCGTCCGCATCATTTCGAACCAGTGGTCCTCCGGAACGTCGCCCTTGCCGATGGCGACGAGACTGGCAAGACGGGCTTCCGTATAGACGAGCCCGTAGTGGTACTCGGACGGGGCTTGGATATTGACGTAATAGCCCTGCGACAGAAGCTGCTCCACGTCGTCGTACAACCAAGCATAATCGGCGCGCTCGATCAGCGGCGTGATGCGCTCCGCGAGCGCCGGCATCGCCGTCCGCACGACCGCGAGAGCGGCGGTCAGCCAAGCCGAATCGAGGGAAGAAATGAAGTTGCTCGTCCGCTCCAAAGAGGTGGTATCGTAAAAATTGTAGAAGAAACCGTTGTAGCTTTCCAGTGTCTCCAGGGCGCCGAGGACGCGCTCGATCCGGGTCAGCGCTTTATTTGCCGGAATAAAGCCCAGCTCTTCGGCCACGACCGTGGCCAGAAGATAGACAGCGATATTGGTGGGGCTGGTATAATCGCCAACCGTCGCTGCCTCGGGACCGCTGGGCGCCGCCTCGCCGGAAGCCAGCACCACCGTGTCCACCGGCAACCCATTCTCGCGGTGGGTGAAGGCGTCGAGTCCGCGCCACGTATCGCTGGCGACACGGCGCAGGAAGGCGTCATCGTCGCTCGGCAGGTCGTCCTTGACGATGGCGCGCTCGGGCCAGGGGCCAAGCCGCGCCCGGATCGCGCGCTGAACGGCGGCGGGATCGTTCATCGCCGCTTCCCATGCACGCTTGCGCACAGGCTCGACCGGGTCGTGTGCCGATGGTCCCCTGTTCCCCGTTTTGATGAGCGCGATGTCGTCAAGCAGCACTGCGCCGTCCGCGACGGGCGAGCGGCGCGAGTCGATAGTGACCACGAACTGGGTGAGGTTGGTCCAGTCGCTGATTCCGTTCATCGCATTCAGCGGCACCCGGACCTGCCGCCAGTCCTCTTCAATCCCGTCGATAACGAAGCTGCCGCTCTGGATCAAACCCGGCCGGGCGTCGTGGGGTCGCCAGAAGCCGATCTTGATGGCGCGCGGGAAGCCGGCGGTTTCATCGCCCCGGATCCGCAGGTCGAGGTGGTCGTAAGCAGAGGCGTCGACGCCGCCCAAATCGAGCCGCACGCCTCCCTCTCCCCGTTCCGTCAGCGAAAAATGATGGGAGATTCGCAGGACCCTCCCCTGCTCGTCCCTTGGCGCGGCGGGCGCTACGGCGGTATCGATCCGCGTCGCCGGATCGCGCTTGGTCCAGATCCGCAGCGGCGGCGATGGCCCCTTCCACAACGGTTCTTCGAAATCGGCGAGAACCAGGCGCTCTTCCACCGATCCGCTCTCGCCTCCGCTATCGGTCGATGTCGCAGCGACGCAAGCTGCGGCCCCGACGACCACAGCCGCCAGGGCGAGGAGCGGCAAGCGCAGGCGTCGGCAGCGTTCACCGATGCCAACTGCGTGCGATCGCGGCAGGACCGGGCTTCGAGTGGCCGCCTCCGATCCCGTTCTCTCGATCTTTCCCATCGGCTGCGCGCTTACGGCAGCCAAGCCGCCGCGGTCCCGGTCCCAAGCGCGCGGCGGCATCGGACCGCGTCCGCAATTACGCCGACGAAGGCGGCGGTTCGCGCTGATCGCGGGCGTTGTTCTCTCGGGCGCAACGGAACAGGAAGGAGCATTGCCGGTGACGGATCTCGGTGATGACGAAGAAAACGGCCGATGGCAAAGTTCCAGACCGGCCGCAATAAAATCGGCGACAGCATGATTGTCCCGATGGCCCTACGCAAGGGGATTTGGTCACCGGAGCAGAGTTATAGCACCTGGCCGGGGATGGATGGATCGAAGTTGTTGACCCTCCGGGTCGTTATCGTTCCGACCGTGAGGCGGCAAGAGCGCCCGTCATCGCAAAGATGAAACCTGGCTGCCTACTGGCTGCCTTAAGTGTTGGTTTGATCGGGCGGTATGCCGTCGGGCAGCCGCGCGGCCCCATCGCCATATTCACAGGCCGCCTCGCTCATACCCACGCCGTAACAGGTCATCGACAACGACCCCATGGCATAGCCACGCAACAGGACCCGCGCGTCCGTGTCGGACGCGGCAAGTCCGGCCGTGTAGAGCAGCGGGATGAAATGATCGGGCGTGGGTACGGCCATATCAAAATCGGGATGCTCGGCAGCCACGAGAATGTCAGCGGGAGCCTCGGCCATCTGACGGACGACCATATCGTCGAAACGACGCGCCCAGTCGGCACCGGCGTTCGGACGCTGCCATTCGATGAGGCGAAGGTTGTGCACGACGTTGCCGCTTGACAGAATCATGACGCCGCGTTTGCGCAGCGGGTTCAGCTTCGTGGCAAGGTCGATGTGATAATCAAGCGGCTTGAATGCGTTGATCGATAACTGGACGACCGGGACATCGGCTTGCGGAAACAGGTGGGCCATCACGCTCCAGGCGCCATGGTCCAGTCCCCATTGGTCGCGATCGGCGCCCACCCAGTTCGGCTTGACGACCTCGGCTACTTCACCGGCCAGCTCCGGCATGCCGGGCGCAGGATATTCGAAGGCGAACAGCCCATCGGGAAAGCCGTAAAAGTCGTGGATCGTGCGCGGTTGCCCCATGGCCGTCACGGCGGTCGCGCCGATGAACCAATGCGCCGAGACCACCAGCACTGCACGCGGCCGTGGCAGAGCCTGTCCCAGCTTGCGCCATGCCCGCGTATAGCCATTATCCTCAAGAGTGTTCATGGGGCTGCCGTGTCCAATAAAGAGTGCCGGCATGGTCGTCATTTCCAACTCCTTATTGATGGCGCTTCGAACATTTGCGCCCAGACGACGGCAGTGAATATCACCCACTTCACTTCATGGACCTGAGAAACCGCTCTAAAGCTTTAACGATATTTTCAATGAAGCATTCAAATTTATGATTTGTGGCGCGCCCGGCAGGATTCGAACCTGCGACCCCCAGATTAGGAATCTGGTGCTCTATCCGACTGAGCTACGGGCGCGACGCGCCTCTTATAGCACCTGGCGGCGGCGGCGCGAAGCAACAGCTTGCCGACATGATCGTCAGCTCGGGCGCATCCGCCAGTGCGAGCGGCTCTTCAGCGCTTCCGTCGCCCGCACCAGCACCGTCCGGATCCCCGGCTCCAGCGCCGAATGGCCGGCGTCCGGAACGATGACATAGTCCGCCCGTCGCCATGCCCGGGCAAGCGCGTCGGCGGTGGCGATCGGGCAGACCATGTCGTAGCGGCCCTGGACGATAATGGCGGAGTGGTTGCCGAGCCGGGCGACGCCGCTGAGGAGGCCTTCGGGTGGCAGAAAGACGTTGTTGACAAAATAATGCGCTTCGAGCCGCGCCAGCGCTAAAGCTTGCCGGCCAGCGCCGCCGCTGTCGTCCGGGCGGGGAATAAGATTGGAGCAGGCGCTCTCGTAGCGGCTCCACGCAACGGCCGCCGGACCATGGATGCGTGGATCGGCGTTCATCAGACGGCGATAGTAGTTCTCGAGCAGATCACCCCGCTCCGCCGGCGGCAGGAACTCGCAGAAGTCCCGCCGCGCCTCGGGGAAAAACGTCCCCATGCCGTTCAAGAACCACTCGATTTCGCTCTTCGTGCCAAGGAAGATGCCGCGCAGGATGAAGCCGGCGCAGCGCTCGGGCCAGCGAATGCCATAAGCAAGGGCGAGAGTCGACCCCCATGAGCCGCCGAACAGAAGCCATTTCTTGATGCCGAGATGCACGCGCAGCATCTCCATGTCGCCGATCAGATGGTCCGTCGTGTTGTCGTGCACGGCGGCGAAGGGCCGCGAGCGGCCGCACCCGCGCTGGTCGAAAATGACGATGCGGTAGTGCCTGGGATCGAAGAAACGACGATGCGCGGCGGCGGCGCCGGCCCCCGGGCCGCCGTGCAGGAAGACGATCGGCATGCCGCGCGGATTGCCGCATTGCTCCCAGTATATTTCATAGCCGCTACCGACCGGCAGCATTCCCGTCGCATAGGGCTCGATCTCCGGGAAAAGATCGTGACGATAATAGCTCTGCACGTCCATCGGTTGGACCCGCCTTCGTGACTTAATTTCAAAAGGCCCTGCGCCAGCGCCTCGGCGTTGAGAACACGTGGATGACGTCGCTGTGATTATGGAACAAGGTTCCTGCCGAGAAAATGGCCGACGCCGGAAGCAGCGAAATTCCTGCAAGACCCGGATCGTCCAGACGCGGCTTTGCGGCACGTCCGCGGCCGACCGGCGCCGGCATTCGCTCCTGGTCATTGCCACGTTCATTGCCGGGCCGTCTCCCTCATCTTCCCGTGGACAATGGAGGCGTCACGCCTCATAATTGCACATCATGCGGTTTGTGCTCTTATTGATGATTTCTCTGCTGTGCGGCCCGTACGCGGCGGCGGCGGCCGCAATGCCCGCGGAGACGCTCGCCCTGGTCGCGGAAGTGATCGACGGCAATACGATCATGCTCGACCGTCCCGTCAGGGGCAGCCGCGTTGTGCGCCTCGCCGGCATCGAAGCGCCGCGAAGCGCGCGCGGACCCGGCGACGAAAGCTGGCCGCTGGCCGAGGACGCGCGGCGAACGCTGGCGGACCTCGCGCTCGGGAATCGCGTCCACCTGTCTTTCGAGGAGCGCGCCCACGACCGTTACCGGCGTCTTCTCGCTCAAGTCCACCGCGCCGATGGCGCTTGGCTGCAGGGCGAGATGCTCAAGCGCGGCATGGCGCGCGTCCGCAGCCTAATCGACACGCGCTCCCGCCTGGCCGAGATGCTCACAATCGAGGGTCGGGCACGGGAGCACGGACGCGGCATGTGGAACCATCCCTTCTATCGTATCCGCGCGCCGCAGGACGCGGAGCACGACATGGACAGCTTTCAGATCGTCGCCGGCGTAGTTCTCGACCGGGCGCGGGTGCGCGATCGCATCTACCTCAACTTCGGCCCCGACTGGCGTACGGACTTCACGGTCTCGATCGACACCCGTCTGTTGCCGGCCTTCGCGAAAATGGACCTTGATCCGATGGATCTGAAAGGGCGCCGGATCCGCGTTCGTGGCTGGATCGTCTCGCACAACGGCCCCCTCATCGAAGCCACGCATCCCGAGCAGATCGAAGTTCTGCCCGACCGTCCGCCGCAATCGTAATGCGGCCGATCGTTTAGCCGCTTTCCGGATCGCTATTCGCCTTGCTGAAGCAGCAGACCGCGCCGGCGCGCGACGCGAATCATATGCAGGAAGAAGAGGACCGCGCCCGTGAAGTACAAAAGGTTGAGGCCAATGGCGCCGGCCAAGAGGTCGAGGCGAAACACGTCGTCAAACAGCACGGCGCGCATGCCCTCGAAGACATAGGCCGACGGCAAGGCCCAGGCGATCGGCTGCAGCCAAGCGGGAAGCGTGTCGATCGGATAGTAGATTCCGCTCAGCGGGGCGATGGCGAAGATCGACACCCAGGCGAGGTTTTCCGCGCCGAGGCCAAGACGAAGGACGCCCGCCGAAACGAGAAGCCCGATACTCCAGCCGAGGACCAACAGATTGGCGAAGAACGCGATCAGCGGCAGACCCAGGGAGAACACCCAGACATCGAACAGCGGCAAGGCAAGCAGAGCGGCGGGCGTGACGCCGATCAGCGTGCGAATCAGGCTCATCAGGCTGACCGCCGCCACCAGTTCGTAGGGCCTGAGCGGACTGATGAAAAGCTGCGCCAGATTGCGCGCCCACATCTCCTCGAGAAACGACAGCGACAGGCCGAGGTTGGAGCGAAACAGCACGTCCCACAAGAGAACGGCGCTGATGAGTACGGCGGCGGCTTCGGCGACCCAGCTGCTGTGCTCGCGAAAGAAGACGGTGATGAAGCCCCACAAGACCATCTGAACCGTCGGCCAGTAGGCAAGATCGAGGATGCGTGGCCACGACCGCCGCAGGACATAAAGATGGCGCAAAAGAACGGCGCTCACCCGCCGCCAGGAGAACGCGGCCTCGGCGGCCTGGGGCGGCGATTCCACGGGGCGCAACGGTTTCACTGGGCGGCCGCGGCGCGATCGTCGTCCCGGGGCGCGCGACGATCGCGGGCGATATCGAGAAATACCTCCTCAAGGGTGCGCCGGCCGTAGCGGGCGATAAGCTCGGCAGGCGCGCCGGACGCCACCAGCGCTCCCGATCGCAACATCAGGACATGATCGCACATCCGCTCGACCTCCGCCATGTTGTGCGAGGCGAGCAGAATGGTCGCGCCGCTCCGCCAGCGGTAATCGTCGAGATAGCCGCGCACCCAGTCCGCGGTGTCGGGATCGAGCGACGCCGTCGGCTCGTCGAGCAAAAGCAGCCGCGGCTCGTTCAAGAGCGCCTTGGCGATAGCGACGCGCGTTCGCTGACCGGCGGAAAGATCGCTGGTGGCGCGGTTGAGAAACGGCTCGATGTCAAGATCGCGAGCGAGGACGCGGATTCGCTGCCGCAACCGGGCGACGCCGTAGAGCCGGCCGTACACGATCAGGTTCTCCTCGACGCTCAACCGCCGCGGCAGGTCGACGTAAGGGGACGAAAAATTCATCCGGCCAAGGGCGCGGTAACGCTCGCGCGTCATGTCGGCGCCGAGCACGCGCACGCTGCCGGATGTCGGCAGCAACAGGCCCAGCAAGATCGCCAGAGTCGTGGTCTTGCCCGCGCCGTTGCCGCCCAGCAACGCCGTCGCCGAGCCCTCGCGGACGCTGAAGCTGACGCCGTCGACAGCAATCGCGGAACCAAATCGCTTGGTCAGGTCGGACACGACCACGACGGCGCTATCGCCGACGTTGCTCATTCCAGATCCTTCCACGGCTGACGGTTCGGGGTCGCGCCGATCACGGCGCAAGTCCGCCTTATGTGTTCGTGGCCAATACCTGTTTCAACCGCAGCAACTGGCGGCGGCGATGATCCTTGCTCAGCAGTTCCTCGACGTAGCGCCCCTGAAACTGCGTGACGCCCAGCCGATGTCCGAGATCGATACCAATCCGCGCGTCCACCCGGCACAGCACGAGGCGCGGCGCGCCGATCCGCGCCACCGAAACTCGAAGCCGCTCGAGCACCGCGTCGCTCTCCGTCAAAAGGTCCGCGTCCCACAAAACCTTGATCACATCAACGCCCAACCGCTGACAGTCGATAAGCTCAAGATCGCGGTAACCGACGCCATCGAGGCAGACACGCCAACCTCTATCCTGAACCGCATCGCGGGCGAGATGAAAGGAGCGCAGGTCCTGAAAGACATCGATCGCCTGCAGTTCGACGATCAGACCCCCGGCGCGGTGGGCGTTGGCGGCGCCGACGAAAGCGCCAAAGCCTCGCGAGAGGAGCGTGGCGACGTTGAGGTTGATGCTGAGTTCACCGGCGCACGTGTTTTCCGGCAACGTCAGTAGTTGCAGAACGCGGCGGTCAAGGGTCTGGGTCAAATGCTGGAACAACCACCGGTTGGCAAGCAGATTGACATGCGGCAGAAGGGTGTCGCGAAGCTCGGCGATCGATACGTAAAGCTCCGTAAAGCGCGGTTCGACCTCGTGGCGAGGGGAGACGACGCACGCAGTCTGGCGGCGAACGAGGCTGGACAGGTCGGCGCGGCCAAGGGCGCTTTCAATTTTCGCCAGCAACTCCGGCGTCAGCGGCTGTCCCATGCTCTGCTTGCGCCGAAGCTGTTCCTTGGTGGTCAGCGGGCAGGCAATTTCAGAAGCGGTCGCCATCTCGCGCGCCACGAGATCGCGCACCAAGGCGTGGAACCGCTCGTACTCCGTCTGCACGTCGAACCGGCAGACGAAAGCGGTGGCGGCGGCGCCGTCGACCAGTGAGGGATCGTCGCTAAACAGAAAGCGGATTTTCTGAATTTCGGCTTCGACGCGGGGATGGACATCGTCTTTATAGACGAAAATGACGTCGGCCGATCTCAGAACGAACAATTGGCCTTCTCTGGTCTCAACCATGGAGCGCAACCCGCTGGTCGCGGCATGCAGATGATGGGCGCGCCGATTGTAGGGGCGGAGCAGCGATAAGCGGAGATACACCGCCCGCCGGCCGCTTGCCCGCTCGGCCAGCCGCCGCACGTAATCCATCAGGAGGCGTTCGTGGCTAAAGATGGGAAGAATGGCCATCGCCATTAATGCTCCCCCGATCCCCGGCCTCGCGCGCACTTGTCGGCAAGCGCGCCAACCAGCCGGTCGATGAAACGCCCTTGAAACCGGCGAATGCCATGCTCCACTCCCCACCTCACGGCCTGTTCCGACTCGGCGCGGGCCAGGATAATGCTGTCCGTCCCGATCCGCTCGAGGGTCTCGCGCAGACCGGAGACCGAAGGATCCGGAAACATCGTGGGAGCGTCCTCGCGCCACCAGATCTTCACGAAATCCGGACGCACGGCGGAGACATCGAGCGCCTGCAGCGTCGGAGGGGTGAAGCCGTCAATCAGGATCTTATAGCCTTGCGCCTCGAACGATTGCCTCATCTTGGCGAGGACTGCGCCATGGGCGAGCAGATCGACAAGCTGAATCTCCAGGATTGGCTTGGCGACGTTCTTGCCGTGGATGTCGAGAAACCGGTTGAACACGCTGGTCGTGAGCGAGGCGAGGTTGAGGTTGAGGCTGATCGGCACCGGCCCGCAGGCGAGACGCTGCCCTGTAACGAAATCCAGCATGCGACGGTCGAGGATCTCCGTGAGATACCGGAACAGCCAGTTGCTTGCCGCCATGTCGACGCCGGGAGCGATGAGCGCGCGGAGATCGTGCATCGAAATGTAAGTCTCGCGGAGCAGCGGCGCCGGAGCTGCGTCGCAGCGCAGTGTCAGAGCGGTTTGCTGGCGGACCACGGCGGTTAAATCCGCGAGTTCCAGGCGTTGACAGATTGCGGCCAGTTCTTCCGCGTTCAGGCTACGCGAAGGTGACGCGCCCCGTACTGCCGCGGCCGGCGCAAGACCCTGCCGCCGTGTCTTCGCCTTCCACGCCGCCGTCAGCGACCGCAAACGCTCGACGTCTTCCGGCTGGCTGAGATCGAACCAATCGGCGTCGGCTTGTTCAGCCCCATCCCATTCCCAGCCGGCGACCGCGGTCAGACATGATGACCGGACCTTGCCGATCACGCCATCAACCTGATCGATGGGAATTTTCCCGTGACAGACCAGCAGCACGTGGCCATCCGCCAAGCAAAACAATTTTGCCTCGTGAAGTGCGGCGAGATGCTCGATCGGGCGAAGCGCCAACTGCGTCTGCGAAACGTCGACTGCGGCGCCCACCGCCGAAGGCAGCTCAAAATGAACGGCATAATGGCCCCCCGCATTGTCAGCCAAGCGAAGCAGCTCATCGTCGAGGCGATCTGCGGCGAGCAGGCTTGCCGAAGTCGCCGCCTTTGACGCAAAGCGGCCGAACGGCGTCATGATCCCTCCCCAAGGCCGGCGTCTCCGGCTTCAGCCATCCTCCATCGCCGTCCATCCGTCTTGCCAAGAATCCCGCCGACCCCCACTTCGTCGTCGGTGCGCACGTCGTTCACGGTTGCGGTTCCACATATGTCAATGCTCTGTTCGGCCCTATCATCGGCAAAGAAGATTAACGAACTCTGTAACGGGAGACCCGTTTGGAGGTTGTCGCACCGGTGCCCGGGTCTTAGCTTGAATCTCGCCGGTGTGTAGCCCACCTGTGGGAGGAAGAACACGTTTTGCGTTTTTAACTGTCACGTCTTGTCCTTATTCCGAGTAGTGAAAGATGTTCGCGACGATTTTCTCGCCGATACGCGATCAGGCCTCTCGTCAGGCGCCGCCCTCTACCGCGGCGCGAGCGCCGGCGGGCGAGCGCATTTATGTCGTTGGCGACATCCATGGCCGCAGCGATCTTCTTTCGCGGATTCATGAGGCGATTCGGGTCGACATCGCTGAACGTGGCGCGCCGCCAAAGCGAACGGTTGTCTATCTTGGCGATTACGTCGACCGTGGGCCCAATTCACGCGAGGTGATCGACATGCTGATCGATGCGCCGATCGCGGGCGCAAGGTCGATCCATTTGAAAGGCAATCACGAGGATATGATGCTGCGATTCATTCGCGGCGACAACGTTCCGCATTGGCTGCACAATGGAGGAGACGCCACCCTTGCCAGCTACGGTGTCGTGGTGACCGGAATGATGCCCGATACAGTGGCGATCGAGCGGCTACGCCGTCTTCTCTATGCCGCCGTTCCGGCAGCGCACCTTGCTTTTCTCGAGAAACTCGAGCTTTTCCACGTTGCCGGCGATTACGCCTTCGTTCATGCCGGAATCCGTCCCGGCGTGCCGCTTGAGGCCCAGCGCGCGGCGGACCTGCTGTGGATCCGCGACCCTTTCCTCACCGCGAAAAACCACTTCGACAAGTGCGTCGTGCATGGACATACGATCTCGACGGCGCCAGAAGTCCGCGCCAATCGGATCGGGATCGACACAGGAGCGTTTTTCAGCGGCCGACTGACCTGCCTTGTCCTCGAAGACGATCGGGTCGGTTTCTTGCAGACATAGCGGCGCTGCCTTATGACGACGGTGATAGGCATCACCGAGGAAGGCAGCATGCAACGACGAGACTTTATCAAGGCCGCAGCCGTCGCCGCAAGCGGCGCCGCGGCGGGAGCAGCGTGCGTCGCTCCGGCAATTGCCCAGGACCGGCGCACGCTCATGATGATCACGACCTGGCCCAAGAACACGCCCGGCGTCGGCGTCAATGCCGAGCGCTTCGCCGAAACGGTTACGGCGCTTACGGCAGGGCGTTTGACGGTCAAGCTGCACGGCGCAGGGGAACTGGTTCCGCCCTTCGAGTCGCTTGACGCCGTGGCGAGCGGCACCGCCGATCTTTGTCACTCGTCGCCCTACTATTGGGTCGGCAAACACAAGGCCTTCAATTACTTCACGGGCGTTCCGTTTGGTTTGACCGCCCAGGAAAAGGCGGCATGGATCGCGTTCGGCGGCGGTCAACAGCTGTGGGAGGAGCTGTACGACGGTTTCGGCGTGCAACCCTTCTATGCGGGCTCCAGCGGAGCCCAGGCTGGAGGCTGGTTCCGTAAGGAGATCAACAGCGTCGACGATTTCAAGGGACTGAAGTTCCGCATCGCCGGCCTGGGCGGCGAGGTCCTGCGGCGGATGGGAACGACAACCGTGATGATACCGGCAGGAGAGATCGGGCCGGCGCTGATGAGCGGAGCGGTGGACGGCGCCGACTGGATCGGCCCGTGGAACGATCTCGCCTTCGGCCTCTATCGCGCCGCACGCTACTACTATATGCCCGGACTGCTCGAACCGGGACCAAGTTTGGAGATCATCATCAATAAGAGCGTTTATGAATCGCTCGCCGATGACCAGAAGATGGCAATCCGGACGGCCGCCGCAGCGACCGCGCACGAGACTCTGGCCGACTTCACGTATCACAATACGCAGTCGCTCGAGCCGCTCTTGCGCGAGCACAATGTCCAGCTTCGTCACTTCGGCGACGACGTGATACGCGCCCTGGCCCGTCATGCCGACGAAGCCCTGGAGGAATTGGGAGCGTCCGATCCCCTGACGGCGAAGATCCATGAATCCTTCAAGGCTTTTCTCATCCAAAGCCGCAATTACGCTCCCAATGCCGAGGGCGGTTTTCTGCGCGCCCGCGCCATGAGCATGGAGGCGGACTGAGGATGCATGCCGGCGAGAAAACGATTGAGCTGGGGCGGCGCGCCGCGCCTATGCGAGGAACGGCCGCAGTTCGAGATCGAGGGTGATGTGGTCTGTCATCACCACGACTGCGAGGCCATCGATAAGGTCGGCAAGAGCGCATCGCGCAACGGTTGGACCCTGGGCGGCTCTGGAAATCGCCCGGACGCGTTGCGCCAGTATCGCATGTTTGGCGACATGCCCCTCTGCGCCGGGGTAGCGACCACCGGCAAAAAGCGCCTCCTCGTGCGCGAAATGGGCCAGGATCGCCGCGGCCGCATCCTTGATCAGGGCGAGGCAACGCGCGTTTTCTTCAGCGGCGTAGGCCTCTCGCATCCGCCTCAGCATTTGATACAAACGCCGGTGATCGGAGTCGATGGCACTGACGCCGACGCTGTAAGCGGCGACCCATGCGGCATTGATGATCAGTTGGAGCGGCTTGTTGACCATGATGCGCCATTATCGACGCTTCCAACTTAATAAAGGGTCAATTCGCGCAATTCCGATTGCGGCAAGGCGCGCGATCTCTTCGCTGCCCAGGGGACGATCCGCTTCAAGAGGCGCCCGTTGCGGCGAAGCGCCGCGGATCGGCTTTTGCAAGAATCGGCTTTTGCAATGAGTGATCGCGCGGCGTTAGTGCCTGTGATCGATGCGCTTGGCGGAAGGCGCCTCCTTTGCATCGGCGATGTAATGCTGGACAGGTATATCTACGGCAGTGTCGAGCGGGTGTCGCCGGAGGCGCCGATTCCGGTTTTCCGGATTGAACGCGAGACGGCGATGTTGGGAGGCGCCGGCAACGTCATCCGCAACATTCTTGCGCTGGGCGCGCGGGCCAGGCTGGTCGCCGCCATTGGCGATGACGCCGCCGGCGCGGAAGTACGAGACCTGCTCGGCGCCGGCGACGGATTGTCGTTCGCGCTTGTCACCGACGCCACGCGGCAGACCTCGATCAAGACCCGCTTTCTGGCAAGCAGCCAGCAAATCTTGCGCGCCGACCGCGAGACGGTAGCGCCGCTGTCGGCCGAGTCGCGACGAGCTCTGATCGAAGCCGCAAGCACGATGCTCACAGATGCGCACGTCGTCGTGCTCTCGGATTATGGGAAAGGCGTACTCTTGGATGGGATTGCCGCCGAACTGATTGAGCGCGCCCGCGCGGCGGACAAGCCGATTCTTGT
Source organism: uncultured Rhodospirillaceae bacterium (assembly GCA_964603915.1). Classification (GTDB taxonomy): domain Bacteria; phylum Pseudomonadota; class Alphaproteobacteria; order Rhodospirillales; family Defluviicoccaceae; genus REEP01. Next base: position 23,384 of record CAZRWU010000026.1, read on the forward strand.
CGATCCCAAGGGCCGGGACTACGCAAGATATGCCGGCGCAACCGTTGTTACGCCCAACCGCCAAGAACTGGGCGAGGCGACCGGCCTGCGTGTGCGCACCCCGGAGGACGCCGTTGCCGCAGCGCGGCATCTTCTCGAGACGCATCGGTTCGGTGCGGTCATCGCGACATTGGGCAAGGATGGCATGGCGGTCGTCGCGGCCACGGGCGAGGTCTGTCATCTTCGGGCGGAGGCACGCGAGGTGTTCGATGTCTCCGGGGCGGGCGATACCGTGGTCGCGACTCTGGCGGGCGCGCTCGCCACCGGCGCCACCTTGGTCCGGTCCGCCGCCTTGGCCAACGTCGCCGCGGGAATCGTCGTCGGCAAGGTCGGCACCGCTGTCGCGTACAAGCCGGAGGTGGTCGACGCCCTGCGGCACCAGGATCTCTCCGAGGCCGAGGCGAAAGTGATGGCGCTGGAGCCGGCGCTGGACCGGATCGAACTGTGGCGCCGCCGCGGGTTCCGCATCGGCTTCACCAACGGCTGTTTCGATCTCCTCCATCCCGGTCACGTTTCGCTTCTGGCTTTCGCGCGCAAGTCTTGCGACCGGCTCATCGTCGCCATTAACAGCGATGACTCCGTGCGCAGGATCAAGGGCGCCACGCGTCCGATCCAGAGCGAGACCGCGCGCGCCACGGTGCTGGCGTCTCTCGCGAGCGTCGATCTGGTGGTGATCTTCAGCGAAGATACACCCTTGTCGATGATCGAAGCTTTCCGTCCCGACGTTCTCGTCAAGGGAGCGGACTACCGGCTGAATGAGGTGGTCGGAGCGGACTACGTGCAAGGCTATGGCGGCGAGGTGCTCCTCGCGCGGATCGAGCCCGGCTTCAGCACCAGCGCGACGATCGCGCGTATCGCCGATTGAAGCCGTTCTTCGCTGGCGGCGGCCGTCGTCGGCGAAGAGGGTCCATCCTGCTCGACGCGCCCGACCGCTTCCGTCTCGTCAGCTGCGTTCCGTCAGTTGCGATTGCCGGCGATGGCGTCGATCAGGCGCTCGAAAAGATTGCGGTCATCGGACGCGCGGCTGGAGGGCGGGGGCGCGGGCGCGGCAATCTGAGGTCGCGCGGCTGGAGGTAAGGGAGGCACGGACGGCGCCAAGCTGGGCAGCGATCGCGGCGGCAGCCCCTTGTGGGCGTCCGTCATGAACCCGCGCCAAAGCTGCGCCGGCAACGTTCCGCCGGTGACTTTCTGCATCGGCCTCTCATCGTCGTTGCCCATCCAGACCCCCGTCACCAGGTCGGCGGTGTAGCCGATGAACCAGGCATCGCGGTAGTTCTGGCTGGTGCCCGTCTTTCCCGCCGCCGGCCGATCAAGGGCGGCCGCGCGGCCGGTGCCCACCTTGATGGCGTTGACCAGCATGCCGGTCATTTGGGCGGCATGCTCGCGCGACAGGACACGCCCAGGGCCGGTGCCGCCCCGCCGATAGAGAAGGCGGCCGCTGCGATCGTGAATGGTTTCGATGCCATAGGGCCAGATACCTATGCCGCCGGTCGCAAAAGCCGCGTACCCCGCCGTCAACTCGGTGAGGTTGACCTCGTCGACGCCAAGGGCGACGCTCGGCGTCGGGCGCATGTCGCCGCTGAGCCCGACGCGCTTGGCGACCCGGATGACGCGTTCCCGGCCTGCCTGCTCGCTGACCTGAACGGCAACGGTATTGATGGAAAGCGCGAGCGCCTCCTGAAGATTGGTCTCGCCGCGAAACTGCTCGCCGAGATTCTCGGGCCGCCAGTTCCCCACGGTGATCGGCCCATCGAAAAACTGTGTCTGGGGTTGCAGTCCCGCTTCGAGACCGGCAAGGAAAACGAATGGCTTGAACGCCGACCCCGGCTGCCGGCGCGCCTGCACGGCCCGGTTGAACTGGCTGCGTCCGTAGTCGCGACCACCCACCATCGCCCGGATC
>CAZRWU010000027.1:0-13830 GCA_964603915.1 uncultured Rhodospirillaceae bacterium
GGCCGCGAACGCCTCATCATTACCCGTCAGGACGATGCACCGGACGTCATCGTCGCCGCCAAGCTGGGTGAAATGATCTGCCAACTGTTCTCGGACCCGCATGTTGAGAGCGTTCTTCACCTCCGGACGATTGATGCGGACGAGGGCGACATTGTCTCGTCGTCTTTCGATCAGGACTTCGGGCATCCCGTTTTCTTTCCGTTTCTACAGCGGTGCTTGCCGCCGGGAGGGACGAAGCCGTTCCGTCTCGGCAGAAGCAACCTGAAGCCGTTGCTACACCAGTGAAAAAAACTTAGGCCAAGCCGCCTTGGAAATTCTCCGATTACGTCAATGCGCCAGCTTCCTGTTGCGCGCCTTGGTTTCGCATTTCATAACAAAATTGATTCTTGCGTAATATACCGCTTGACGGTGGAGCGCAAGCCATATTCAATGCATTACGTAACGTCGTTACGCAAAATAACGGCCTCAGAGAGCCTGCGAGAGACAAGCGCACCAAAGTGCCAGGGAGGAATCCAGCGAATGATCGAGCCGGTTTTCCTCGGTGCGGATTCCGGCATCGTAGCCGCACAATCGGCCGATGACCCTCAAAGGCCTGAATGAAGGCAAGCACCAGAGGGGCAGCGAGGGCGTGTTTTTGGCCGGGAAGCCTGTGTTACCGACAGACGGACGGCCAAGGAGAAGCGCTTGAGCGATGAGGATATACGACTGGGGAACGAATTGCTTTTCTGCGAGCGATCACCCGCATAGGTTGGATCATTGTCCGCTGCGGGCGAGGAGGCTACATCAATGAGCGGTGCGGGGATGGCATCCGCGCCCGCAGCGAGTTACATGCCGCGCACGCCCGTCGGCAACGCGCAGCGCTGGGTCGACAACGGGCACAAAGCCGCACTCGCGCGGTATCAAGTATAAAACGCAAACCGTAAAATGGCGACTCTGCCAAGCCATTCTTACGTAACGAAGGAGGACACACATGGGCGCAAGAAACTTCTTCATCCGGAAGGCGGCGGTGCTGGGCACGGGGATCATGGGCCCGCGCATCGCTGCGCATCTGGCAAACGCGGGCGTCCCCGTCGTTCTGTTCGGGATGTCCGAAGAGAGCGGGATCCCGAATGCGGACCCTGCGAAAGCGCTCGCCGGGCTGAAGAAAACGGACCGGAGCGCGTTCGTCAGCAAGAGCCAAGGCGCCTATGTCGATGCGGCATATTACGAGAACGATCTGAACCAGCTGCGGTCCTGCGACCTGATCATCGAAGCAATCGCCGAGGACTGGAACGCCAAACAAGATTTGTACAACAAGATCGCGCCGCACATCGGGAGCGACACAATCGTCGCGTCGAACACCTCGGGGCTGTCGATCAATCGGCTCGCCGGACTGTTCCCCGCAGAGCTGCGCAAGAACTTTTGCGGCGTGCATTTCTTCAATCCGCCGCGCTTCATGAATCTGATCGAGTTGATCCCCGGGCAGCAGACCGACCCGGCGATGCTGGACAACCTGGAGTCCTGGCTGACGTCGCGCCTTGGCAAGAGCATCGTGCGCGCCAAGGACACGCAAAGCTTCATCGCGAACCGCGTCGGGCTGTTCTCCATTCTGGCGGTAATGCACCACACCAAGGCGTTCGACCTGGGCCTGGACGAGGTGGACGCCTTGACGGGGAGGCTGATCGAACATCCCGCCAGCGCCACGTTCCGCACCGCCGACATGATCGGGCTCGACACCCTTTCCGCCGTCATGAACGTTCAATATGAGACGCTGCCCGACGATCCGTGGCGGGAGTACTTCAAGGCCCCGAACTGGTTCGCGGGACTGATCGCGAAAGGTGCCTTGGGTCTCAAGACCAAGGGCGGCATCTACCGCAAGGTCGGCAAGGATGTGCAGGTGCTGGATCTGGCGTCCGACGACTACAGGCCCTCGGCCGGCAAGGCGTCCGCGGAAGTCACCGAGATCTTCCGCATTTCCGATCCGGCCGATCGCTTCGCGAGACTGCGCGCCAGCCAGGATCAACACGCGCAGTTTCTGTGGGCGTGCACGCGCGACATTTTTCACTATTGCGCCTACCACCTGGCCGACATCGCCGACAGCGTGCGCGATGTCGACTTCGCGATGCGCTGGGGATGGGCTTGGTCGGTTGGTCCGTTCGAGATCTGGCAGGCTGCCGGCTGGAAGGCGGTGGCCGAGGCGATCCAGCAAGACATCGACGCCGGCAAGGCCATGGTGAAGGCGCCGCTGCCGGCTTGGGTCATGGCGCGAGACAGCGTCTATCAGAATGGAGAGGCCTATTCCCCCGCCGAGGATACGCTGAAGGGCCGCTCGCCTCTCCCCGTCTACACGCGCCAACTGTTTCCGGAGCGGATTGTCGGCGAGAAATTCGACTGGGGAGAAACGCTGCACGAGAATGACAGCGTGCGCCTGTGGCGCCTGCCCAAGGTCGACAGCGGCATCGCCATCCTGTCGTTCAAGAGCAAGATGCATTCGCTCACAAAGGGCGTCGTCGACGGCATCTATGATGCGGTGGCGCAGGCCGAAGCGGACTTCGATGGCCTCGTCCTATGGCACTCCCCGCCATTCGGGGTCGGGGCAAATCTCGCCGAACTCAGTGAACTGGCGGGAAACGGCAAGTGGGACGAGATCGACCGCGTCGTCGCCCATTTCCAGGGCGCCACTAAGGTTCTGCGCTATGCGCAGGTACCCACGGTTGCGGCGGTTGATGGCATGGCGCTCGGCGGCGGCGCGGAAGTGGCGATGCATTGCGCGCACCGGGTGCTGGCCTTGGAAAGCCAGTTGGGACTCGTCGAGGCCGGCGTCGGGCTGATCCCTTCTGGCGGCGGCTGCAAGGAGATGGTGCGGCGCGCGTCCGACGCGGCGCAAGGCCGCATCCAGAACGATCCCTGGGAAGACATCCAGAAGGCCTTCCGCAACATCATCCGCGGCGTCACCTCTCGCGGGGCGGTCAACGCCATCGAGATGGGGTATGCGCTGCCGAGCGACACCGTGTTGTTCAACGCGCGCGAGGTCCCCTTCGCCGCGATCAGGCTGGCGCGTGGACTCGCCGACGCTGGCTATCACCCGCCACTGCCGCCGCGCGAGATCAAGGTTGTTGGCGCGCCGGGTCGGGCCACTTTGCGCATGGAGATGGTCAACGCGCGCGAAGGCGGCTTCATGAGCCCGCACGACTACGTGGTCTCCGACGCGGCGGCGACGGTGCTTGCCGGTGGCGACATCGAGCCGGGCACGCTGGTCGACGAAGACTGGTTGCTCACACTGGAGCGCCGGCAATTCGTTGCGCTCACCCAGACCGAGCCCACGCAGCAGCGAATGGCGCACATGCTGAAAACCGGCAAACCGCTGCGTAACTAGTCGCGACATCAGGAGGAGTGTCATGAGCAAGCAGCTACAAGATGCTTATATCGTCGCCGCAACGCGCCTGCCAATCGGCCGGCGCAACGGCTACTACAAGACCACGCGCCCGGACGACATGTTGGCCCACTGCCTTAAGGCCGTTCTGGCGCAAGCTCCCGGGCTCGATCCCGCGCTCATTGGCGACGTGGTCGGGGGCTGCGCGTTGCCGGAGGCCGAGCAAGGGCTGAACGTGGCGCGCTTGGCGGCCCTGATCGCCGGTCTGCCGAAGAGCGTACCTGGCTTGCAGGTAAACCGCTTCTGCTCTTCCGGCCTGCAGGCGGTGGCGATTGCCGCGGACCGCATCCGCACCGGCGACGAGGATGTGATGGTCGGCTGCGGCACCGAGAGCATGAGCATGATCACCATGCTGGGCAACAAGGTCGTGCTCAACCCAAAGATCTACGACGACCCCAGCAACCTGGGCATCGCGATGGGCATGGGCCTAACCGGCGAAAACGTTGCCGAGCGGTGGCAGGTGACGCGTGAAGATCAGGATGCGTTCGCTCTGCAGTCACACCAGCGGGCGATTGCGGGGATCCAAAACGGAGCATTCAAGGCCGAGACCACCCCTTACACGGTCAAGACACGCGTGCCCGGCCCGGATGGCGAGGTCAAGGAGACCGAGCGCGTGGTCAAAGACGACGAAGGCGTGCGGCCGGATATCAGCATGGAGAAGCTGGCCAAGCTGAAGCCGGTGTTCGCCGCTAAAGGCTCGGTCACGGCCGGCAATGCCTCGCAAATGTCGGATGGCGCGGGCGCTGTGTTGTTGGTTTCGGAGAAGATCCTGAAGCAGTTCAACCTCAAGCCGCTTGCGCGCTTTGTCAGTTTCGCGGTCAAGGGCGTGCCGCCTGAGGTCATGGGTATCGGCCCGATCGAGGCGATTCCCGTGGCGCTCGAGAAAGCTGGCCTCAAACTGGATGACATCGACTGGATCGAACTGAACGAAGCCTTCGCCGTGCAATCGCTGGCGGTGATGCGTACCTGTCAGCTGGATCCGGCGAAAGTCAATCCGCTCGGCGGCGCGATCGCGACCGGCCATCCGCTCGGCGCGACCGGCGCGATCAAGACCGCCACCCTAGTTCATGCCCTGCAGCGGGAGAAGCTCAAGTACGGGATGGTCACGATGTGCGTTGGACACGGCATGGGCGCGGCGGCAATCTTCGAGGCGCTTTGAGATACCGCTTGGCATTCACCGCGGCGCCGTTGCCGCGCGCGCCGCGGTTTGCCCTGCTTGAAATCATGGCGCGCCCGAGAGGACTCGAACCCCTAACCTTCTGATCCGAAGTCAGATGCTCTCTCCATTGAGCTACGGGCGCATATGTCCAAAGGCTTGGTCTTGGTAATGCCGGCCGAAGCCGAGCCAGGGCAATATGCCGACGAGACCTCACAGAAAGGATAGCAAATAGCGCCCAAAGACGTCCATGGCCTGTATGCATACCATTCCCGGAAGGCCTCAAGCGCGCGCTGCACCGATTTTCGACCTTCTGGAACAGAACGGCGCAGGCGTGGCAGCAGTCATCGCGGCGAAATGTTCTACTTGCCTGCGCCACCCGTCACGTTGCAAGGACGCCACTCCTCCTCTCATCACGGCAACTATGGATTGTATCAGGATGTGCTGACGGCTCTTTCTTAACACGCACCTGAAGCAGCAATCTCACTCTCAGTGCAGCTTAATGTTGCATAATACCCGCTTTTCCGCTATACTAGGTTTCAATGTCAGCCGTTGCTGGGGTGGAGCAGCGCCGCGCGCAAGAACCCGGGACGCGCGGGAACTCAGGAGAGAGTGGTGGGATCCGCCCCGGAGACTGATGGCTTCGAGACTCAAACGCCGCATGCGGAAAGCCGAGAGACTGATGCGGCAGCCGTGTCGCGCGTGGCCTTGGCTGGCGCACAGGGCATTACCGGGGAAATTCGTTTACCCGAAAGCTTTCTCTTGTTCCAAGCGGCTTTCGGGCGGTCGGGAATCGATCTGATTCTCGAGCCGCCCAGCGGTGAAACGCTCATCGTCCGCGACTATTTTGCGAACGTTGCGCCGCCGGATCTGGTTCATGGCCTTGGCGGCAGGATCTCCGGCGCCCTCGTCGGCACACTGGCCGGAAGCCCCGCCCATTTCGGCAGCGAAACCAACTATTCGCAAGTCGCAGGCGGAAACGAGCTGCAACCGATCGGCACTGTAGACTCCATCGTCGGCGCAGCCAATGCGATCCATGACGATGGCTCCCGCAGTCAACTGCGGGTCGGCGATCCGTTGTTTCTGGAAGACGTGATTGACATCGCCGCCGACGCCACGCTCGGCATCATATTCGCCGATGCCGCGATCTTGTCCCTCGGCGGCGGCAGCCGGATCGTGCTCGACAGTTCGGCCTATGCGCGCGGCGGAGCGGCCGCGATGTCGTTGACCATGATGCAGGGCGTGTTCGTGTTTGCGCCAAGCGCCACTGCCGGAAATGAGCCCGGATCGATGGTCATCGACACTCCTGTCGGAACCATCGCCATCGAAAACGCTTCCGTCGGCGGCCTCGTCGATGCCCACGGCGGAAGCCTGAATGTCGGCTTGCTGCCAAAAGCCGATAGCCCCGGCGCTCCCCCCGCTGGCACGGTAACCGTTGCGATCTCGGGCGGTTCAACCGAAACAGTGAATACCGCCGGCACCGCCATCAGCGTCATCGATGGCGCGATCACCATCTTGCCGTTGACCCCGCTCGATGGGTCGATGCTGTTCCAGCCGGCATACAGCGAAACACTCGCGGAAAGCGGGATCGATCTGTCTTTTGTCTCCTTCGAACATTTCATGACAGCGGCAGGAAGCAATTCCGGCGACACAGGTTCCGGAGACGCCGCTAGTCCCGCGCTGTTCGTATCCCAGCCAATCGTGCCCATGGAACTCGTGGCGCCGGCGACAGCGGCGAAACGTGGGCCGATCGACGTCCTGTTGAATGACCAGTCGTCCGGACTCGTCGATCACAGTCCACAGCAGGCGCTCGGTTTCAGCGATTGGTTTGGCGAGGACTTCAGCCTGCCGGGTGCTCCGCCCAATCAGGACCCGACGATCGAACGGATCTGGAGCACCACCAGCGAGGATCGACCCACGGTCCCGCTTTCCCCCTTGCTGCTCGGTCGCGACGCCGATGGGGGCACGCTGACCATCACGCATATCGATGGTCGAGCGGCGCCATCGGGAGCCAAGATTACATTGCTTTCCGGCGCTGTGGTTGAACACACCGCGAACGGCATGTTCGTGTACGATCCCAATGGCCAATTCGAGGCGTTGTCCGAAGGCTTTAACTCTCGGCAGGAAGCGACCGACTGGTTCACCTTAACGGTTTCGGATGGTCAAGGCGGATTCGCGACATCGGTTGCCATCATTACCATCCTCGGCGTCAATGACGCACCCGTCGCGACTCCAGACACGGCGGCAGGCGCGGAAAATCAGGTCGTCATCGTCGACGTGCTTGCCAATGACACCGATGTCGATGAGGCGGACGATCCCTCGACTTTTGTTCTTCGCGATGTCGCCATCAGCCGGATCGATGGCATCGACATCCCTGCCGTTGCGACAAGCAAGGTACTCGTCCAGGAAAACGCCGCTGTTTTCCTTCCTGGCAACGACTTCAATAGCCTTTCCCTGGGCGAAACGGCAACGGTAGTGGTCGACTACACGATGTCCGATGCGCTCGGCGCCCAGTCCTCGTCGACACTGACCATCACCGTTCATGGCCAGAACGACTCGCCGATCGCCAAGAACGATGATCCCGGAGCGACAACGCAGAACGGTCCGCTCGCGCCTCTCTTCATCCTGGCCAACGATGAGGATGTCGATCGGAACGACACCCTCCGTATTGCCGATATCGACGCCAGCGCCACTCGAGGAACCGTTACCGACCTTGGTGACGGAACGCTCGCCTACGATCCCGGGATGGCGTTCCGGCACCTTGCTGCCGGCGAAATTGCGTTCGATACCTTCAAGTACTGCATTGCCGATCAGCATGGTGCGTTAAGCGGCTATGCGAGCGTCACAATCACGGTCATCGGTCTCAATGATGCTCCGGTCGCTCATCGCGATTTCGCGAGCGCCAACGAGAACGTCCCTATCCGGGTCGACGTCCTCGCCAACGACACCGATATCGACAACGGCGACACCCCGGCCACTTTCAGGCTCGAGGCCGCCAGCATCACCGCCATCGAAGGCTTGCCGGCTGCAAAAGCGGAGTTTCCCGCGACTGTCTCCATCGTCGGCAACCAGATCCGCTTCGAGCCTGGAACCCAGTTCCGCCCCCTCGGCCTGGGTGAGGCGGCAACGGTGCAGATTGCCTACACGATGGCGGACATGGCCGGGGCAACATCGTCATCGACCCTCACTCTCACCATCCATGGCATCAACGACGCGCCCTACGCCGAAACCGACCAGTTCGAGACGACCGAGAGGAGTACGCTCAGAATCGAGACGAGCGCGCTTCTCGCGAACGACTTCGATCCGGACATCAACGACGCGATCCGCTTCGCTTCGTTCGACTCGACCGCCACCAAGGGCCGCGTCATCGACAATGGCGACGGCGCCTTCAGCTACTCCCCAGGGGCAGCCTTCGCCTTCCTGACTGAAGGCGCGTTCGCGACGGACACCATTTCGTATCGGATTGTCGACTCCCACGGCAGCCTCAGCGCGCCGGCGACCATCGGGATCTTTGTCAGAGGCGTGAATGATCCGCCCGTCGCCAACGACGACATCGCCTATGCCGTCGAAAAAGGTGGGAACGTCGTCATCGATGTGCTCGCCAACGACAGCGATCCCGACAACGACGACAACCGGGCGACCTTGAAGATCGTCAGTGCGGTCGCCGCGTCGGGCGCCGAGGTCGACGTGACAAGCGCGCCGGGCGCCCGCATCATCTACAAGCCGTCTACGACCAGCGCCTTCGACGGACTCGCAAAAGGTGCAACCGGGACCGATACCATTACCTACATCATCGAAGATAAACATGGAGCCCGCGCCACCGCGGAGGTTGTCGTCTATCTCACCGGAATCAACGATGCTCCCGTGGCGGTCGATGATACGGCGACGACCGTGGCGGGAGCCCAGGTTCTGATCGATGTTTTCAGCGGCGATCGAGATATTGATGGCAGGCTCGATCCCGCTACGATAACGGTCGGCCGTGATCCTCAGCACGGGGTGGTTGCGGTCGATCCGATCAGTGGAATAGTCGCGTACACTCCTGCCAATGGCTTCGTAGGCGTGGATTCCTTTACCTATACGATGCGGGACGACCACGGCGCTTTGTCGAATTCGGCGACAGTAGCCGTGGAGGTCAAGCCTTTCTCCGGCAGGCCCCTGGCCATCGACGACGCCGTTGTTGCTGACGCGCAACGCGCGGTGCGTATATCGCTCTTGGCCAACGACTTCGACCCGGGCGGCAATGGGCTGGTCATCGCCTCTATCAATGGAGCCTCCGTCGCGGTCGGATCCGAGATCATCCTCTCCTCGGGCGCCCGCGTTCGCGTCAACGAAGATCAAACACTCACCTACGATCCCGGCAACAGCTTCGGCGACTTGCAGGCGGGATACTTCGCGGTGGATCGCTTTGAATATGGGATGGCCGACGGCAAGGGTGAGGCGAGCGAAGCCGCCGCAGTCACAGTGCGGGTGGTCGGCGTCGCCGCTCCTGAACTGAGGCCGGGGGAAGAACTCGTGCAAAGCTTCGAATTTCCGGCGGAAGGATGGTTTGCGGATTGGACGCGAACGGCGAAGGTCGGGCCCGCGTCGCCGGATCAGATGCCGATCCGGGTCGTGACGCAATTTTCTATAGATGAACAGACCATTCTGCCTACGCATCCTCTGTTATCCGATTCCGGACGCATGGCGCTGATCCAGGCGATGCCCTATGGCGGAGATGATGCGGTGCAATTCAACACCGTCGCCAAGCTCGAAGCCGCACTCCATCTTCCCGGCGGCACGGTGCAAAGGGACGTGGGCGTTGCCCCGCACGACGGCTCGGCGCGTGCAATCTGGACCGACGTGTACCTCAGGCCGGGCGACACGCTGTCCTTCGACTGGACCTTCATCTCGGCGGAGTCCACCGCGACACGCAACGACTTCGCCGTCATGAGCGTGTCCGGTCCGGGAACGGCGCAAGTTTTCAAGCTGACCAGTGTGGCCGACGTTCTCGCGCTGTCGGGAACCGCGAGCGGCGCCCTCGGCATGGTAACAAGCGTGTTTATGAACCCCGATAACGCCTATAATGAAGGATTGTTTCGCATCGGCATTGGCGTTTTCAATCGCCTTGATAACGCGAACGGCTCGATGCTTCTGGTTGACGACGTCCGGATCAACGAAGGGGGGCTGATTGCCGACCCTTCCAACAGACTGATGGTCCTCGCGGCGAACGGCTCGTTCACCTCGGTCGCGGAGCGCCCTCTCGCCCTTCGCGATGCTGCGGAAACCTTGGAGACGACGCCAATCGCGCTTCCGCTCGCCACGCTTGTGGCAAATGATGGCGGCCCCTCGCTTGGCGGCCCAATCCATGTTGCCGCCGTCAGCGGCATCGCCACGGGAGTTGGCGGTCAAACGATCCTGCCATCTGGAGCGGTGGTCAAAGTCAGTCCTTCAGGAACGGTGACTTATGATCCCAATGGCGCGTTTCGCGCGCTCGCTCATCAGGAAACCGCCACGGACACGTTCACGTACACCCTCGCCGCCGCCAACGGCGCGACGGACTTGGGCCTGGTTGCGATCACCGTCATCGGCATCAACGATGCGCCCATCGCCGCCAACGACAACGATGTCGTCGGCCTGCTTCTCGCCAACCAGACAGCCCATATTCAGGCCGCCAGTCTGCTCGCCAACGATCGCGACCCAGACGAAAGCGATTTCCTGACTGTCGTTGCCGCAGGACCGACGGCGCACACCAAGGGGATCGTAACGCTGCATGCCGACGGCAGTGTCTCCTACGACCCCAACGGGCAATTCGACTACCTTGGCGCCGGGGAATTGGCCACGGATACCTTCGCCTACACCATCTCCGACCCCCATGGCGCAACCGCCACAGCCATGGTCACAATTTCCATTACCGGAGCCAATGATTCCCCTGTTGCCAGGGATGATCGATTCTGGACCGATGAGGATAGCATATTGCGCGGCAATGTGCGCATCGACAACGGCAATGGGCCGGACTTCGATCCCGATGCGACGGATACTCTGAGCGTCTCGCGATTTGATGTCGTCAGCACGCTCGGCGCCCGTGTCGTCGTCGGCGCCGATGGAACGTTTGATTACGATCCGCGGGAAGCAGCGAAAATCCAAGCTCTCGGCGTGGGTGAGGTCGGCGAGGACCGCTTTACTTACACCATTGACGACGGCAACGGGGGTGCCGATAGCGCAAGCGTGTGGATCACGGTGCACGGCTTGAACGATATTCCCATCGCCAGAAACGACTTCTTCACCACTGACGAAAATGCCCTCCTCAGCATCGCCAAAGGTGTTTTCCTCAGCAACGATTTCGATCCGGACGCCAACGACTCTCTGTCCTTCGCGACTGTGGACTCCAGCGCAACGCGCGGGACAGTCGCGATCAGGGGCGATACGGTCGTTTACGATCCAAGGGGCGCATTCAATGCCTTGCGCGTTGGCGAAACCGCTATCGATACCTTCAAGTACACGGTCAGGGACAGTTTCGGCGCGGAGACAAGCGCTTCTGTGTCCATCACCATTCACGGTCAAGGAACTCCCTGGACCGTGGCCGATTTCGAGGAGAACATCGTTGGCCATCCCAAACCTTTTGGCTGGGATACCGCCGGCGATGTCAGAGCTGTGACGAGCTATCCTGACCCGGCCGAGCCGCTTTTGAAACGGCAGCCGACCGAACCTCTCGAAGGCAACTGGATGGCGCGCCTTGATGCCGACCCATGGCCCGTCGCCGACCTTCGCGCTTTTCTTGGCATTGCGGGCGGCACGAACACCCATCTCGTCAGAGATCCCGTGGACAATTCCATGGCTGTCGATGGCGCCGCCATGAAGCAGACCATCATGGTCGAGGCGGGTGATTTGATCTCGTTCCGCTGGGCATTCGATGCGCTCGATACCGTCGAGGGGCCATTCGAAGGAGCCAACGACTTCGCCTTGTTCGTCGCCAACGGCGCGGCGTTTCGCATTATCGATGTGCGCAACCAGATGGCGATGAGCGACATGCCGTTCGGGGCGGTGACAGGGATCGCATTTTACCAGGCGCCGACGGCGGGACAGCTGACGATCGGTTTCGGTGTGTTCGATGACGGCTCAGATGTCGATGCGGGGCTTGGGACAGACTCCGTCCTGTTCATCGATCATATCCAGGTCAACCGCGAGGTTCCCACGGAAGGTTATACGGTCGTGAGCGGCCTGTCCAACGACCAGTTCCAAACATATGCCGCATCGATCGCACACGGCGCTTGACCCCATTTGGTGAACTGGATTCCGTTCGCCCGGCATCCAACAATCCGCACGCCAAGCGAGCGCCGGAGATCTTCCATTAACCTGCCATAGTGCAACGCGCCGCCAACACTGCTTTGCTAAACGCGTGTTCGCCATTCGCGGGCGTACCGCACTTTGCTTGCATTCGGCTTCAACCAAGGCCGGGGGAGATCGACAGCGGCGTGATGCCAGAAATGATCCGCCACTGGCAGGACCAACACGGAACGGTTCACGTGGCTGCTGCCGGCCGCTGGGTCATTTATGAAGCCGAGACCCTCGATCGGCAACTTGAGGCCATCGCCGCCATCGCCCGGAACGGTGCGACTTCGTCCGTGCAATTCGATCTCGCGGAGGTGTCCGAACTCGACACCGCTGGAGCGGCCCTGCTCCTTTCCGCCTGCGAGCGTCTCGCCGCCCGCGGCGCCGACGTGCGGTTTGCCGGCGTGCGTGAGCGACATCGGGTTCTGTTGGAGCATGCGCAGCGGTGGCGGGAAACCGTTGCGGACGAAAGCGCCTCTGCCCCGCCAACTCCGCTAGAAAAACGCCTGACGTCTCCCGTCGTCATGATCGGCGCGAGAATCGCCGCCATCGGCGGCGAGGCAAGGGATCTGGTCGCGTTCATCGGACTCGTCCTTGCCCGTTCCTCAAGCATGTACCGCCGCGGCCACCGTCTCAGGCTGGGGGCTATTCTTTTTCAGCTTCAACAGATCTGGCTGAAGGCATTGCCCTTGGCTGCCCTTGCGCCATTCCTCATTGCTCTCGCAACGACCTACGTGGGCACCGCCCAGCTTGGGCAACTCGGCGCGGGAAGCATCGCGGTTCAGGCCATCGCCCTGGCGATTCTTTGGGAGATCGGCGTGCTGCTGCCGGCGATCCTCGTGGCCGGCCGCTCGGCCAGCGCTTTTGCTGGCGAGATCGGCGCCATGAAGGCAAGCGAGGAAATCAACAGCATGTTCGTGGCGGGTCTCGATCCCTTGGTTACGCTGGTCATCCCGCGCGTGGCGGCTCTCCTCATCGCCCTCCCGCTACTCGGGGTCGTCGGGCAGATCAGCGGGCTAGTCGGCTGCTTTCTCATGGCCTCGGCGCATCTTGGTCTTTCACTCGGCGAATACATGGAGCGGGTTGAAAGCGCGGTCAGCATCAATGTTTTCCTTGTCGGCCTCCTCAAGACTCCTTTCTTCGGCCTGATCATCGCGTTCGTCGGGTGTTTCGAGGGCATGAAAGCAAGCGGAGCCGCCATCGAAGTGGGCGAGCGGACCACCCGCGCGGTTGTGGAAGCGCTCTTCCTCGTCATCCTCTTCGACGCGCTCTATTCCGTCGCCTTCTGGATGGCGCTGCAAGGCCCGTGAACACCATGGCCAGCAAGGGCGCAAACGAAAAGCTTATCGAAGTCAACAAATTGCGGGTGGCATTCGGCGAGGCCGTGATTCTGGAAAACCTCGATCTTGACGCTTATCGCGGCGATATACTGGGCATCTTGGGGGCTTCTGGCTGCGGCAAGTCCGTCCTGCTCAAGACAATCATCGGCCTCATCAAGCCCGATGCCGGAAGCGTGCGGGTTTTCGGCGAAGACCTTGCCGGCATCGAGCCGCTCCGGATCTTGAAGCTCCAGCGCCGCTGGGGCGTTGTCTTTCAGGAAGGCGGCCTGTTTTCGTCGCTTAGCGTGGGAGACAACATCCGCAGAGTCATCGAGGAACACGTCCGGCTGCCTGAGCGTTTGTTAACGGAACTCGTGGAGACAAAAATCGGAATGGTCGGTCTCGATCCCAAGGTCTGCGGGCAGGTTCCGGACGAACTCTCCGGCGGCATGCGGAGAAAGGCCAGTTTGGCGCGGGCGCTCGCTCTTGATCCGACGATCCTGTTCCTCGACGCGCCAACCGCCAATCTTGATCCGGCGGCGGCGGCGGCATTCGATGAATTGCTCCTGGAGCTTCACGACGTCTTGGGCATGACCATTGTGGTCGTTACTTACGACCTCGACACCGTTCACGCC
>CAZRWU010000027.1:13840-25064 GCA_964603915.1 uncultured Rhodospirillaceae bacterium
TTGCAACCGGATTGCCGTCATCGCGGACAAGCGCCTAATTGCTACCGGATCGCTGGACGCCGTCGCCAACAACGATCATCCCTTCATCCGCGCGTTCTTTTACGGTCCGCGAGGCCGAGCGGCGGCGGGCGGCCGGGCCCGGCATCCGCGGCAAGGGTGACGGCATGGAAACCAAAGCGCACCATTTGCTGATCGGTATCGTCGCGCTGGTGACCCTGATGGCCGGCGTCGTCTTGTCGGTCTGGCTGATGGGCGTGTCATTTGAAGAAAAGCTGCCCTACCGCGTATACGCCGAGGACCCGGTCGCTGCGTTGTCTTCCGACGCCGCGGTCCGAATGAACGGCGTTCGAATCGGTTCGGTCGACGAGATTACGCTGGACCCCGCGAACCCTCACACGGTCCTGATCAAGATCGAAATCAGAGCCGATGTGCCTATCACCAAGGGGGCAACGGCCACCCTCGAAAACGAAGGCTTCATCGGACCGGCCTTTATCGGCATTGCGCCCGGAGGCGTAGACGCAGCGCCGCTCTCACACGACGCCCCCGAACCTCCGATCATTCCCTACCGGCGGTCCGCTTTAAACAGAATCATGGACGAGGCTCCGGAACTCCTCGATCAGGTCGCCAATGTGGCCGCCAACCTCGAGGCGATCAGCGCCGAAATTGCCGGGCGCCGCGAACGCATCGGCGGATTGATCGAAGATGCCGCGGCGACCACCGCGTCATTGGACCGAGCTGCGGAGGAGGCCGTCGCCCTTGTCCGCGAAGCCGCGCGCGCGGTTGAGCGGACAAACAGCCTCATTGCCGCATTCAACGATGTTCTTGGCGACCGCCTGGAGCCGATGATGGCGAACGCGGAGAATTCCCTGGCGGCGCTTGCCGGAGCGACACGGGAGGCCGAAACGCTGATCGCCGAAAATCGCCAACCGCTCGATCAGTTTGCGGCGCAGGGGCTGCGGGAACTTCGCCAGCTCATCGGCGAAACCCGGCGTTTGGTTGACAACGCCAGCAAACTGGCCGCCCAACTTGAGCGCCATCCTACGTCCGTCCTGTTCGGCGCGCCGCAGCCGACCTTCCGCCCCGAGAATCGATGACAGGCCGCAGAGCATTGCCTGGATGGATCATCACGCTTTGGGCCGGGCTGCTTGCCGGCTGCGGAGGCATTCTTCCGGGGCCGAATGGCGAGGCCATGCCGGTCATGTATGAACTCGTCCCGCCGACTGAATTTCCCGCCGATCTGCCGCGCGTGCCGTGGTCCCTGGTGGTCGGCCGACCCGACGTCATGGGCGCTCTCGACAGCGCGAACATCGCGGTGCGGCCGGAACCTTTTCGTATCGAGTACTATGCCGACGGCCGCTGGACAACGGCCGCACCGGACATGCTCCATAATCACATTGTCCGGTCTTTTCAGAACACCGGCTTGATCGCAGCAGTCGGACGCAGCGCATCCGCTCTGGACGCAAATCATCTCCTCGAAACCGACCTTGTCAGCTTCGAGACCATCTACCCGCCGGGCTCCGGCATGCCTGAAGTCCATGTCCGCATCCATGCGAACCTGCTGGCTATTCCGGGGGGATCGACCCTCGCTTCGCGGGGCTTCGCCGCGGCGGCGAGACCGCAAAGCCCCACCCTGCCCCACGTCATCGAAGCTTTCGACCAAGCGACCGCCGAGGTGGTTCAGAATCTGATCCGCTGGACCCTGACAACTCCGGGGCGGGGCGGAGCCTGACCGCGACGTTGTCGATCCATCCCCCAAAACGACGAAGGACAACCGGCAACAGGGCCAGCGCCGCCAGGCTGGCAAGCGGCAGCACCACGTTCCAACGCAACAACATCTCCGCCGATACCGGCTCCGGCGCCTCTCCCATCATGGCGAGAGCCGCGCCAAAACTTGCGAAAACGAGCGAGATCGGCAACAGCCCAAGGAATGTGGCGAAAGCGATGGTGCGCAAACGCATCGCGAACGCCAACGGCAGCAGATTGACGAGCCAGCCCGGGATGATCGGCAAAAGTCTCAGCGCAAGCAAGTAGTTGAAACCTCGCGCCGTGATTTCACGCTCGACGGCGGAAAACTGCGATCCCAGATGTTTCTCGACAACGCCTGCGAAGAGAGGCCGGCCAGCCACGTACGCAACCGCGGCTGCCGCGGTTGCGCCAACAGCGGCGAGAGCGGCGCCAACGACCGTGCCGAACAGATAACCTCCCATTACGGTCATCATGGCTCCCGCGGGAAGCGGAGCCAGCCTTGCCGCCGCCGTCGATGCAACAAATGTCGCCGCGGCGAGAAGCGGATTGGCGCTGATCCACGCGCCGGACAGATCCAGAAATTGCGCTACCGTGGCGGCGACATCGCCCGCGCGCGTTCCAGCTATCGCCAATCCCGCGATAACGATAACCGCCAACACGCCTACGGCCTTGAAACCGCGCCCTCCACCGCTAACCCTTCTCAGCATTCCGCCTTTTATCTCCAATCTCCTCGCCATGTTGCGCCTGGTGAGTCGGCCTTACGACCGCGGCGTGCTTCGCCACTCTACCATATCGGACAGCTTATCATGTAGGACAGAGCGCCAGCGAACGCAGGCCCGCGACTGGAAACAAGTCGTTTGCAGCCTCGACAATCCTTGCAGGCGGATTGGAGGATGGTGGGCGCGCGTGGGATCGAACCACGGACCCCTGCCGTGTGAAGACAGTGCTCTCCCGCTGAGCTACGCGCCCCTTCCCGATCGCGGTTGGGAGCCCTCATTTAAAGATGCGCGCCGATTTCTGTCAAGAAAGCCCGCCGTGAATGATATTCCCTTTCGTCCATCTTCAAGACCGTTATCCCAGGATAATGCACCCTGCCCCCGGCTTCGCGATAACCTTTACAAGTGGAAGCTGGAAAGGTCCACGGAAGGGTTGCAGGGCTACACAGAAGAGGAGAGGGCAAGCTATGAAGTTTTCTCAACCGCTTATGATCGCCGCAGTCCCCGTCTTTGCGCTGCTGCTGATGAGCGCACCGGCGTCGGCGCAGACCGTCGAGCAGAGTGAACGGCTAGAGCCGATGCCATGCGAGCAAGAGGTGGCCGAAAATCTGAAGCAACACGACATCAATTGGGAAGAGGTCAAAGACAGCTCTGAGTTCTTCCGCACGGATCCGACCGCCGATAGGCAAGTTGGCATTCATGTCTGGGTGCGGCCGCCGCAGTGCGAGGAAGGCTGGCTGGTGATGGACATGGCTTCTAGTTGCGCGGTGCGGAGCACCTGGACCACGGGCGGTTGCAGCCTTCCGGATGTTCCTACCTACTGACGACGATCACGTGTTTTCACGAAAGCTGCGCTTGCGCGGCTGATTGATCGTGATGGGAGGGAGGGTCTGCATTGTCTCAGACCCTTCGTTCCCCTTGCTCCCGTTTTTCTTGTTTCTGGGCATCGACGCAATCGCTCAGCGATGCCGGCTTGCGGGGCCTATGGCTCGCTTGCGGTGAAGATTTCCCTCTTGCAATATCCGGTTGACAGAGCGTCGCAGGAGACGCCCTGTCCCTTGTTGAAACGCCTCTCCAGGCGGTCGACCGACGCGGCGCCGGCATCAACAGGCGCCACTAGCCTAACAACGGCACAGAAAGAGAACCTTCATGGCGGTGTTCAGCAGATTTCTTCGCATCCATCTTCCGCAAACGATCACCGCCGAGGCATCAGGCAAGAATCCCGCCTTCGAGATCACCATCGACGCCGATGGCGACATCCCGTTTCCGCAAGTCATCCTGCACGCTGGCGCCCGTCAGCATTTGCTGAAGGAAGAGGCGATTGAAATGGCGCCGAGCGACGATGGCGCGACTTATATCGCCAAGGTTCCGGCGGGATTGCTCGCACCCGGTGAAGTTCGAGTGCAGGTGGAGGGCTGCCGCAAGGCCGACTGGCGGGCGGCCGGTGGCGGCGACTGGATCAAGGAATTCCGCACCATCAACGTTGCCGCAGACAAGCGGACGGCGCCAGCGCTTGGCGTCGTTGCGGGCGTCACGGTTACCGTCTACTTCGGCATCCACAAACATATGCATCAGCCGTATTACAACACGACCGATCCCGACTACTGGGACGGCGAAAAGGACGGCATTTTCGGATCGCGGGCCGGCAACTATACGACGTTCATCCCCGCGGCGGTGCGCCAGTACATCGACGGCGGCCTCCCCCACGGCGGGCTGTCGACGAGCTGGAGCGGCTCCCTGATCGAACAGTTGAACCGGTGCGCCCGCGACGGTCTATGCGGCGGCCGGTTCGCCAATTGGAACGAACCATTGCGAGAGATTGCGCAAGCCAAGACCGCGCTCGGACACCCGCGCGTCGATTTCACCGCGTTCGGGTTCTACCATCCCCTGATGCCCTTGATTCCGGCGCGGGACATCATCAAGCAGATCGAATGGCACCGCGCAATCGTCAAGCAGGCCTTCGGCGTCGACGCCTCGCGTATCCTGTTTCCACCGGAGACCGCCTTTCATGTCCGGATGATACCCGCACTGCTTGATGCCGGAGTGGGGGCGATAATCTACGACTCGATTCATCGCTACCGGGCCTGCCAGCAATATCCATATGCCGGCATGAGCGAAGGCATACTGCCGCCGAATCCAGCCGAGCAGGTCAATCCGGCCATGGACGATTGGCTGCAACTGCACAACATCTGGGCCGGATCGAAAATTTCTCCGGGAACCCTGCGGCCAGAATATGTCGTTTATGAAGACCCCGAGGGCAATTTGCACAAGATCATCGCCATTCCGGCGGAGCGCTACATCGGCAACGAGGACGCGCGCGGCGGCTATGGCGCCTTGCAGTATCCCGACGTCCTGGGGCAGGTCTACGATCAGATCGTCGTCACCGGCAGCTTCGATCCCAAGCATCCGCCGTTCTTCTTGCTGCATTCCGATGGCGACAACCACGGCGGCGGCGCCGACAGCTACTATCACCACAACACCAGCGAATTGGTCCGCTGGCTGGGCCAAGATCCGCGGTTCGCGCTGACGACCATCGAAGACTACCTGGAACGGTTTCCGCCCGATCCGGCAAATGCCATTCACATCGAGCCAGGCTCGTGGAGCGGCGCCGACAATGGCGACCCTCAGTTCATGAAGTGGTTCAGCCGGTATAACGAACCGTATTCGCCCGACCTCAATTCATGGGCTGTGCTCACGGCCTTCCAAAACATGGTGCATGCGCTGGAGGATATGGATCCCGAGGCCGAGGCGTTGCCCGAGGCCATCCGCCTGATGCTCACTGCGGAGACAAGCTGCTACTGGTATTGGACAGGCCAGCACGAGTGGGACCAGCAAGTCACCAACGCCGCCAACAAGGGCTACGCGTTGATGCGGAACGCGATTGATGCCATCATCGGCAAGAAGCGGGACCGCACGCCACCCACCATTTTCACGCCGTGGGTGATCCCGGAGAACCCGGGTGGCAAAACCTGGGGCCAGGGATGCCTGAAGGACGCACCGCGTGAGGGCTTCGTTCATACGTTCGTTTTCGACATCGCTGGCCTCAACCGCGTCGAACTGGTCATTCGAGCTGGAAGCGACGAGGACAGGGTAACCATGGACCACCTCGGTCCTTATCCTTCTCAGACAGGCGCCGCCATGACCGCCGAATACTATACGGCCGCACTCCCCGTCGGCGCCGGCGACGTTCGCTATTTTATCGAGGCGGAAGACGGATGCGGCAATGTAGCGAGAAGCGCTCTGGAGCGGGTTTATCTTGCCTGACGCATACTGGATTCCGCGATCTGGCGGCTTAACCGCGCGTACTCAACGGCCTGTCGATCACTTGCGCTATGGCCGCCGGAAGTTCGGCGAATGTTTGGATGATGACGTCGGCCCCGAGGCTCACTGCCGGCACCCGAGTATAACCACCCGCGCGAATGATGACCGGCACGCCGGCCGCGCGCGCGACCTGGACATCGTTGGCGTTGTCGCCGACCATGACCGCCTCGGCTGACGATGCTCCGAGCCGTTGGAGAACCGCCAGTAAAAGCCGTGGGTCGGGCTTCTTGACTCCTTCCAGGCTGTCGCCGCCAACGACGGCATCGAAGAAACGCGCAAGGTCCAAATCGCGCAGCACCTCGCAGGCTGCCCGCTCCGGCTTGTTCGTGCACACCCCAAGCGACCAGTTTTCGTCTCGCAAAGCGGCGAGGACTGCCGGCGCCTCAGGGTAGGGACGAGTCGAATCAGTCGCGTGACCTTCATAAAAGGAGAGGAATCGCGCGGTCCGCGGCTGAAGTGCGTCCTCCTCCTGAGCGCCACCGGCAGCATGAAAAGCGCGCTGGACCAGCTTGGCCGCGCCATCGCCGATCATGCCGATCACCTCGTCAAGGGTAAGAGCCCGCCGCCCCTCCTCGGCGAGGAGCTTGTTGATGGCAACATGCAGGTCGGCTGCGCTGTCAACCAGCGTGCCGTCGAGGTCGAAGACGATGGCCTTGGCCATGCAAAAAGGTAATCCTTTTTTAGTAAATTTGCGTCAATGATGCTCGCGCCGGGACGAACCCCTTGGCGTGGCGCGCAGCGTATGGCACCTTTCCGGGATCTCCCCCGTCATGATTCGATAGCAGGTTCTAATAGAAGGTTCCTTGATGACCAATAGGAAAACGGCCGTCGTCATGCTCGCCGCCGGGCTTGGCACACGGATGAAGTCCGAACTGCCCAAGGTCCTGCACCCCCTGGCGAATCGCCCGATGATTGCCCATCTTCTCGATACTGTCGCCGCCTTGGCGCCGGAGCGCGTCGTCGTGGTGATTGGCGAAGACATGGACGCCGTCGCCAAGACCGTTGCCCCCCACCCCATCGTCGTGCAGCATCCTCGCCTCGGAACCGGACATGCGGTGATGGCTGCGCGCGCGGCGCTCGCCGATTTCGACGGCGATGTCTTAATCGTTTACGGCGATACGCCACTCATCACCCAGGCGACGCTCGAGCGGATGCTGGCGGCGCGGCGGGCTGCAACCAATCCGGCCGTTATCGTGCTTGGCTTTCGCCCCGCCGATCCTGGCGCCTATGGCCGGCTCATTGTCGGACCGGATGGTAGTCTCGACGCCATCGTCGAAGCCAACGATGCAACGCCCGAGCAGCATGCTATCGGCCTCTGCAATTCCGGCGTCATGGCCGTCGACGGCGCGCGCTTGTTCGCCTTGCTGGATCGCGTCGGCAACGCCAATGCTAAGGGCGAATACTATCTCACCGACATCGTGCATCTGGCGCGCGGCGACGGCATCGCTTGCGGCTTCGTTGAAGGCGGCGCGCGCGAATTGCTCGGCGTCAACTCGCGCGCCGATCTTGCTGCCGCCGAGGCTATTGTTCAGGATGGTCTGCGATCCAGGGCGATGGCGGAAGGCGCGAGCCTCGTTGACCCGCGGACGGTCTGGTTCAGCTGGGACACCACGCTTGGCCGCGACGTCACCATCGGCCCTTCCGTTGTCTTTGGTCCGGGCGTGCGCATTGGAAACAATGTGAAAGTTCTTGGCTTCTGTCATTTCGAGGGCGCACGCGTGGAAGACGGGGCCGTCATTGGCCCCTTCGCCCGGCTGCGACCCGGCGCCGTGATCGGAGCGGACGCCCACGTCGGCAATTTCGTCGAGATCAAGAATGCCGTCATCGAGCGGGGCGCCAAGGCCAACCACCTCAGCTATATCGGCGATGCCCGTGTTGGCGCTAAGGCCAACATCGGCGCCGGCACCATCACCTGCAACTACGACGGTTTCTTCAAGAGCCACACCGACATCGGCGCCGGCGCCTTCATCGGCTCAAACACGTGCCTGGTCGCGCCGGTAACCATCGGTGATGGCGCCATCATCGGCGCCGGCAGCGCGATCGCCAAGAATGTTCCCGGCGACGCGCTGGCCGTCACCCGGGGGCCCTTCATCGTTCGCGAAAAGTGGGCGCGCGATTTCCGCGAGCGCCGGGGGACAGAGAAAATCGCGGCAAGCAAGGCTAAACAGGAAAGCTGACAACGTATCATGTGCGGAATTATTGGTATTATTGGCAGGGCAAAGGTCGGACCGCTGCTGGTCGAGGGTCTCAAACGGCTTGAGTATCGCGGCTATGACTCCGCCGGCATCGCCACTCTCGTCAACGGCTCGATCGAACGGCGCCGCGCCGAAGGTAAGATCGCCAATTTGGAAGCGGTCCTTCAGGCTCGACCTGTCGAGGGCGAGATCGGCATCGCCCATACCCGCTGGGCGACTCACGGCGCGCCCACGGAGAACAACGCCCACCCCCACGCCGACGAGCGCGTCGCGCTGGTTCACAACGGCATCATCGAGAATTTTCAGAGCCTGCGCCGCGAATTGATGGCCAAAGGCCGCAAATTCACCACCGATACCGACACAGAGGTCGTCGTTCACCTGATCAGCAGCTATCTCGCCGAGGGGGCGACGCCGCAGCAGGCGGTGCAGGCCTCGCTCGAACGGCTCGAAGGCGCCTTCGCCCTCGCCATTCTCTTTGCCGGCCACCGGGAAATGATGATCGGGGCCCGTCGCGGCAGCCCGCTCGCCATCGGCTATGGCGACGGCGAGATGTACCTCGGGTCGGACAGCTTGGCCCTGGCGCCGCTGACGAGCCGCATCTGCTACCTCGACGAAGGCGACTGGGCCGAAGTGACGGCGACGGGCGCGACCATTCATGACGCCACCGGCGCCGTCGTCGAGCGCGAGATCCGGCTGACCGCGACCAGTGGCGCGATGATCGGTAAGGGCAATTATCCCCACTTCATGCTCAAGGAGATCTACGAACAGCCGGCGGTCATGGGCGACACGTTGCATTCGTTCCTCAATCCTTGGAACTACCTGGTCAAGATGCCGCTGATGTCGCTCGATCCGACGCGGATCAGCCGGATCACGATGATCGCCTGCGGCACTTCCTTCCACGCCGCGCTCGTCGCCAAATATTGGTTCGAGCGGATCGCCCGCATTCCGGTCGATGTCGATATCGCCTCGGAATTCCGCTACCGAGCCGCCGATCTGCCGCAGGGCGGTCTTGCCGTGTTCATTTCTCAGTCCGGCGAGACCGCCGACACCTTGGCGGCGATCCGCTACGCCCGCCAGCAGGGGCAGCACATCCTCAGCATCGTCAACGTCGCTGAAAGCTCGATGGCGCGGCAATCCGATACGGTCTTGCTGACGCAAGCCGGTCCCGAAATCGGCGTCGCCTCGACCAAGGCGTTCACCACTCAGCTCACCGTGCTCGCGTGTCTCGTCATCTATATCGCCGCCAAACGCGGCGCTATCGATCGGCCAACCGAGAAGGCGTTGTGCCAGGCGCTCACCGAGGTGCCGGGGCGGACCAATGACGTCCTCAACAACAACGACCGGCTAGCGGAGATTGCCCGGCAGGTGGCGGAGGCGCGCGACGTTCTTTATCTCGGCCGCGGCACGGGCTATCCCATTGCCCTGGAAGGCGCGCTGAAACTGAAGGAAATCAGCTACATTCACGCCGAGGGCTATGCCGCTGGCGAAATGAAGCACGGACCGATCGCGCTGATCGACGAGAATATGCCCATCATCGTCATCGCGCCTTCGGATGGCTTGTTCGACAAGACCGCGTCGAACATGCAGGAGGTCATCGCTCGCGGCGGCCGGGTCATCTTTCTCTCTGACAAGGCAGGCATCGAGCGGCTTGGCGATCTCGCCGCGGCCACCGTGGAGTTGCCTCAGGTCGACCCCTTCGTCGCTCCCATTCTTTATACGATCCCTGTGCAGCTCCTCGCCTACCACGTCGCTGTGGCCAAGGGAACCGATGTCGACCAGCCCCGCAACCTCGCCAAGAGCGTCACCGTCGAATAGCGTCGCGCACACCGCGTAAGAGCCCCGCACGAACCCACGGTTACCGCCCGGGAACCGGCTACACCCCGGGCGGAGTTGTGGATCGCCATCCCGCTCCGTGCCCTCTTTAGGGGGATGCGGCTCAAGATAATTGTTCTCATGTTGACATTTGCAAATGAATAGGGAGAATGAAATTCTCCTTCATGTGCCTCTTGAGCAACGCCCGAAGCAAACCCTCGCTTCCTCCACTAAGAATGGCGGAATTATACTTACATTTCTTCGAAAAATATTCTTGCTGACAACCGATACTTTATTGCGTAAGACAGCCGCATATCATCCCGGCATCCAGTCCACTTCCATTGCCACGGGAGACGCATGCAATGACAAACCCTCTCAAGGACGTAAACAACTGGCTTTACCATCTCGGTGATATCGGCGCCGGAAAAGCGAAACAAATCCGCATTTCCAATGCCGATCTCGTTATCATCGACTATCAAAACTTCAGCCATCATGAGCCTCGCCCGTATACGCTCGCCGAACTCGACACCATGCGTGGCGCCAACGACAAGTTGATCGTGAGCTATTTGAGCATTGGTGAGGCAGAAGATTACAGGCCATACTGGAAGAGCGGCTGGGGTGACAAGCCGCCCGGCTTTCTGTCAGCGTCCAATCCCGAGTGGCCGGACAATTATAAGGTCAAGTATTGGGAAAAAGGTTGGCAGGATATTGTCTTCAAACATGTCGATGATATCGTAAAGGCTGGGTTCAATGGTCTCTATATGGATATCATCGACGGTTTCCAGTATTGGGAGAGAGTAGCGCCGCACAAGGGGATCGACTATCAGCAGGAAATGGTGGATTTTGTGACGGCGATTCGCGCCCGCGCCGAAAAAACCCTTGCCGAGATCGGCGAGGAGCGGGAGTTCGTGCTGATCGGCCAGAACGGCGAGAAGCTCATTACCAACCCCGCATATCTTGGCGCCATTGACGGCATCGCCAAGGAAGACTTCCGTTTTCATTATTACAATGGGCATGAATCGAAATTCAAGCCTGCCCCTGACGTCTGGTTCGAGGACGCCAAACCATACCTTGAGATGGCGGAGGCCGAGGGAGTCGAAGTTTTTGTCGTCGAATACATGACGAAGGCGCGTCAAAGCGAGTATGCCAAAGTCTTGCAGGCGGAAATCGATTACCTGAAGGCGAATGGGATGTCGCTCTACGTTGCAGAAGACCGCGACCTGGATGCCATCTACGATCAACCTGCGGGACTGAACGGGCTCGAAGCGCCCGCTGACGACGCCCCGCTGCTTTGATTCCACGCCCGGCGACCGCTGCCGGTCACGGGGCGCCTATCAGACCGTCCTGGG
This sequence comes from uncultured Rhodospirillaceae bacterium, assembly GCA_964603915.1. Classification (GTDB taxonomy): domain Bacteria; phylum Pseudomonadota; class Alphaproteobacteria; order Rhodospirillales; family Defluviicoccaceae; genus REEP01. The sequence continues at coordinate 24,980 of CAZRWU010000027.1, forward strand.
GCGGCCTCGTCATCCCGGCGTCGCCATGGTGGCGTGAAGGTGTGAAGAGACGCCCGGGCCGGCTTTTTCTTTTTGCCGGCCCGGG
>CAZRWU010000028.1:0-24496 GCA_964603915.1 uncultured Rhodospirillaceae bacterium
GGCAAGGAACCCGACGCCCCACCCATCCAGCCCGGGCCGGCAAAAAGAAAAAGCCAGCCCGGGTCCCAAGGCCAGGTCTGTCTGGAAAAGCACCCGCCGGGAAAAGCGGAGGCCCTTTCATCGAGCGGGAGGATTTCCCTGGCCAAACCGCAGAGAGGTGTGGCGCGGGACTTCCAGGATGTGGCGATTGGCCGCGCCGAGAGCGGCGGCCGACTGCGGCGCGAGACCGTCGAGACTCTCGGGATCGGCCTTGCGACCCTGCGCCACCGGATCGATCGCCGCCGGGAGCGTCGGATCGAGCAGCCGCGCCGCGGCTGCAAGGAGAATGTGCACGCTGAATTGAAGCGGCCGCGGCGGAAGAACGCGATCCACCGCCACGAGCGGAACACCTGAAGAGGGTCTGGCTTTCTTCGCCAAGGCGGAAAGCCGATAAGGCTTCGGCTTATTCGCCCGGAAACGCCGGCCGGCGCACCCGCGTCAGCGGGCGGATCTGGTTCGGCTCGCCCATGTCCACGCGTCCCGTGTGCTCTCGCAGAGGGACCCATGGCGGTTCTGCATGAGCTCCAATCCGGTCATTCGTGTATCAATGCCTCCCCCAATTAGATACCGTCTTGAGTTTTCCGCACATCATAAGGTAGAGAAGCGACGTTCGGATGTGGCTCTGCCGAAGCGCCGTCCATCACCGAGCCTGCACTGACTGCTGTCATTTCGCCCTTGCTGCGCTACTACCCCTAGTAAACACAATGAGATCTTTTGCATGATGAGAAATCACGAACAAAAAATATTGGCTAAAATTGAGCTAGTAGCTGCAGGTATGTTGTTTTCCACCGCAGTAGGCGTTCTTTTCTTGGCAAGCATGTACGCGTTTTTGGCTTTTCCGCAAGCAGATGATCTTTTTCGCGCCAGCAATCCACGATCAATTATCGAGACAGTCTGGGGTGAATACATAGGATGGACTGGACGCTGGGCAGCGATGTTCATATATTTTATTATCCAGCACGAAGATACGATATTCCGGGACTATCCATTCCTGCTCGTTGGAACATGGTTAGTTATGATTGTCGCATGCGGGATCGCGATTTCAGCGTTCTTCGAGCGCAGACCGACAGAGCCAGCCATGATGGGAGGCGGGGTCGTCTTGTTCACGGTTCTTTTCCTGAGCGTGCTGGGTCATGAAAACCTGTTCTGGCTTACTGGAGCTGTCGAGTACTTGCTACCGATCGCTCTTGGTTTGATTCTTTTGTCCGCAGGGCGATCCGTTGCCTCACGGTGGAGGCTGCTGCTCTGCTGTGCGATGGCGTTCGTGATCCCCGGGTTTCACGAGCTCATGGGCGGATGGATCGTCGCTCCTCTGGCCGTGCTGCTTGTAGGATCTTTCTTTCTTGACCGAAAGAACATCAAGCGCCGAGCCATGGTGTTTGCGTCCGGAGTTGCCGGTGCAGCCGTAGCTTTTCTTGCGCCTGGTAACTTCGCGCGCCTCCCGCATGTGAGACTTGAGCCGCTTTCTCTCGATGCATCATTAGGGCTAGCGGCCGAATTTTTGGGTCGAATATTATTGAGTTATGCTTACCTGCTTCCCCTAGCTGCGTTGTTGATGGTTGTCGCCGCGAGCTTAAAGGAGCGTCCCAAATGGTATTCCTTGGCGCCCCATACTTTAAAAGTATGTTTAGCAATCAGCGCTATTATAATGCCGTTTTGTATGATTATTTTCATATTACTCATAACTGCTCATCTACCAATGCGCGCCCTTGTTGGAATTCAGATAATTGGAATTATTTCATTTTTGGGTCTGGCCGCTGCAGTAGGATTTGACGCTCAAGGTTCGGCATCAATTCGGAGGATGCTTGGTGGCCGTTCTGGGCCGATCATGCGGATGGTGCTAATTTTTCTGTGTGTACCCACGGCAGCTTCCATGCCGGCTTCGTCTGCCCTTGTTTCCGAAATGGACTCAGCATTTGAAAACAATGAAACGATTTGGAGTCGGCAATCGGCTATTCATGAGCTACGGGATGCTGGGGTACGTTCCGTCGTCCTACGTGATAAATTGATTACGATGGATATTATTCCAACTTATTTCGATATTACTGAAGATGAAATCGACTGGCGTAACAAAATTTATGCGTTTTTCTATCAATTAGACTGCATCCGACTTGCCAAGAATGACGAAATTTCAGACGACACTATACAACAAGGTCCACCATGCCTCGAAGGGCCTCCATTCCCTTCATTGAATGAACAAAGACAAAAATAAAATTTTATTTTAAATAGATACTAAAGCACGTATTCCAATGAAATATGTTATATTTTTTACATTATTATGATCTCTACCCACAATGAATAAACATTTTTACCTTATTCGCGAACTCAACGATTAACTCTCCAGTCTCGTCAGAGAAGCTGCCATATTGGTTGTGGACTATGGGTCAACCGTCCCGTTCCCCACAATTTCCCCACACTATAGTGGTTGCCATACTCCAACCAGCTGGGAGCTTCCTACTGATCACGTTTTTCGTTTTCAAAATAAAACGGTAGAACGGTCTTCTTCGAAAGTAAATTATATAAAAGAAGTTGTTAGAATTCTGCATTTGCGGTCCAATGAAAGCTGATCATATGGCCGACGGTCAGCCCCCCCTCTCCCCTGACAAGGTAAGCGCTTTTCTCCGAGACGGTCACGCCCATCGTTATGTCGGTCGCGGTGGTCATGTTGCGGATGACGCCCGCCGCTCCCGTTTCCGAGGAATACGTGGTGACGGTCGGGGTCGCCCGCATCGGCGCCTGAAAGGGGATGTTCGTCGCCGTCAGGGTGTAAGGGGTCCCGACCTGGGTATAGAGCATACCCGCGTAAGTGACCGTCCCCGGGGCGACCGCGGCATTGTAGCTTTTCTGGTAGTACGGCAGGCAAAGCTGCAGCTCGAGCTCGATCGGGCGCTGCTCGAACGGCGTCGGGACGGGATTCTGTTCCAGTTGCGGTTTGGCCAGCGTGCCGCCGGCAAAGGCGACGACGACATTCGCCCCCGGGGTCAGCGTCACCTGCCCGCCCTTGGCGACGGCGGCGCCGTTGACGGTGGCCGTCGCCGTTCCTTCCCATGAAAGGGTATAGGGGCCGGGCTCGACGATGTTCGCCCCGTTGATCGTCTGAACCAGGGAGCCCGCGGTGATCGTAACGGCGCTCCCCGAGAGGGCGTAGGCGCAGCCGGCGGCGCCGGCGCGCCAGCGGTCATAGCCGTAGACGCCGGCGGCGAGGGTGGTGGCGAAGTTCCGCCGCTGGTTGATCCGGAAGGTGGCGTTGGCGATGAGATTGCGCAGGCCGAAGCGTCCCGCGCCGCCGCCGGACGCCGGCCGTGGCTCCCACCGCGCCGCCGCCGCCGACCACATCAGCGCATATCCTTCGGCCCGGCCCGCCTCGGTGACATTGCCGAGGTCGCCGAGAGCGAACGGCGAGAGCGTGAAGGCGTGGGTGTGATCGCCGGCGGCGACGTCGTCGCCGCCGGCGCCGAAATTCTTGTTGAACGCCGTGTTCTTGGGAAACGCCGGCTCGTAGATGCCGGCGTGATGATGATCGGAGCGCGCCGCCGTGACGCTCGTTCCGGCGCCGGCAAGACGCATGTATTTGTTGGCGATGCCCTCGGCGAGGCTGTCGGCGGTCTGCGCGCCGAGCCATGCCGCCGCGCGCGCCGGGGTCAGATAGTGCGGATGATCGTCGTTATGAAGGCCGCCGAGGTCGCCGTGAGCGCTCACGCCGCCTTGCGGAAGCGTCCGCGCCGCAACGCCGCCCTCGTCATCGAACCCGAGAATCTTTCCGGCGCGCTCGGCCTTTTTCGGCAGGACCAAACCGGCCGGCCGATCGGTCGGCGCCGCTCGAACGGTCATCGCGACCTCGGCGGCGAGGTTCTGCAAGGCGGCGGTCTGGTAGTCGAGCTCGTCATTGAGCGTCGCGGCGCGGAAATCTCCCGATTCCTGAAAGTCGGTCACGCGCTGGATGGCGAGGCGGCGCCGCAAGGTGACGACGACGCCGGCGCCGGGGGCCACGCCGAAGGTGACGGCGCCGCCGCTGCTCGACCCGGCGCCCGAGACCGTGAAGCCGGCAACCTGTCGCGCATCGTTCAAGTAAACTTCCAGATCCTCGTTCCGGAATATGGCGAACGGATAGATGAACTGCGTCGTCAGCCCGTTGCCGATGAACTGGATCCGCGGCGCGACGTTGCTGATCTTGATATGCTGCGTCATCATTGGCTCCAATAATCTGTCGGTATTACTTTTGGAGAAATCTGGTTTCGGCTTTCTGTCTGCTGATGAAAAAGATCAAGATTTCGATCCGTTCTTTCCGGGAACTTGAGGACGCTTGCTGTCTGTCGAACCGGGGGACGGTTGGCGTCCGAGTCGCGGCATCGGCCTGTGCTGGCGCTGTCGTCATCGCTGTTTAGATGAATAATTTCCTATTGTCAAGAAAATTTCCTCTTTTAACCGATAATGATCTCGTTCAAGGAAAAAATCCTGCGCCGACGGCGGCGCACCCCGGCTTTATCGCAGCGCGGCAGGCACAGCCGGCAAATCGCGATCTATCCACAATCCGGATGAAGCTTCGGTGGGAAAACCTGGGGATAACAACCAGCGCCATGGGCAATTCGAGGGAAAATCAAGAGCTTGCCGCGCCGCTCGCAACGCGCCGCCGGGCCTGCCTTAAAAACAGCCACTTCCTTCGGCCTTGCCAACCGCTTATGCCGACCCGCCGCGAGAGACGTTCTTGCCCGCGCGCACGCCCCCTGGCGATCGCGATCCGGGCGCAAGACCGCGGCATCCGGGTCTTGCGGCAGTCACGGCGGCGGCCGGGCGGAGAGGCCCGGCCGCGCGCTCAGGACAGTTCGGCCATGTCCTCCGGGGTCAGCACGATATCGGCGGCGGCGACGTTCTCCTCCAGATGCGCGAGCGAGGCGGTGCCGGGGATGGGCGCGATGACGGGGGAGCGCGCCAGCAGCCAGGCAAGAGCGATCTGCGGCGGCGTGGCGGCGCGGCGCCGGACGAGGCGGGCGATGACCGCCGCATCGGCGTCGCCCTCGGCAAGCGGATGCCAAGGCAGAAAGGCGATGCCCCGGCGCTCGCATTCTTCCAGCACCGGATCGTGGCGGCGGTCGCCGACGTTGTAGCGGTTCTGAACCGAAGCCACGGCGACCACGGCGCAGGCGCGGCGCAGCTCGTCGACGCTGACATTGGAGACGCCGATGTGGCGGATTTTTCCCTGCGCCCGCAGATCGGCAAGGGCTCCGAGCGACTCCTCCAAAGGCACCTCCGGATCCGGCGCGTGGAGCTGGTAGAGATCGATCCGCTCCACCCTCAGCCGCTTGAGGCTGCCCTCGCACGCCTCGCGCAGGTGATCGGGACGGCCGTTGCGATCCCACCGCGCCGCCGCCGGCCGCGTCAGCCCTCCCTTCGTCGCGATGAGCAGACCCTCCGGGTAGGGATAAAGAACCTCGGCGAGGAGCTGTTCGCTGACATGCGGTCCGTAGGAATCGGCGGTGTCGATGAGGGTGAGACCCAGATCCACGACCCGCCGCAGGACCCGCGCCGCCGCGCCGCGATCCCGAGGCTCGCCCCAGATGCCGGGGCCGGTCAGCCGCATCGCGCCAAAGCCGAGCCGGCCGACCACGCGGTCGCCGCCGATGGCGAGGGCGCCACCGCGAAAATCCGCAGGCCGACGATCCATCGCTGCGCGCTCCTTGCGCTACGTCATGCGCCGGGGCGACGCCGTCCGCGCGCCCAGGTCGTCCTTCAAGGCGAGAATGGCGCGGGCCAGACCGGCGGCGTCGCTGTCGCCCGGCGTTCCTTGGCGAGGAGCGCCATCGCCGCGCAAACCGTGGCGAAGGGCTTCGAATCGCTTGCGGAGATCATCAGGAACGTCGGCCGTCTCGACGGCGGCGAGATGACCGGCGGCGTCGCGCAGCCTCTCTCCGATGGGACCGGCCCCGCAGGCGAGGCTTTCGACGGCGGCGGCAAGATGCTGATGCGCGATGAGGGTTCTGGTCATGATCTCTCCTTCCTTCAAGCGAGAGGTGTTTGTCCGCGTTGCGTAGACCTCGTTCGCTTGGACGCAAAGCGCGGCCTTCGGGTTCCCTCGCCCTGACTTAAAAGGGGGGCGCGCCGCGAGCGGCCGACTGCCGCCGAGATGAGAGTGCTTCTTCTGACGAAGCCTGCTACCCTCAATGGGGAAACCGGGAACAGGGGCGGGAAAATGCGCAATCGTCATTTCGTCTTTGTCTGGCTTGCCGCTCTGGCGCTGCTTTCAGGCCCCGCGACGGCGGCGACGATCGTCGTCAATGGCGCGCCGGATCCCGGCGCGGCCGGCGCCGATGGACTCGATTCAGCGGAGCAGGCGACGGCCGGAGGCGACGGCGCGGCCGGCGGCGGCGGCGCCGCGAGCGTGGACTTCGCGACCAGCGGCGATCCTGTCAATACCGCCGAAGCCACGGGCGGCGACGGCGGCGCGGGGGGTTCGGGCGGTCGCGGCCTTGCCGAGTTTTCAAGAGGGGGCAACGGCGGCGGCGGCGGCGCGGGCGGCCCGGCGACCGCCGATGCGGCAAGCCGGATCGAGATCGATTTTCCACCCGACGCGCCGCTGCCAGAGGAAATGCTGGCGTCCGCGATAGCGCGGGCGAAGGGAGGATCCGGCGGCGCGGGGGGCGATGGCGGCGCGGCGGTCGGATCGGCCAGCCTTGCCGGCGCGGGCGGCAAGGGCGGCGACGGCGGCGAAGCCAGCGCCAGCGCCGGTGCTGACCTCCCGAGCTACATGTTCTTCCGAGCCGACACCGACGCGACGGCGCAAGCGGTGGGCGGCGACGGCGGCGACGGCGGGCGGCCCGGCGCGGCCCAGGGCGTTCCGTCCGGTCATGGCGGCGGCGGAGGGTCCGGCGGCGCGGCTGAGGCATCCGGTCGAGCATCCTCACTGGCCCTTCCTGATGGCGGTCACGTGGCGGCGGTCACGCTCGAGAGCGCTGGTGGCCGCGGCGGCATCGGGTATGGCGTGGACCAGTTCGGCGGCGGCGGCGGCGCGGCGCGCGCGGACGCCGAGGCCGGCAATGGCGGGATCATTGCAAGCGAGGCTATCGGCGGCGGCGGCGGCGACGGGTTGCTTGGCGCCCGGGGCGGCGACGGGGGGAGCGCTGTATCGACAGGCTCGGCGTCTAATGCCCGCAATGAATATGGTGACGCCACCGCGTCGCAAGCCGCGCGCGGCGGCGATGGCGGCAACAGCGACGGCGGTCGTGGCGGCGATGGCGGGGCAGCGAACGTCGTTGCCAATTCCTTTGCCCTTGGCGCGAGCAGTAACGCCGTCGCGCGCGGCGGCGGTGGCGGCGACGGCGGCGCGGGCGGACACGGTGGCGCCGCCAACGTCAAAGCGGTGGGGGAGACGGCTTATGGCGGCGCCTTTGGGTATGCAACGGTCATTGTCGAAGCCGCCGGCGGCAGCGGCGGCGGCGCGACAGCAGGTGACGCCGGCGACGGCGGCGGCGCCAGCGGAACGGCGAGTGTAGGTTCCTATAAAGGGACCGGAAGGGTCAGCGCCATCGGCGGGGCAGGCGGGTTATCGGCAAGCGAAAACGCCGGTGGGGCCGGCGGCGAGGCCATGGCCAGCATCCAATTTGCAGCGCGCCCCAACTCGGGAGGCTCCAACGTCGACAATTCGGGCGACGCCTATGCGCAAGGGGGCGCCGGCGGCAGCGGCCGCCACGGCGGCGACGCCACCGCCATTATCACCAGCGATTACGATCAGATAATCTCGTATAGTAGCCAATTGCGGGCGACGGCTATTGGCGGCGCCGCCGGCCCGGGTCCGAACGCCGAACAGGGGGATGCGCTGGCTAGCGTCGTCACTCCTCTTTCGCTGGACCTCTCCGGTGTCTACGACCTGACCGCGACGGCGAACGGCCGTCAGGCGCGCGCTTCGATCCTGGCCAGCGGGCGGGGAACACAGGCCGTTGACGCGGACTCATCGCGAAGCGGCGTCACCGCACGCGCCGCCTCGGTTCTTGACACTACCCTTATCTTTTCTGAGCAGGTGATATCGAGCGAAACGCGCGCGACGGTCGGCCACGCCGCGCCAAGCGCGAGCGATCTCGCCGGCGTGACGATGGCGACGGTCGCGATCGGCCTGCCCACGCCAGCCGATGTGGACGCCCTTCTCGACAACCATTCCACTGTCCAGGCCGTGTTCGGGGACGATGCGGCGGTCCTCGGCCGTAGCATGTTCGGTGGCGAACCCGCGTATCTCAAAGGCACGACGCGGACCGACTTCGTCGTCAGGAGGGAAGCCCTGCCAGGGGCTTGGGAGGGCGGGCATCTATTGATCGGTCTGCTCGATGCCGTTCAACCTGAGTTTCCCGAAGGGTGGTTGTTGGGCACCGTGTTCACCATCGCAGTCAACGACCACACGTTCACCTATGATTTCAGCCCGCAGTCGGAGGAGGAAGTCGAAGAAAAGCGGCGACAGGCGGATGCGTTCTTCAATGACAACGTGATCGACCTTGGGCCCTGGCAGCCTTTCTTGTCGGCGGACGGCCTGCTCAACGTCTCGTTCAGTCCCGGGCTGCACCCCGAGAGCGCCTATTATTTCGACACGATTTTCGGCGTCGGCGCCGCGCCGTCCTTCGTCGTCCCGCTGCCCGGGACGGCGGGGTTGTTCGCAACCGCGCTCGCGGTTCTCTTCATCTCCGCGACGCGCCGCCGCGCGCCTTGACCAGCGCCGCCCGGGCGGCGCGCCGACCGCTCACCTTTTGTCGTCTTGGCAATAGATGTCGTACAGGGCGGCGAGCAGCCGCCCGATCCTGTCGTCGGCGATGCGGTAGAACAGGGTCTGGCTCTCGCGCCGGGCGGCGACGAGGCCCTCGCCCCTCAGCCTCGCCAGATGCTGGGAGAGCGCCGACTGGCCGAGAGCGACCGCTTCGCCGAGCGCCGTCACCGACATCTCGCCGTGCAAGGCAAGCCGGCAAAGGACGAGAAGCCGCTTCTGGTTGGCGAGGAGGCGCAGCGTCGCGCTGACCTCGGCGGCTTTCTCTTCCAGGGACTCCAGCGGCTCGGCCGGCGGCATGTCTTGCCCTTTCTTTAGGTATTGCTAAATAACATTCTTCTAATATATATGTCAACAATGACCGCTGGGCCACCCGCCGGCGCGAGGGAGAGACAGGGCATGAACGACAACGGACGCTTGGCCATCCGCGCCTTCTTCAACGAACCCACCAACACGGTCAGTTATCTGATCTGGGACCGCGAAAGGCGCCGCGCCGCCGTGATCGATCCCGTGCTCGATTTCGATCACCGGTCGGGCAAGGCGTCGACCGCGTCGGCCGAGGAAATTCTCGCCGCCGCCGCCGACGAAGGGGTGCGCATCGACTGGGTGCTGGAGACCCACGCCCACGCCGACCATCTCTCCGCGGCCCCCTTCGTCAAGCTGAAAACGGGCGCCAAGGTCGGCATCGGCGAGCACATCAAGGATGTCCAGCGGATCTTCCGTCCGGTGTTCAACCTCACCGACGTCTCCGCCGAGGGCAGCGAGTTCGACCGCCTGTTCACCGACGGCGAGACATTCGCCATCGGCGGGCTGACGGCGGAGGTTCTGTACGTGCCGGGCCACACGCCGGCCGACGTCGCCTACAAGATCGACGACGCCGTCTTCGTCGGCGACACCTTGTTCATGCCCGACTACGGCACCGCTCGCGCCGATTTTCCGGGCGGCGACGCGCGCCTGCTCTATCGATCCATCGCGCGGCTCCTCGCCCTTCCCGACGCCACCCGGCTGTTCATGTGCCACGACTACAAGGCGCCGGGACGCGATCATTACGCCTGGGAGACGACGGTGGCCGAGGAGAAGAAGAACGTTCATCTCGCCGGCCGCGACGAAGACGCGTTCGTCGCCTGGCGACGGAAGCGCGACGCCGGGCTGGCGCCGCCCCTGCTGCTTTTGCCGTCGATCCAGACCAACATCCGCGCCGGCCGGCTGCCGCAAGCGGAGTCCAACGGCGTTCGCTATCTGAAGATCCCGGTGAAACTGGTGGAAAAGGCGCTCTGAGAGCGGCGCTCTTTTCGCGAGCCGGACCGGCAACCTCGGAACGCGCATGGCCACGCCCCTCGGCCGACCCGAACGGATGACGCCGCCGCTGCGATCGCGCCTCGCCCGCCATCTCCCGATCCTTGAATGGACGCGGTCCTACCGCCTGGGCACGCTGACCGACGATGCCCTCGCCGCGATCATCGTCACGATCATGCTGGTGCCGCAGTCGCTGGCCTACGCCATGCTCGCCGGCCTTCCGCCGCAGGTCGGGCTCTACGCCAGCATTCTGCCGCTGATCGCCTACGCCGCGTTCGGGACCAGCCGGACGTTGGCGGTGGGACCGGTCGCCGTCGTTTCATTGATGACCGCCGCCGCCGTCGGCCAGCTGGCGGCGCCGGGGAGCGCCGACTACATCGCCGCCACACTCGTCCTGACCCTTCTGTCCGGGCTGATGCTGGTCGTCATGGGCGCTTTCCGCCTGGGCTTTCTCGCCAACTTTCTGAGCCACCCGGTGATCTCCGGATTCATCGCGGCGTCGGGACTCCTGATCGCGGCGAGCCAGGTTAGGCACCTTCTCGGCATCGAGGCCTCCGGCCAGACCCTCTCCGCAATCCTTCTGTCGCTCGCCGCCGGCTTGCCCGACGCCAATCCCGCCACCGCGGCGGTGGGCGGATCGACCCTGATCTTCCTGTTCGCGGTCAGGACATGGTTGAAGCCGCTGCTGTTCCGTCTCGGCGTCAAGGCCCGCCCGGCCGACATCGCGAGCAAGGTCTCGCCGATCGTCGCCGTCGTCGCCACGACCCTGGCGGCGGCCTTCCTCGATTTGCCCGAACACGGGGTGCGGATCGTCGGCGCCATTCCCCAGGGTCTGCCCTCCCTTACCATCCCCGCCTTCGATTGGGACCTGTGGCGGCAACTGGCCGGCGCGGCGGCGCTGATCAGCGTCATCGGCTTCGTCGAGTCGGTATCGGTGGCGCAAACGCTGGCGGCGAAGCGGCGCGAGCGCATCGATCCGGATCAGGAACTGGTCGGGCTCGGCGCGTCCAACCTGGCCGCCGCGTTCAGCGGCGGCTATCCGGTGACGGGTGGGTTCGCCCGTTCGGTGGTCAACTTCGACGCCGGCGCCCGCACCCCAGCGGCCGGGGCCTTCGCCGCCGTCGGCATCGGCCTCGCCACGCTTGCGTTCACGCCATATCTGTTCTTCCTGCCGCAGGCCACCCTCGCCGCGACGATCATCGTCGCCGTCCTCTCGCTGGTCGACCTGACGGTGCTGCGGCGGACCTGGACCTACTCGAAAAAGGATTTCGCCGCCGTCGCCGCCACCCTTCTCGTCACCCTCGCGGTCGGCATCGAAGCCGGCCTGACGGCGGGCGTCCTGTTGTCGATCGCGCTGTTCCTTTACCGCACCAGCCGGCCGCACATGGCCGTCGTCGGCCTCGTTCCGGGAAGCGAGCACTTTCGCAACGTGCTGCGGCACGCGGTGAGAACGAGTCCGCACGTTCTCAGCCTGCGCGTCGACGAGAGTCTCTATTTCGCCAACGCCCGCTACCTCGAGGACAAGCTCTACGACATGGTCGCCCAGAGGCCCGAGCTGCGCCATGTCGTGCTGATGTGCGCCGCCGTCAACGAAATCGACGCAAGCGCGCTGGAAAGCTTGGAGGCCATCAACGAGCGCTTGAACAATCTCGGCGTTCTCTTCCACTTGTCCGAGGTGAAGGGACCGGTCATGGATCGGCTCCACAGGACGGACATTCTCGACCGCCTCACCGGCGAGGTCTTCCTCAGCCAGTATCGCGCCATCGCGGCGCTGGCCCCCGAACTGCTGCGCGAGGACGCGGCGACGCGCCCCGTCGCCACATCCGCCCGCCGGCCGCCGCGAACGGCGGGAGAGGCGTAGCGCCGGTTACGGTTGAAAAGTGGCCGCGGTTCGGAAGATATACCGCCGGCGGCGCTCGTCCGGGCGAGGCGCGCGCGGCGCACTTCATGACAACCACCGCGAGGCGCGGCATGAGCCGGGGAGAGTCGCAAGCCATCGTCATCGATGCCCTCGCCAAGAGCTTCGGCGCGACGCGAGCCGTCGACGGCGTCGATCTGTCGGTGCGGCGAGGGGCGATCTACGCGCTTCTCGGCCCGAATGGGGCCGGAAAAACGACAATGGTGCGGCTGCTCTCGACCCTGATCCGGCCCGACGCCGGGCGGGCGCGCGTCCTCGGCCACGACGTCGTCGCCGAGCCGGCGGCGGTGCGCGCCAAGATCGCGCTGACCGGCCAGTTCGCCTCGCTCGACGAGGATCTGACCGGCGCGGAGAACCTGCTGCTCATCGCCCGTCTGCTCGGTCTCGGCCGCCGCGCGGCGCGCGCCCGCGCCGAGGCGCTGCTCGCCGCCTTCGATCTCGCGGCGGCGGCGGGGCGGCAGGTGCGGACCTGGTCCGGCGGCATGCAGCGGCGGCTCGACATCGCGGCGTCCCTCGTCGTCACCCCCGCCCTTCTTTTCCTCGACGAGCCCACCACCGGGCTCGATCCGCGCAGCCGGGCGCAGGTCTGGGAAATCGTGCGCGGCCTCGTCGAGGGCGGCGCCACCGTGTTGCTGACGACGCAGTATCTCGAGGAGGCGGACCGCCTCGCCGAGCGCATCGCGGTGATCGACCATGGCCGGGTGATCGCCGAGGGCACCAGCGCCGACCTCAAGGCCCGGGTCGGCGGCGGTCGGCTGCACCTGACGCTCGCCGATCCCGCCGAGCGGGACCGGGCGCTGGCGTTGCTCGCGGCGCTGGGCCTCGACGCGCGGCGCGAGGCCGATCGCCGCGCCGTTTCCGTCACGCTCGCCGACGCCGCCGCCGCCGCCGCCCTCGTCGCCCGGCTGACCCGAGACGGCATCGGCGTCGCCGACTTCGCGTTCGGTCGGCCGAGCCTCGACGACGCGTTTTTCGTCCTGACCGGCCATGCCGCCGCGCCGGCCGAGAACCCGGCAAACGAGGAGGGATCATGACTTCGCGCAAGTTCCGGGCGCCGGCCGAGAGGGCGGCGCCTCCCCGCCCTGGACGATCGCCCGGGCCGCTGACCGAGACGCTGGTCTTCGCCTGGCGGGCGCTGCTCAAGCTCAAACACTCGCCGGAACAGGTCTTCGACATGGCGCTCTCGCCGATCATGTTCACGGTGATCTTCACCTATCTGTTCGGCGGCGCGCTGGCCGGATCGCCCAAGGCCTATTTACAGTTCCTGCTCCCGGGCATTCTCGTCCAGACGGTCATGTTCACCTCGATGTACACCGGCTTCACGCTCAACCAGGACATCGCAAGGGGCGTGTTCGACCGGTTCCGGGCGATGCCGATCTGGCGCCCGGCGCCGATCGCCGGGGCGATCGTCGGCGACTTCGCGCGCTACACCGCCTCGGCGGTCATCGTCCTCGCCGTCGGGTTCGCGATGGGCTATCGCCTCGAGGGCACGATCCTGGGCGTGATCGCGGCGCTGCTCCTGATCGACCTGTTCGCGTTCGGGTTCGGATGGATCTTCACCGCCGTCGCCCTCCTCGTGCGCACCCCGGCCACCGTCATGACGCTGTCCTGGCTGGTCCTGATGCCGGTGACCTTCGCCTCGAACATCTACGTCGATCCCGCGACCATGCCGGACTGGCTGCAGGCGGTCGTCGCCGTCAATCCGGTCTCGCTGATCGTCACCGCCCTGCGCGGTCTGCTGGATGGCGCGCCGACCCTCGCCGAGGTCGGCCTCGCCATGATGGCGCCGGCCCTCATCGCCGCCGTCTTCGCTCCGCTCACCATGCGGCTCTACGCGCGCGAGCGGTAGCGCCGGCCCTTTTCATCTCCTTCCGCAGCGCGGACACCTTGGTTAATTTGCACGCGAAAGGGGGGGAGCCGCTTGCCTCCTCAGATGCCGCGCAACCAGAAACGTCGAACCGAACATCAATGACGCAACGAAACCGCATCGCGCATTCGCCGCGCTTTCCTTCACCCCGTCACAGGCCCTACCCGAACGAGAGCGATCAGACAAAAGGCTCCAATGTCTTGAGCGGTAGAATTCAACAACTGCATGAACAACTTTCTCCTCTTTTACAATTCCTAACTCTAAATCTGAAATTATCAGCAATAGTTTTTCCAATTATATCCGTTGTTTTAATTATATTAATTTCTAATAATAATTCAATTCCTTTTCCTATAAATGCGTTAGATTCAACTATATTTTTAATAATCTACGGAGGAATATTTTCTATATTTTATGCATCTTTCTGTATTATTTTATTATATTTCCCTCTTCTGGTAGCCACAGATAGATATTTCAAGGAATATTTATCACATGATCATCTACTGCAGAGGTCTATATTTACAAAATTGCGGAGTGAATTAAAAAGGTCTATTACTTTCTTATGGCGCGGTTTTTTTACATTCATTATATTTGTACCTTTATTATTTGTACTTTTTTCGTTCCTATATATTTTTGATAAAACTGAAAATATTATATTATCCACTTTTTTATTCGTTATGCTGTATTTATTTTCAACTTTTAAACACTACCATTCGTTATGTTCATCAAAATTTGAATCACTTAAATGGAATTTATTCCCATTAATTGTGGGTGCAAACTTCGTATTATTTGTTTTTTGGTCTTTTGTTAATATAATTTTAATAAGCTTATATCATATCAATTGGGGACAAATACCAGTATTATTTTCTGTTTATTTTGCAATTATTTTCGTGATAATTCTAACATATATATCCGCCGAAGAATTGGGGCTACTCGGCCCGGCGGTAATGGGACTCATAATCTTTATCCTTTTGCTGGCGAGCATCGGTTTTGGCAAGTCCGCCGAGATTATGCTCCGGACGCTGAATCTTGGAGGCGACATCCCGGCGCAATTTGTCGTCAAACCTGAAGCATGTGCAGTGCTGGATCGGAATCAAGCCATAGAAAACAAGGACAATGGACCAGATGACAGATTGGTCAGCTGCACGACGAAGCCGGTTCGCGTCGTGTTCGATGTAGGCGACACTGTGTATTTCCGAAGTGAGACAATAAAACAAGGCGACGATGTAACAATCCAATATCCCGAGGATATTCTGTTGGGGTTAGACCGGCAGTATATCATCGGCACGCAAAATGTTCCCGAGCGCAAAAATCAGCAGTCGCAAGAATGAGAATCCGTCGGCATGAAGGAGCGCGAGCGGGAGGCGTGCGATCCTGAACGCGGCCGGCATGCCGCGTCGTTCTCTGACAAAGGCAAGCTACACCGATCCTACAGACTCTCCACGTAGCGGACCATGCGTTGGCGCATGGCGTGGTCGGGCAGCCGGCCGGACAGCGCGCCCATGTTCTCGCGCATGTGCTCGACGCGGGAGGTCGCCGGGATGGCGCAGGTGACGGCGGGGTGGGAGACGACGAACTTCAAGAAAAACTGCGCCCAGTTGGCGCAATCGATCTCCGCCGCCCAAGCAGGGAGCGGGTGGTGCGCGAACAGATGGAACAGGTGCTTGCGGCGGAACGGCCGGTTGATCACCACGGCGAGGCCGCGGTCGGCGGCGAGCGGCAGGAGGCGCGCCTCCGCCTCGCGATCGACGATGTTGTAGGTGAACTGAACGGCATCGATCGGCTCGCTCGCCATCACCCGCGCCATGACGTCGTGGCGGCGGCCGTGCGACGTCGTGACGCCGACGTAACGGATCCGCCCCGCCGCCTTGTCCTCCCGCAGCCGCGGCAGATGGCCTTCCCAGTTCAGCATGTTGTGGATTTGCATGAGGTCGAACCCCCGCACGCCCCACAGGCGGCGGGAATTGCGCATCTGCCCGTCGCCCAGCGCGGTGAACGGCGTCCACACCTTGGTCGCGGCGAAGACAGGCGCGGCGGGCGTCCCGGCGGCGGCGAGACGCTTGAGGCCGTAGCCGACCACCGCCTCGGACGAGCCGTACATCGGCGAGGAGTCGACGACCGCGCCGCCCATGGCGAAGAAGGTCTTGAGCACCTCGGCGCGCTGATCGCGCAGCGCGGTGTCGGCGCCGACGTCGAAGGTGATCCACGTGCCCATGCCGATGGCCGGCACGCTCTCTCCGCTCGCCGGAATGGCGCGGCGCAACGGCGCCGGCGCGGCATCCGCCGGAGAAGGCGCCAGGGAAGGCGCCAGGGAAGGCGCCGGAGAAGGACGGGCAACGCCGGCGGCGCCGGCGGCGGCGAGGACTCCGAGAAAGGCGCGGCGGCCGAGGGCGCCAAGGGGGCGTCGCGTCACGCCAGCCTCACGCGCTCATTGCGCAACCTGTGTGGCGAGGAGGTCCCATGACGGCCTCTCGCCGAAGCGCTCGTAGAAAAACGCGACGAGCAGGCGGATGCGCGCCGACAGATGCCGATGCGGCGGATACAGCACCGTCAAGAACAGGCGCGGCGGCTGGTGCGCATCGAGAACGGTGACGAGGCGGCCGGCGCGCAGCTCGGCGCCGACGATGAAAGTCGGCAGCAAGGCGAAACCGAGGCCCTTGAGCGCGGCGTCGCGCAAGACCTCGCCGTTGTTGGAGCAGAGGACGCCGTTGACGCGGACGTCGACGGGGCCGGCCGGCCCGGCGAGCCGCCAGACGTTTCCGCTCGGCAGGGCGCCGTAGTGCAGGCACGGCGCGGTCGTCAGGTCTTGCGGCGCGCGCGGCTCTCCGCGCGCCCGCAGCAACGCCGGCGCGGCGCAGATGACGCGCTTGACCTCGACGATGCGGTGATCGACGACCGAGGGAAGCGCGATCGGCCCGGCGATCCGCACGGTGACGTCGTAGCCCTCGGCGATCGGATCGACGAAGCGATCGTTGAGGACAAGCTGAACGCGGATCTGCGGATGCCGCAGCATGAAGTCGGCGAGGGCGGGGGCGAGGTGCATCGTGCCGAACGACATCGGCGCGTTGATCTTGAGATCGCCGCGCGGCTCCTCGCCGTCGTCGCGGACCGCGGCTTCCGCCTCGGCGAGATCGTTGAGGATGGCCCGCGCCCGCTCGTAGAAGGCGCGGCCGGCTGGCGTCGCCGCCACCTTGCGGGTCGTGCGGTTGAGCAGCGCGACGCCGAGGCGGTTTTCCAGCGCGATCACCATCTTGTTGACCTGGGCGCGCGACAGGCCGAGCCGGCGCGCCGCCGCGGCGAACCCGCCTTCTTCGACGACTTTCGTGAACGCGGTCAGGCTGGCGAACGTCACCTTCTCCGCTCCCGTCGCGGAATTGTCTCCGATTATGAGACGATATGTCTCCCGATGCCATCATTGTCTTTGTTTTTTGAGAAAATACATCGAGAGGCGGCGCGGGCGGCGCGCCGCCGCATGGTGGAGGTTGATATGCTCACAATCAGGAAATCCGCAGAGCGGGGACTCACCGACCTCGGCTGGTTGCACTCACGCCACACGTTTTCCTTCGGCCACTACATCGACCCGGCGCACATGGGGTTCGGCCCGCTGCGCGTCATCAACGAAGACCGCGTCAAGCCGGGCGCCGGCTTCGACAGCCATGGCCACCGCGACATGGAGATCGTTTCCTACGTCCTGGCGGGAGCTCTCGCCCACAAAGACTCGCTCGGCGGCGGATCGGTTCTCCGCCCCGGCGAGGTGCAGCGGATGTCCGCCGGCGCCGGCATCCGCCACGCCGAGTTCAACCATTCAGGAACGGAGCCGGTGCGCTTTGTGCAGATCTGGATCGTCCCGGAGCGGCAAGGGGTCGCGCCGAGCTACGAGCAGCAGGCCTTCGCCGACGACGAGAAGCGGGGGCGCTTGCGCCTTGTCGGCTCGCCCCAGGGTCGCGAGGGATCGCTGACGATCGGCCGCGACGTCGATCTGTACGCCGGCCTGTTCGACGCCGGCGAGGAGGCCCGGCTCGACCTTCGCCCCGGCCGCAGCGCCTGGGTTCAGGTGACGCGCGGGGGCGTCGCCGTCAACGGCGCGCGCCTGTCCGCGGGCGACGGCGCGGCGATCACCGCCGCCGACGCCGTCTTCGTCGCGGGGATTCAGGACGGCGAAGTCCTCGTTTTCGACCTCGCCGCCTGACAGCGCCGCGCGTCATTCCTCGAGAGCGGTCGCCGCCGCGCGCGACGGCCGGCGCGGCAGGACGAACACGTCGGCGTCGATGGCGGCGCCGTCCTTGTGCAGGCGCGCCGGCGCGGGGCTGTCGTAGACGACGACCAAAGGCGGAGCCGAGGGCGGAAGCAGGGTCGAAATCGAGGGTGACGACGGAGGCGGGCTGGACCATGGCGCGCGTCCCGGGATGCTGAAAGGTCTATTGGACGGGGACGAGGATGAACGCTTCGCCGGCGTCGCGCAATGGCCGCCGATGCCGACGATCGGAAGGCGAGCCGGGCGGCGGCCGGTCACGGTGGCGGCGACCCGAGAAGAGCCTGCGCCCCGGTCCACAACCGCCGCACGACCTCCGCCGCCGGAGCGGCTTCGGCCAGGGCCGCGGATTGCCCGGCCCAGGCCTGCATCCGGGCGACATCGCCCTCCTTCAGCGCGGCCGCCCGCATCGCCGCCGTCAGGCCGCGCTGGACCGGATAGGGAGCCGGCGCCGGCGCGTCCGCCGCCGTCGCGGCGAGAACGTAGGCGTTGGCGATGCTGCGCCCGGCGCGGCCGCTGAACGCCCGGCTGACGATCGTGTCCTCGGGCGCGGCGCGCGCCAAGGCGTCCGCCCAGGCGGGATGAAGTCCGGCCTCCGGGCAACGCAGAAAGGCGGTGCCGATCTGCACCGCGCTCGCTCCGAGCGTCAGCGCCGCGGCGACGCCGCGAGCGTCGGCGACGCCGCCGGCGGCGATCACCGGCGCGCCGACCGCATCGACGACCGCGGGCAGCAGGGAGAACAGGCCGACCTGCCGGCGTTCGGCCTCGAGCGGATCGAAGCCGCCGCGATGCCCGCCGGCTTCCGCGCCCTGGGCGACAATGGCGTCGGCGCCCGCCGCCGCCGCCGCCCGCGCCTCCGCGACGGTGGTGACGGTGGCGAACCAGGCGATGCCGCGCGCCCTCATGCGCGCGACGAACTGCGGTGGATAGAGTCCCATGACGGAGGAAACGATCGGCGGGTTCGCCTCCAGCACGGCTTCGCACTGCCGGCCGAAATCGAGCGGCCGGGCGTCTCCCGCCTCGGCCGCGACCGGCGGTCCCCAGGCGGCGAGAAAGGCGCGGATCCGCGCCTCGTGGTCGGCGTCGCGCACGGACGCGGGATCGGGAATCCAAAGGTTGATCTGGAACGCTCCCTGGCTGTGCGCGCGGACCTCGCCGGCCCACGCCAGGATCTCGGGCGGCGGCATCAGCAAGGCGCCGCACGCGCCCAGTCCTCCGGCGTTGGCGACGGCGATCGACAGGGATGGCGGACACGCGCCGGCCATCGGCGCGAGCAGGATCGGCGCCCGCAATCCGAACCGGCCGCAAAAGGACTCTGCCCTGCCGATGATGGCGCTCATGATTTGCAACCTCCCGTCCAGTCCTCCTGGATGCATTCTCGGTGACGCGGCAACCGCCGGCTTCCATGCGCCAGCAAGCGGCGGCGCCTAAGATCGTTCGCCTTGAGGGCTGATCGCAATCCGGATGTTCGCGACCCTCCGCTCTTTTTGTGGGTTTTTGTGAGGGACGCCGACATCGCGCCGGCCTATGGTGTCGAGGGCGGTCGCTTAACGCAAGGAAGGCAGCATGCCGCTATCGATCCTGATTCTCAACGGCCCCAACCTGAACCTGCTGGGGACCCGGCAGCCGGAAGTCTACGGCGGCGCGACGCTCGCCGACGTCGAGGCGATGTGCGCCGACAAGGCCACGGCTCTCGGCGTCGGCATCGACTTCCGCCAGAGCAATCACGAGGGCGCCCTGGTCGACTGGATTCACGACGCCAAGGGCAAGCACGACGGCATCGTCCTCAACGCCGGCGCCTACACCCACACGTCGATCGCGCTGCTCGACGCCATCGCCAGCGTCGCGCTGCCGGTGGCCGAGGTGCACATCTCCAACATTCACAAGCGCGAGGCGTTCCGCCACTTCTCGTACGTTTCCAAGGTCGCGCTCGGCGTGATCTGCGGGTTCGGTCCCTACGGCTACGTGATCGGGATCGACGCGCTCGTCCATCACCTCTTGGCCCGGGAGAGGGAACGGAGCGCTGGTCCGGGAAGCGAACCTCGCGGCCGCTGAAAGGACGAGACGATCGCTGCCGCCTTTGCCGCCGGGCGCAGCGGCGGCAAGACGCGTGTGGACCTAGCAGCGGCCCTTCTTTGCCTGGCCGGGCGGACAGAAGCCGCCGCTGCCGGCGTCGATCACCACCCGCGCCTGAGGCTTGATCGGCCGCACCGCCACGTCCGCGGTGCAGGCGACGAGAACGAGCAGCGAGAGCACGGCAAACGCAATTCTCACCATTGGCGCTGTTTCTCCACGGAGGATGTGGGCCGGCTTGGAGCGACCGGGCCCGGTGTGCGGACTTTTAGTGTGCCGGCGCCGGGTTAACGGATCGTAAAGACGCGCTCGCCGCCCTTCGGCGGAAAGTCGTTCAACGCGTGATTATTTTTCTTTTCAACCGGTTATAGGAAAATTGCCCATGGGCAATTCGGCCCTGTCAGGCTTCAGGGCCGCAAAAGTCGATCAGCGCCTGCCGGCATGCTTCGAGGATCGCCCGGCGGTCGCCGTCGGCGGCGGTCTCAAGGATGAGTCTCCCGCCCTTGGACTTGCGCGCCGTCACCAGCAGCGCGCCGGCAGGCGATGCGTATTCGCGCGCCGCCGCGCGCCGCGCCGGCCGGCGCGGCATCGCCGCCGCTTTCAGCCGGGCGATCACCGCCGGCCCGTCGAGGCCGACCCCCTCTCCCTGCAGCGCGCCGCGCTGCGCCTTGGCGATGGCCTTGGCGGCGTCGACGATCGCCTTCCTTCTTTCCGGATGGCTCAACAGCGGATTGAGGTCGCGGGCGTGGCGCTCCTTGATGTCGGTGATGTTGGCGTAGGCCTCGACGATGCTCCGTGGCAGCTTGGCGAGGCCGAGAAAGCGGCTGAGCCAGGTCTCTGATACTTCCAGCCGCGCCGCCATGTCCTTCTGCCGGCCGTTGTAGTAGCGGCCGACGGCATCGGCGTAATCGAGCGCCCGCTCGTAGTCGCTGATGTCGACGCGGTCGCGGTTCTCGATGTCGCCGAGGCGGAACGCTTCCTCGTCGGTGAGATCGCGGACTTCGATCAGAAAGCGGAACTGCCGGTAATTGTGGGCGCGCAGCCAAGCGACGGTCCAGTGTCGCCGCGCCCCGCAGACGACTTCGTAGTCGTGCTCGGGATCGTCGCGAAGGCGCCGGACGATCGCCGGAAACTCCTGGCGGCCCTGCGCCTTGAAGCTGTCGATGAGATCGGCGCAGCGGGTTTCGCTGAGCAGATCGTAGCGCCGGTTATGCCGCTCCCACATTCGGCACCGTTCGGGTTCGACCCAGAGCAGGGTCTTCTCGACGACATCGCCGCTCAGCCGATCGGACAGCGCCGTGGAGCGATTGAGGAACCGTCCTCCTCCCCGGTCCGCCGCCGGTCGCGGCGCCGCCGGCTTGTCGGTGGCGGCCTGGTCCAGTTCGTTCAGTACGTCATCGAAGACGGCGTCATGTCGTCCCGGCATGCGGTCGCTCCCTCAACGTGCTACAGCAGGCCCTCGCTGCGGAGGCGGGGATGATGGCTCGGCCACGTCTTGCGGATGAGAATCTCCACTTCGCGGCCGACCGAATCGAGATAGGCCCGGCAGCGCCTGTGGGTTTCGGTTCGCGTCGCCGGTCCGGTCATCTCGTAGACCGTTTTCAGGTTTGCCGTGGCGTTGTCGATTTCCGCCGAATCCTTGAGCACCGCCGTCAGCATGTCGTGCGGGAAGACATGGTCCATCATCCGCTTGATCGAAACGTGGGCGCTCTTGGCGTCGTTCATCTTGGTGGCGAGGATCTTGACGAACTTGTACTCGGGCGGCGCGCTCAAGCGGCTGATCTCCTGAAGCGTGGAGACCATCATGCGCAGGAAATGGCCGGTCGATCCGAAATCGATGTTGTTGGGCGGCGCCGGCACGATGAGGGCGTCGGCGGCGCGCAGCACGCTGAGCGAGATCATGCCAAGCGCCGGCGGCGGATCGAGAAGGACGATATCGAAACGGTCCTTGACGGTGTCGAGGCCCTCGCGCAGGCGGTCGAGCGCCGTCGCGCTCTCGCGCGCGAGGCGGGCGGCGAACTCGTATTCCGCGTCGTACAGACCGAGGTTGGCGGGGATCAGGGCGATGCCGTTCCAGTAGGTGGCGCGCAACGTGAAATCGAGCGAGGCGGGCCCGCCGTGGCGCAGGAAGGGATAGAGGGTTTCCTCGCGCTCGTCGATGTCGATGTCGGGATTCAACCCGAAGATGCTGGTGGTGCTGGCCTGCGAATCGCAGTCGACGACGCAGATTCGATAGCCTTGCAGGGCGAGGTACTGGGCGAGATGGCAGACGATCGTCGACTTGCCGACGCCGCCCTTGAAATTCTGCACGGCGATGACGATCGGCTCGTCGTCCGCTCTGCGTCCCGGTCGGGTGTTGAAGACGTCGCGCATGCGGTTGACGTCTTTGAGGGTATAGCCGGTTCTCCGGCCGCTTTGCGGGTTGATCTCGGCCGCCGGCAAGCGGCCGTCGGCCTCGGCCTCGCGCAGCGCCTTCTCCGAGCGGCCGACCATGGCGGCGGCGCTTTTGACGTTGAAGCGAAGATCGAGAGTTTTACGGGAATCCGGGGTGAACACGCGGGCGCGTAGTCGCTCGACAACGGCCGCGGCGCGCTCGGCCATGGCTTCCAGGGCGTCGATGCCGACAGGCGGGAGAGGGAAAGAGGGTAAAGACGTATTCTTCATGGCCGAGGCTGTCCGAGCGAGGGGCGAAGCGCCGGTGGCTTGGCTTTGTGACACCGCTCGGCCGCCCAAGGCAAGTTCGTTTTCTCACGGCTTTCGCCAGGAAAAGGGCTCGTTCTCGCGTGGCGCGGAAGCCTTGCTCCCGTCGTTTGCGAGAGCGATGCTTGCCTTCATTGTCGGTGAAAAGGGAATTGCCTGCCGTTTTGGCCGATGGTGTCGGTCTGTCTTTGCGGTGTCGCTGTGGCGAATCGTCCCAAAAAGTAAGCGTTGCGAATCGGAGCGGGACTCACTCCTGATCATCATCTTCTTCTTCCTTGTTTGTCGACGCCGCTCTACGGCATCCGTATTGGTTGAAATACTTTCATCCATTCAACCGTCACCAACCACCTCTTTGTTCTGTTCTTATATGTTCTTTGTTCAGGCGGAAAAAACCATTTAAAATCAACAATTTACTCGTCTAACTCTTACTTTTTGGGTGGGTTTCCGTTACTTTTTGGGTGCGAACTCTTACTTTTCGGGATGGCAAAACTTACTTTTTGGGTTTGTCGGCGCCAGCTCATCCACAGGGTTACCCACAAACTTATCCACAACACGCAAAGAACGCCGGCGCCGCGCGAACTGGATCACGGCCGCCCGCGCCGCAAGCCCGGCGCCGTTTCGCCCCCGCCTGGGGGCTCTTGAAGGCTTGGCGACTCGCCGCCGCCGACGCTTACTTTTTGGGTGGTTGGCGACGCGGGTCGCCGATGCGACTTGCATTCCTGGGCGACTTTGCCCATAGGCTTGCCCGATAAGTCTTACATACGTAAGGGCGTGCCTGTAGTGGATGACGCATATGCGGCGAGGGACAAGGCATGGCGCACCCTCGAGGCCCGGCCGACTCCGGACTCGCTCATCAAGCCGGGCGAACTGGTCGATCTTGTCGAGGTGACGCCGCTGACGTTGACGGATCGCCGCGTCTACAATCTGCTGTTGGAAAACGCCTGGGACAGCATCGACAAGCCGGTCATCCACAGCATCGGCAAGGGGCGCCTGCGCGGCTCGCACAATTCCAACGACCGTATCGGCGAGTCGATCGAGCGCCTGATGGCGGCGATCGTCAAGATCAAGGTCACCCGGGGCGACGAGACGGCCATCGAGCGCGTGCAGCTTCTCGGCGGCAACGTCGAATTCGAAACGCCCGACGGCATGTTCCACTACGAGATTCCGCCGCGGCTGCGGCGAATCATCAAGGACAGCACGATCTTCGCCCGGCTTCAAAAGGAGGTGATGTTCGCCCTGTCGAGCAAGTACGCGCTGACGCTGTACGAGATGGTGCAAAAGCGCGGCAACATGCTCTATCGCTCCAGCGAGGATTTCATGATCGACGAGATCCGCGGCGTGCTCGGCGTGCCCAAGGGCAAGCTGACGACGTGGAGCAATCTCTATCATCGGGCGATTCGGCGCGCGGTCGAGGAGGTCAACCAGCTTTCCGACTTTCTGGTCGAGATCGAACCGCTGAAAACCGGCCGCAAGGTCACCCACCTCCGGCTCAAATGGTGGAAGAAGGAGTCCACCGGCATTCACGGCCTCGCCGGCGAGACCGCCGGGCCCACGGCCGACGCCGGCGCGCGGCTCAAGGACTGCGCCGAGGAGGTCGTGGCCGGCCTTCGCGAT
>CAZRWU010000029.1:0-10367 GCA_964603915.1 uncultured Rhodospirillaceae bacterium
AGTCAGCCGCGTTGGCGAGCGCGGATCGCCCCGTTCCCGGCATTCTTCTTCCGGTTTTCTTCTTGCTCAGTGGTGCTTGCCGCACCGCGTGATCGGCGCCTAAACTGGTGGAGCGATGGGGCAGGGCGCCAGAGCGCCGGGCGCGGCCGCTCCGCCAAGAAACCAAGACGGGACAGGGAAGCGCTGCGCAGGGAGCATGGATACGGCCGCCGGACCGCTCGCCAACATTATTGTCCTGGACTTGAGCCGAGTTCTCGCCGGGCCGTATTGCACAATGGTTCTTGCCGATCTTGGCGCCCGGGTCATCAAGGTGGAAACGCCGGGCGGCGGTGACGACGCGCGCCACTTCGGGCCGTTCATCGGCGGCCAGTCGGCCTATTTCATGTCTCTCAACCACGGCAAGGAAAGCATCGCCCTCGACCTCAAGGAGCCGGAAGATCGCGCCGTCTTCGAACAGCTGCTGGCCAAGGCCGACGTTGTGGTCGAGAACTTTCGCGCCGGCGCGTTCGCCCGCCTCGGCTATGACTGGGACGCCCTGCATGCGCGCTATCCGCGCCTCATTTACGCCGCCATCTCCGGCTTCGGCCAGACCGGGCCTTATCGCCATCGGCCCGCCTACGACATGGTCGTCCAAGGCATGGGCGGACTGATGAGCGTGACCGGCCATCCCGGCGGTCCGCCGACGCGTGTCGGCACATCCATTGGCGATATCAGCGCCGGACTGTTCGCCACAGCCGGCATCGGCGCCGCGCTTTACCGGCGCGAGCAAACCGGCGAGGGGATGATGATCGATGTCGGCATGCTCGACTGCCAAATCGCCATCCTCGAAAACGCCATTGCCCGCTTCGGAGCCTCGGGCGAGGTTCCGGGCCCGCTCGGCGCCCGCCACCCTTCGGTTTCGCCTTTCGAAGCCTATGCCACGGGCGACGGTTACATCATTATCGCCGCCGGCAACGACCGGCTGTTCCAGCGCCTCTGCGCCGCGCTGGAGCTGCCTGAAGCCGCCGCGGATCCGCGATTTGCCGACAACGCCAAGCGCTGCCTGCACGCGGAGACGCTGAAGGCGCTCATCGAAGAGAGGCTCAAGCCCCGCTCGACCGAGCATTGGGTGGAGGCGCTTGCGCAGGCCGGGGTCCCGTGCGGCCCTATCAACACGGTGCGGGACGCGCTGAACGACCCGCAAGTCCGCCACCGCAACATGGTGGTGACAATGAACCAGCCGGAGGCGGGACAACTCGCCATCGCCGGCAACCCGATCAAGACGTCGGCCTACCGCGACAGCGACACGCGCGGCGCCGCGCCGGCCCTCGATGGCGACCGCGACGCTATCCTCGCGCTGATCGGCGGGCGGCCGTCTGAGGACCGCAACTCTTCCGATCCCCGCGCCGGCGGCGCGAGAGGGCATGAAACGGCCGAGACGGCAGAAAACCTTAAACCTTAAGCCGCCAGACTCTCCCGAGAGTCGCCGTACGTTTCGTTGAACGGCCACCAGCAGTGCACAAGCTCGCGCAGGCCCCAGACGATGGAGCCCGGGTTGTCGTAGGTGACCAGCCCATTCTTGCCATGCACAACGGCGTCTTGACAGGCTTGGTGCGTGACCAGAACGGGTTTTCCCTTCATAACCGCGCGATGCGCCAGCGCCGCATCCCGCTGCGCGCGCCCCGGAATCACCACGAAGTCAGCGGCCGCGAAGATCTCCTCGAAACGCTCGGCGCAAACGTCGCCAAGGAACCGCACGCGCGGAGCAATCCCCGCAGAGTGGACCCGGGCTTCCAATTCGCCCTTGAGGGGTCCATCGCCGGCAACGAGGATCGCCAGCGGACGATCGTCGTGGCAAATGGTGAACAACGCCTCGACAAGGATATCCGCCCCAGCGGCCAGGGAAACTTCGTCCGCGAACAGCGCCACGGGCACGGCGGGATCGAGACCGATCAGCGCCTTTGGCGGCAAGGGGGTCTCCGCTGTCGACGCCGACCTTTCAGCCCTTGACGGCAACGGCTCGACCGCGGCTGATTCGCGCGACAGCGCGACCGCTTCGCCTGCCGCAGTGGTCCCGCTCACGGAATGAGAGCCCGCGCCCTTCTTTCGGGTTTTGCGACCCGCAGCTTCCGTTTCCGCCCTTGCCATGCCACGCGCCCCGGATTCTGGGCGACGCTTGCCGCGCCGTGAACTTGGCGATGAGGAAGGTGTGGACGAATCGGCGTCTTGCGCCATGGCCGCGACCGCCTGCGCGCGTTCGGTCTCTTCGCCCGCCGCAGCGGAATTGAACCACGGCTGTCCCGAAGCAAGAAAAGCTGGGGTGGCATCGTGCGGCCAGGCGTGCTTGGCCTCGTCCTCAGCAAGCGGCGTTGTCGACTTCGCCGCCACGGCGGCTTCAATCGGCCTGTCGGGACTGAGTCGCAAGATCTCGCATCCGTTCATGGGCATTTCGTTGAGAACGGGCCGCAACGCCACCACCAGATCCTGAACCTCGGCGCGTCGGGAGGTTTCGGAGGGGGCCTCGAAGCGCAGGTGCACATGGCTCATCCCTTGCCCGAGGGCCTGCTCCCACACGTCGGGCGCGAGGGCGTTATCCCCCTGCGCGCCGGTTTCCGAGACGCCGATGAACAACGGCACGATCATGTTGCCTTCGTGGCGGGCGAGGAGACAGACGGCGGGCCGATCGAGGCGCAGAGAAGAGGGACGGACCACGGCAAAATCGTACTCACGGCCGCTCTCTCCGTACCAGCGACTCACATACGGACTGGAGATCTGCAGACTTTTCGACAGATGCATGACCAAGCTCTCTCTTGCAGCGACACGCCACTCCCGCACTGCCCGCCGCCTTTGTCCGCTTTGCCAGGAGCGGCGCCGGCAAACGACTTCCTACCGCGGCGCGTCTGGTTGTTTTTGGCTTTGAGATGAAAACAAAAATCAGTCGCAGCCGTTCCGCTTTTTGGCAAATTTGTGGCAAGCGATGTTATGGGAGGAAGCGCGGACTGGCCGCGTGCGCGCGAGCAAAGGAGCTTCAGCGGGCTTACAGCGGCCAGAACAAGGGAATGACCAGCGTCGCGGCGAGCCAATTGACGATGTTGAGGGGCAGGCCGATGCGCACGAAGTCGACGAACCGGTACCCGCCCGCTCCGTAAACGAACGTGTTGGTCTGGTATCCGATCGGCGTTGCGAAGCTGGCGCTGGCGGCGAACATCACGGCCACGACGAACGGCCGCGGGTCGACTCCCAGTTGCGTCGCCAGCCCGATGGCGATAGGCGTCAGCAGGATCGCCGCCGCATTATTGCTCAGCACCTCGGTCAAGAGCGAGGTGATCAGATAAATCACGGAGAGGATGGCGATGGGCCCGAAACCGGCGATCATGGCGGCAATCTCGCGCACGATCAGAACGGCGGTTCCCGTCGTCTCCATGGCCCGGCCGAGAGCCAGCATCGCGAAGATCAGCATCAAGATCCGCCAGTTGATCGCCCGGTAGGCGTCGTCGGGATCGAGGCAGCCAAAACCGACCACGGCGACCGCGGCGATCAGGGCGAGGGTGACGATGGGGGCGATCTCCAAGGCGGCAAGAGCCATGACCGACAGGATTGCGATGATCGCGATCGGGGCGTGCCGGCGCCGGTAGGGACGCTCCATCGGCTCCGAAAGGTTGACGAGCACGGACTGGGCGAACATCCGCTCCAAGCCTTCGGGCGGTCCCTCCAGCAGAAGCGTGTCGCCGAAGGCGAGACGGACCTGATCGAAGTTGCCGGTCAGGATGGCGTCCTGTCGATGCAGCGCCAGGATGTAAACCCCGTACAGGCGGCGGAGATTGAGGTCGGCGACCCGATGCCCGACGAACGGCGAGTTCGGGCCGATGATCCCTTCCATGATCTTGGCTTTTTGGCTCTTGATCTCTTGCAGGGCGGGCCTCTCGCCGCCGCTCTCGAAGACCAGCCCCGGGCCGTCGCGCAGGCCGAGAACGTCGGCGGCATGGGAGCGGATGACCAGGCGGTCGCCGGCCGCGAGCCGTGGATCGCCATGTTCCGGCTCGAGCGATACGTCGTCGCGGATCACCTCCATCACCCGGTAGCCGCGTTTCTTGACCAGGCCGGCCTCGGTAAGGGTCTTGCCGATCAGGGCCGAGCCTTCGGGAACCAGAACCTTGGTCAGGAATTGCCGCTCCGGCATCGCTCCGACCGCCGCCGTTATCGTTTTGCGGACCGGCAACAGCCATCGGCCGAATACGGTGATGTAGGCGACGCCGATGGCGCCGAGGATCAGGCCCGGCAGCGTGATCTCGAACATGCCGAACGGCGCCAAATCGTGTGTTTGCGCGACCCCGTCGACGAGAATATTCGTGGATGTGCCGATCAACGTGCAGGTGCCGCCGAAGATGCTGGCGTAGGACAGCGGAATCAGAAACCGCGACGCCGGCGCTTCGACGGATCGCGCCACGGCGATCATCACCGGCGTCATGATCACGACCACCGGCGTGTTGTTGACGAAAGCCGACATCACCATCACCACCGCCATCAGCGGCAGCAAAATCAGCGTCGGCGACCGCCAGCCGATCTGGCTGATCGCTTGTCCCATCGAGTGAATGACGCCGGTGCGCTCCAGCGCCGCGCTGAGGATGAACATGCACGCCACCGTGATCGGCGCGGGATTGCTGAACACCGCGAGCACTTCGCTGACCGGAAGGATGCCAAGGGCGAGCAGGACCGCAACGCAGGACAGACCGACCAGATCCGGGCCGACACGCTCGCGGATGAAGGCGACGAACACCACCGCGATGAGCGCGAGCACGATGACGATCTGAAGACTGTCCCAGGTCATGAATGGCATGCTTGGCTCTTACGAAAATCGATCAGGCGGAGGCGCGGCGGCGTGAGGAGATTCCGGCGGCGCGGGCGCCCTTCACGACGATACGAACTTCGCGTCCCCGATCACGCACGCGAGGGCGGCGGCTCGGTTTCGCGAAAACTCGGCCGCTGCTGCATCGCCTGCAAGCCGCGCCTGATGTTGGCGTGCCGGCCCATCAGCGATCGCCCCTCCGGGGCTTTCACGAAATAAGCGAGGATCGGCGCGAGCATGAGATCGGCGATGGTCGGCCCGGCGTTGCCAACCAGGTAGTCGTTGTCCGCGTAGGCGTTATCGAGAACCCACAGATCGCGCTCCAGATCTCCCATCGCGGCGTCGATCGCCCTGCGGTCGGGTTTTCCGTCCGGGCCTTGCGGAAAGAGGTATTGCAGGACACAACGGCGGATAAGATCCTCATAGACGTAGCTGGACACGACGCTGATCCACTGTTCCATCCGGCCGAAGGCTGCGGGCTCGTCAGGTCGAAGCGGCGGGCCGTCGAACGCGGCGTCGATATAGTGACAGATCGCCGAGGTCTCGTAGAGAACAAGCTCGCCGTGGCGCATCGCCGGCATTTTGCCGAATGGATGCAAGGCCAAGTGAGCCTTCGAGCGCACTTCCTGGATGCTCTGGTGCGCGAGGTTGTAGGCAACGCCCTTCTCCACGCAGGTCATTCGGGCCGTGCGGACGTAGGTGCTGAAGGGCGCACCATAGAGAAAAAGTTCGCTCATCGTGGCTTCCCGTTTTTTCAGGCTTCCTCTTAACCAAGGCTCGATGCGCCGAGGTCAAAATGCCCCCGTTCTGTTCCGGATAAACTCCCTCTTGCGGCAGAGACTACAGGCCAAGCTCGGCTCGGGGCAATCCCCGGCGGCGCCGCGCCGCGCGCATAAGTCCTTTCTCCCGCGCCGGGAGAGCGCTAAGCTTCTTCGCGCGACAGAAAATTGGGATCGTGGAGACAATCAATATCATGACTCATGCCGAGTTCGCCGCAAGGCTCCTGCGTGAAGCCGCCAGCATCTTCCGCACCATCGCAGGAGGTGATCCCACTTCGGACGAACGCGCGGAGGAGTTTGCGAGCCTCTATGAGCGGGTGGCCGAACTCGTCGAGGTTGATCCGACGGGCGTGATCAACAACGATCCACAGTAGTCCCACACTGGCCTTTGTCTGGCCACGTCGCCACTTCGCCCTGACTTCGGGCAACGGTGCTGAGAGGCGGCTCGGCCCGGAATCCAGCCGGGCCGTGTGATTGCCGGACACAGAACCGATCCCGCCGCCGGCCGCGAGCGCCTTGCCGCCCTCCACGCCTTCCCGCGTTGCGCCGGAACGTCGCTGCGGCGCCAGGTGGCGGCGGGAGCGATGAAATTCGCCTTATCAAAACTACTTATAGACGTACAAGAACCACCGTTATAATTTTTCAGTGCATTCGTTGCCGTGACGTCGCTTGAAGGAGTATCGCGCAACGGTGCGGCCGAGCGGCAATTTGACCATGTGAGGGTAGGGTTGGCGGGATCGGTTGCGCGCCCTGACGCGGCGCATGACGACGTAAAGCGATGATGATATTCCAAATCGTGACCGTATCGGCGGCAATCAGTTGATCTCGGTTGTGACTCCGGCGCGTAACGCGGAAGCGACGCTGGCCGAAGCCCTGGACAGCCTCCTTGCCCAGAGCTATCCAAGCTGGGAAGCAATCATTGTCGATGACGGCTCGACGGACCGCACGGCGGCCATCATCGAGAGATACGAGGCGCGCGATGGACGGTTCTCCATGCTTCGCGGCGCCGGCCAAGGCGTCTCCGCCGCCCGCAACCGTGGCCTTGCCGTCGCGCAGGGTCGCTGGGTGCTTTTTCTCGATGCCGATGATTGGATCGACGCGCGCCACCTGGAGAAGATGAGCGCGGCGCTGGCGTCTCATCCCGACGCCTATGCAGCCTACTGCAATTCATGCCGGATCACGCCCGAGGGCAAGATCGCGGAGATCCGCAGCTTCCCATCTTTGGCGCGACGCCCCTTCGCGATGCTGGCGCGATCCTGCCCGGTCGCCATTCACGCGGTCCTGGTCGAGCGCGCCGTCGTCACAAGTGTCGGGGCGTTCGACACCAGTTTGCAGACGTGCGAGGACTGGGATCTGTGGCTGCGGGTGGCTCGCCTTGGCGACCGCTGGATTCATGTCGATGAACCGCTTTCGTTCTATCGCGGCAGCCGGGATTCTCTTTCAAAGAACGCCGCGCAACTGCTGGCCGACGGCAAGACCGTGATCGCGCGGGCTTTTGCCGCCCATGATCGCGTCCCGTATGCCGCGTCCGATCAGGGCGATACGTCGGCTTTGGGCGAGGACGGCGTCGACCACGCGATCGCCATCTTTGCCTTCTGGTGCGGCGGCGTCGACTGTGGGCAAGGCGGTGACGGGACGGCGGCGTTGGAGACGCTTGCGGCGCTCCCGCCCCCTGAGGTCGGACACGCAGATGCGCCGGCCTACGCCTTGTTTCATGGCCTTATGGTCGGGCATTGCGTCGCGCTCGAGCAGCTTGCCGCGGACTGGAGAGACTTCGGGCCTGCGGTCACGGCTTTGCTCGCGAAATTGGCGGATGCCTGGGGCGATCCGGTCGCGGCGCGCGCCATCCGGTATTGCCTTGATCGCCTCATCCTCGAATGCGCCGATTTGACGCAGCCACGCCGCCTTGGCCTCACCCTCGGGCTTAAGGTGAACATGCGCGATCCGCGGCCGGTCGCGCCGTCGGCGGAAATCGATCGTCTTTACATTCTTCTCTCCGATGGCGAACAAATCAAGGCCAGGATCGATCTCGGCGTACTTGGCGTGATCACCCGGCGTCAGTGGATCGAGCGGCTTGTCCGGGACCTCGGCGTCGGCAAGACTTTGGTCAACGCCGGCATGGCGCTATGGCCGTCGCTTCTGCTGCGGCTGCCGGCGTACGCGGCGCGAGAGATTGCTCGCGATCCCAAGGGCGCGTTGCGGCGGTACCGCCCGCTAATGGCCGCAGCCGGCAGAAAAGCGATCCTGAGCGCTGCCGGCCCGTCGCGGCCACCGGGCAGCCATCCCGACCGTCTGTTTCAGCTTCGATGCGAGGCGGAAGCCGAAGCCTGCCTCGCCGATGATATGACGCCGGCCGCACCGTCAACGACGCGCGAGGTCGAGGGAGATTGGCGCACGGACCGTCGATCGTTCTTTGAGAGCTGGTTTGAAAGGGAGGATCCGTGGAACTACGGTTCGGCCTATGAGCGGGAGAAGTACGCGCGTCAGATGCAGCTTCTGCCGGAGGGCGGCTTAGGCGTCGCTCTTGAACTCGCCTGCGCCGAAGGACGGTTCACCGAACAGTTGGCGCAACACGTCGATCGGCTGATCGCCGCCGACATTTCGGCGAGGGCTCTGGAGCGCGCGCGGATACGATGCCGCGACAAGCGCAACGTCGAATTCCGACAGCTCGATCTTTGCAACGATCCGCTGCCTGCCGCGATGGACCTGATCGTTTGTTCGGAAGTGCTTTACTTTCTCAACGATGAAGAAGAACTGAGGGACGTTGCGAAGCGGCTTGCGGCGGCGCTGAAGCCGGGAGGGCGCCTTCTGACGGCGCACGCCTTTATCCTTTCGGACGACATGTCTCGTACCGGCTTCGATTGGCCGCATCGTTTCGGCGCGGCGACAATCGCCCGGTTCCTGGCCGCGACGCCGGGGCTTGCGCACGAGCGATCGCTGCAGACCGAGGTCTACAGGATCGACCGCTTCATCAAGTGCGAGGAGGCTCCCCGTTCATCCGAGCCGGCCGGGGCCGCGCCCGTCGGCGGCGAGCCGGCGATGGCGACGCCGATTGTCGCCGAGCCGATTGTCGAGACCATCCCGCTCACCGCCGAGATCGAGCCGGAGGTGGCCCGGCATCTGCTTTGGGGCGGCGCCGTCGCCCGGCGCTCCGACGTGGCGCTGACGGAACGCCGGGCGACCGCGCCGGTGCTGGTGTACCATCGCATTGCTAGCGAGGGCCCGCCCGAACTTGCCGCCTGCCGCGTCGCGCCGGAGATGTTCCGCGCGCAGATGACTTGGCTTCGCCGCAACGGATACCATTTCATCGGCTCCGAGTTGCTTCACTGGTCCATGACCAACAAGCACCCTTTCGCCGGCCGTCCGGTGATGATCAGCTTCGATGGCGGTTTCCAGGACTTCGCCGACCAGGCTTGGCCGATCCTGCGCGTCCATGACTTCTCGGCGGAAGTGTTCATCGTGACCGATTGCGTCGGAAAGACGGCGCGATGGAACGCCCGCGTCGGCGGCGACTTTCCGCTGATGGATGCGCGCACCATCGTCCGGCTGGCGGAGGAGGGCGTTCGTTTCGGCAGCCATCTTGCCAGCCACCGCCCCGCCGACGGCCTGTCGACGCGGGAGCTGGCGGCGGAGCTGCTGCGCTCGCGCGCTCTTCTGAGGAAGTGGCTCGGCAAGCCCCCGCAGAGCTTCGCCGCGCCCTTCGGCTTGACCGACGAGCGCCTCCGCCTGCTCGCGGCGGAGTGCGGCTTCACGGTCGGTTTTGGCAAGCATCCCGGTGTCGCGACGCCGGACGCCGATCCGCTCAATCTGCCGCGGATCATGGTTCACGGCGAATGGACGTTGGACGATTTCATCGACAGGATGCAGCGCTTGCTTTGAGCCTTGTCACGCCGGCGCGCGGAATCATGCGGATCGGCGACCACGTCCCCAACGCCTGCGAGCGTACACGGTTGCCGAGCCATTCTTGCCGTGGATCGGCATGGGTGGGCGGCGGTCAGTCTGCCTTTCCGACGTACCGGGCGATGTCGACGATATCGATCTGTTCGGGATGGAGGAACTGCCGTGCGTAGTCCAGGTAGACGCCTGAGGTCAGGAACAGATTGAACAGATCGGGGTCGATGTCGCCGTCGCGGCGCATGCCGTCCATGATCTTGATCGCTTCGCTCAAGGTCTTCCCTTTCTTGTAGGGCCGATCGCTGGCGGTGAGCGCCTCGAATATGTCGGCGATCGCCATCATGCGGGCCGGCCAGCTCATCCGGTCGCCGGTCAAACGCCGCGGGTAGCCGGTGCCGTTGGTCTTTTCGTGGTGACCGCCGGCAAATTCCGGCACCTCGCTGAGATGCCCGGGAAAAGGGAGCTGGCTGAGCATGACGATCGTCTGCACGACGTGGTTGTTGATCACGAAGCGCTCTTCCGCCGTCAGGGTGCCGCGCGCCACGCTCAGGTTATGGAGTTCGCCGAAGTTGTACTTGTACTCCGGCACGTCGATCTGAAAGCCCCACGGGTTGTCCTCGGGAATCCTCTCATTGGCCGGCCGGCGCACGAGTTGCTCGGGCTTGTCGGCGAGCACGGTTTCAACGACCGGCGGCGGGCGGCATGCGTCGTCGGCCTTGCGTTGCTTTTCTTCCCAAGAAATGCCGATCCGATCGTCGAGCGTGCGCAGCCACGTGCGCTCGCCGATCCGGCGCAGCCGGGCGATGCGACCGGGAGCCATGAACTCGCCGCCCTCGTTGCAGCGGGCGACGAAGGCGTAGTCGTCGTCG
>CAZRWU010000029.1:10377-24430 GCA_964603915.1 uncultured Rhodospirillaceae bacterium
ACTCCTCCAACGCCGTTCGCGAAGCCTCGGCATCGCCGCCCTCGGCGACGCCTCTCCAGTGAGCGATTTCCGCATCGCGCTTCAGCACCTCGAAGCGCATGCGCACCTCATGGATGCGGTCATACAGCGTTTGCAGCTTGGTTGCCTTGTCGACGACGTATTCCGGCGTCGTCACCTTGCCGCAGTCGTGCAGCCAGGACGCGATGTCCAGCGCCTCCCAGTCGTCCTCGCTGAGAGAAAATGTATGAAAAGGCGGCCGATTACTGGCGCAGGCGGCCGCGGCAAGCAATTTGGCGATCACCGGCACCCTTTGGCAATGGCCGCCGGTGTAGGGCGATTTGGCGTCGATCGCGCCGGCGATCAACTTGATCAAGGCGTCAAGGAACTCCTTCTGAGCCTTGAACAGCCGCTGATTGTCGATTGCAACCGCCGCCACCCCGGCGAGAGCTTCAACGAAAGCAATACGCTCTCGGCTCATTCCGATCCTCGGCGAATCGGAACCGGCTGCACCCAGCAGGCAAAGAACGCCGACCGCCCCGCCGTGCGGCGTCTTCAGGGGGACTGCGGTCGCTCGTGGCGTTGCGCCGCCGAGCGCCGCCGTGAGCGCGTCGGCCGTTGCGGGGTGCGCTGTGATCTCCTCGACCGGCAGGTCGAACGCTGTTGTCGTGTCCACTTGCGCGATCGGCCTTCGCCCGCCGCCATTCTGATCATCCGCCGCCGGGACTTTCAAAAGCCGGGCGCCAGGAATGACCGGCGCGCAGCGGAGCGCGAGACCCGCTGGATCGAGACCTCTCGCGTCCTCGTCGCGCAGATACAAAATGGCGGCTTCGACTTGCGCGACGTTCATTGATTGTCGTGCAACGTGATCGAGAAGGTGTGGGAACCTGCGCTCGGCGGAGAGATCGCCCGAGATGCTCAGGAAACTCCGGATCGTTCGTCTCATGGCGTCCAACGTGTCGCCCAGCCGGTTGACCTCGCGGACGGACGAGCGGGTTGGCGGCGGCTGACGGAAGTCGAACGCCTGAACACCGCGCGCCTGTCTCTCCAGCGCCCGCAAGGGTCTCGATACCAGCAGCGACATCCACCAAGCCAGCGGCAGTGCCAGCAGAACAAGTCCGCCCGTCACCAGCAGCGAGTGCGTGCGGATGGTTTGCGCCTCAGCGACGAGTTCGTCGATGGGCGCGGCGATGCCGAGATAGAGAGCGCCACCATCATTCCTGACCAGTTGGCGTTGCACGCCTTTCCATTGCTGCCCCTGCCAATCGAGATCGGTATCCAGATCTCCGCCGCGGGCGCGCGCGGCAATCTCGGAAAGAATGGTAAGGTCGAGCGTCTCCAGGGTTGGAAGCTTCGTCGTCGCATCGTCAGCGGCACGCGGCGGGATGATCGTCCCGGCGTGTGAATAGGCAATGACATCGCCATGTTCGCTGTAGATCGCGAGCACTGCGGAGGGCGTGACGACGCGCTCGGCGAGAAGGGCCGATAATGTCGCCATCGTCGCGTCGCCGGCGATGACGCCCGTTGCGGCGCTGTTTCGGAGCGCCGCGGTCACGCCGACATCGCCGGTGGCGAAGAAGACATAGGGCGCCGTGATGTGGACATCCTCGGAGGCGATGGCTGACTGGTACCAGCGGCGCTTTCTTGGATCGTAAGCGGGTCCTTCTTGTGGACGCGCGACGAGCCGGTTCAACCCGCTGTCGAAGAAAAGGTAGCGTGACGTCGCCGCACTCGCAGAGTCCCGCTCGATCGACCAGACAAGGTAGGCGGCATGTTCGGGCGCCCGATAGAGCGCCTTCCGGGCGGCGGTCCGCAACGGCGCCACTTGAAAGAAGTCGCCGCCGGCGTAGCCGACATAAAGGGCGGTGATCCGCTCGTTGCTGTCCAGCGCCTCGCGAAACAGCGGCAGGCTGTGGAGCCGCTGTTCCAGCGTGTCGGCCGTTTGGATCGCGTCAAACGACAGCATCGCCAACATCGAGCGATTGCGGCGCGAGTCGATCTCCAGGTCGCCGACGACATCCTCCTGGAGTTCATCGAACAGGCGGCTGCTCGCGGCAAGCACGATCTGCGCGTTCTGGACGTAGTTGAACCAAGCGATGATACCGCCGGCAAGAACGATCAGCCCCGAAAACAGCACCGCGACATAGACGCCAAGAGGAAAGGCTCTCCACCGTCCTTTATCCGCGTCATGAACTTCGGTGGTCAGCATGCGGCCATACGCTCGACGGCTACCAAGCAGCCCGGAACCGCGGCGACAACGCCGCCGACACGGATCAAGCGCCTGTCTCAGGCGTGCGCCGCCCTGCCGGCGCGCGGCGCCGTCTCGCTATGCCGGGTTGGCGGCGCCGCTCGAGACATCAAGCTGGAACTTGACCGGTCCCCGCGCGCTCTTGCCCTTTGCATCGACGAACGTGCCGTTCACTGGCGTCTTCTTGCTGTAAGGGCTGGTGAGAATCGCGACATGGCCGCCCGGGAACGCCACGGTCTCGACAACATCGGTCCCTTCGAGAAACTTGTTGCCGGCGGTCGCGCAGGGCGGCGTGACCAGATCGTCCTTCATCGCGTAGTTCTGATACCACTTGACGCCCATCGCCGCGAAATCCCGCAGGTTGAGCGGCTTTCCGTACAACTGCACCGGCAGGGCGCCGTCCTCGGCGATCGGCTGCTGGAAGGTGATCGAGCTCATTTCGGCGATCGCCGGCGGCAGATGCACCCGCTCCTTGCGCAGCCAGCGATAAAGAGCCGCCGGCGACTTTCCCGGATTTCCTTTCGTTGCCTCTTCGAGGCGGGCGAGATTGAGCACCGTGATCAGCGGCGTTTCCTGGTCGATGGCGACGAAGCGCATGCCGAGAGAGAGCAGGTAGCCGTTGGCGATCATGTTGCCGTTGGGCATCGGGGAGAGAACAAAGTTGTTGCTCAATTGCGGCATGCCGCTGATTGCCTGCGAGTACGTGCCGTCGACCGGCGTGACATTCGAGATCAGGCTATCGCACACGTCCTGCAAAGTGCCGGACAAGATGTTCATCATCGAGATGTAGCCGCCCTGGCAGGTGCCGTTCAGCGTCACCTTTTGTCCGTGTTTGTCGGCAATCTTCCGGCAGAGGTCTCCGGTCTGGGTGCAGTCGTCGTCGGGCGTCATGGTCTGAACCGCCTCGGTTTCCCAGATGTCCTTGACGACCCGCACATACGTGGGAATGCCCTCGTTGGCGAAGGCGTGGGCATAGCTCTTGTTCTCGAACGGCAGAAACGCGAGGATGTTGACGCCCAACATGTAGGGCGGAACGAGAAGAACCGGCTTCAGATCGTCGCGCACCTCGACGCCCTCCTTGATCGGGAGGACCTGGTACATCAGGAACGACGGCGTTTCCGCGACGAGTTCGTAGTGCGGCGTGTTGAACTGAAAACCGAACTCGTCCTTGATCTTTTCGATCTGTTCGTTGAAGTTGGCGACCGCCGACATCACGTCGCCCTGCCGGCGCATGTATTGCTCGAGCGTCTCGCCCTCGCCGCCGAGAAACGTCGCCGCGGTCGCCTTGACGCCGTCCTCGATCTGATCCCACATGAACTTCGAGAGCTGCTCCTGGTTGGAGAGAAGTCCCCGGCTGACCAGCCCCTGGCTATGCTGAAGCACCTCGCTCAATTGGCTCCAGCTCAGGGGATTCTGGCGCGAGGCGTTGAAGGCGATGTCCGCCGCGATCAGGCAGCTATCCTTGAATTCCGCCCGTTCCCTCTCCAGCGCCCGATTGAGCGAAACGACGTAGTGCCACCAGCTTGCCGCCAGATCCTGCACGTTTACCGACAACGCGCCCATAATTTGCTCCTCCAATTTTTGCAACATATGATGCCATAAAAAGCCTCGACATCGAAAAAAAATTGAGCAAGATTTTGCACAGCAGCACCTATGTTATTGCATGGCACAAATGAAGTTTTGACGGCACCTGATTGCTCAGGTGAAATTCTTTCTGATCTGCATTCGCCCTCTTCTTTGCAGCCGGGACTTCTGAATGACGCGACGATGGGCGACAACTTCGGGATCGAACAATGACCGAGACCATCGAAAACAAGACCTTCGATGAAATCCAGATCGGCGACGCGGCCAGCCTCGTTCGCGCCCTCGATAAGAACGATGTCGAGACGTGGGCGGTCATGACCGGCAACGTCAACTTGATCGATCTCGATCCCGGTCCCGCCGACACGTCGATGTTCACGCGCGGCGGCGGTCAGGCGGGGTGGGCGACCGTGCTGTTCACCACTCTCGCGGGAACCAAGCTCCCGGGGATCGGCTCCATCGCGCGCCGCATCGACGTCAATTTCATCAAGCCGGTGGGCGTCGGCATTCCCGTCACCGCCACCGTCACCGTGACGGATAAGCGTCCGGACACCCAATCGGTCATCCTCGATTGCCGCGCAACCAATCCCGCCGGCGAGGTCGTCTTCAAGGGAACGGCGGAGATCATCGCGCCGACCGCGAAGATGCACCACGCTCTCAGCGAGCTTCCCAAGGTGCAGTTGCGGCGCGACGACCGCTATCTTCTCCTTCTCAAGGCTTGCGAGGACCTGCCGACGATGTCGTGCGCGGTCGCGCATCCGTGCAGCGAGGATGCTCTCGTCGGCGCCCTCGACGCCGCCAAGCACAATCTCATCGAGCCGATTCTCGTCGGCCCGGAAAAAAGAATCGCCGACGTCGCCGCGGCGGCCGGCATCGATATCGGCTCCTGTAAGATCGTGCCCGCCGAGCACAGCCACCACGCCGCCGAGATCGCCGTTTCGCTGGTGCGATCGGGCGAAGCGCAGTTGCTGATGAAGGGCAGCCTGCACACCGACGAGTTGCTGTCGGCGGCCATGGACAGAGAGAGAGGTCTTCGCACGGAGCGCCGCTTGAGTCATTGCTTCGTGATCGCCGTGCCCACCTACCCGCGCGCCCTCATCGTCACCGACGCCGCCATCAACATCGCCCCGAGCCTTGAGGAAAAGCGCGACATCATCCAGAACGCCATCGAGCTGGCGCACGCCATCCACATACCCGAGCCCAAGGTCGCGATCCTGTCCGCCGTGGAGACGGTGACGCTGAAGATCCCCTCGACGATCGAGGCCGCCGCGCTGTGCAAAATGGCCGACCGCGGCCAGATCACGGGCGGCATCCTCGACGGCCCGCTGGCCTTCGACAACGCCATCGACGTGCGGGCGGCGGCGACGAAGGGCATCAGATCGCCGGTCGCGGGTGAGGCCGACATTCTCGTCGTGCCCGACCTCGAGGCCGGCAACATCCTGGCCAAGCAGCTCACCTTCATGGCCAATGCCGAAGCCGCCGGCATCGTTCTCGGCGCGCGCGTGCCCATCGTGCTGACCAGTCGCGCCGACAGCGCGCGGACCCGGCTGGCGTCCTGCGCCATCGCCGTTCTGTACGCGGACGCGCAGCGGCGGGGCGTGGTGTTTCGCAAAGCGGCCGCGGAGTAGATCGGCCATGGAACCCGGACTTCTCGTCATCAACGCCGGCTCCTCCAGCATCAAGTTCGCCGGCTACGCCGAACGCGGGGAGAGGGAGCCTGTTTTCCTCGGCAAGGGGCAAGTCGAGGGCCTCAGAACCGAACCCCGCTTCGTTTGTAAGAACGCAGTAGGCGAGGTTATGGGGGAGCATCAGTGGCCCGGCGCGATCAGCCACGGCGAGGCGATCGACCACATCATCGGCTGGATCGAACAGCACGCAACGAACGTGCGGGTCGCGGCGGCCGGGCACCGGGTCGTGTTCGGCGGAGCGCAGTACACCGTTCCGACTCGTCTGGACCAACGCGTCATCGCCGCGATCGAAACGCTGGTGCCGTTCTTCCCCTTGCATCTCCCGCACAACTTGGCGGCCATCAAGGCGCTGGCCGAGCGCCATCCGGAACTGCCGCAGGTCGCCTGCTTCGACAACAGCTTTCACCGCACCCTGCCGAAGGTGGCGCAGTGGTTCGCCCTGCCCCGAATTCTGTTCGACCAGGGCGTCCGCCGCTACGGATTCCACGGCTTGTCCTACGAGTTCATCGCCCGCGCGCTGCCGGCGTACGCCCCAGAGGCGCGCCGGGTCGTCGTCGCCCACCTCGGCAGCGGCGCCAGCCTGTGCGCGCTCCGCGATGGCGCGAGCGTCGAGAGCACCCTTGGCTTCAGCGGCCTCGACGGCCTGCCGATGGGAACGCGGCCGGGGGCGCTCGATCCCGGCGTCTTGCTGTACCTGTTGCAGGCCAGCGGCATGGACGTGAAGGCTCTCGAAAGGCTCCTCTACACGGAGTCGGGCCTGCTCGGGGTCTCCGGCATCAGCAACGACATGCGGGATCTGCTTGCCAGCGACGATCCGCGGGCGGAGGAAGCGATCACGCTGTTCGTCTACCACATCGGCAAACACCTCGGCGCGCTGGCCGGCGTTCTCGGCGGCATCGACGCCTTGGTATTCACCGCCGGCATCGGCGAGCACGCGCCGGCGATCCGCGAGCGGGTCTGCCGCAGCGCCGAGTGGCTTGGCGTCCACATCGATCCCGTCGCGAACGAGGCCGGCGGTCCCCGCATCACGACCGCGGAAAGCCCCGTCTCGGCCTGGGTCATCCCGACCG
Organism: uncultured Rhodospirillaceae bacterium; assembly: GCA_964603915.1. Classification (GTDB taxonomy): domain Bacteria; phylum Pseudomonadota; class Alphaproteobacteria; order Rhodospirillales; family Defluviicoccaceae; genus REEP01. The sequence goes on from CAZRWU010000029.1 coordinate 16,962, forward strand.
ACGAGGAGCGCATGATCGCCATCCATACGTTGCGCATGTTGGAGGGTTGAGGGAACCCAAGCGCGACAACGACCGAGGCAATGGAGATTGTAAAATGAGCGAACTGACGGCGACGGAGAAGTTTTTCGCGGATCTGAAGGAACGCGTCGAAGGTCCGCAAGGCGCGCTTGCCGGCAAGAAGGCGCTGGTCATCGGCATCGCCAACAACCAGTCGATCGCCTACGGCTGCGCTTTGGCGTTTCGCGCTCTCGGCGCCGAGCTGGCGATCACCTACCTCAACGAGAAATCGAAGCGGTACACCCAGCCGCTCGCCGAGCATCTCGAGGCGTCGCTCTATCTTCCATGCGACGTGCGCGAGGAAGGGCAGCTCGAGGCGGTGTTCGAGGCGATCGCGCAGAAATGGGGCAAGCTCGACATCGCCCTGCACTCGATCGCCTTCGCGCCGCGCGAGGATCTCCATGGCCGGGTCACGGACTGTTCGCGCGACGGGTTCCTGATGGCCATGGACATCTCCTGTCATTCGTTCATTCGCATGGCGCGGCTGGCCGAGCCCCTGATGAAGGACGGCGGCGCGCTGTTCACGATGAGCTACTATGGCGCCGAGAAAGTGGTCGAGAACTACAACGTGATGGGGCCGGTCAAGGCCGCCCTCGAGGCGTCGGCGCGCTACCTTTCCGCCGAACTCGGGCCAAAGAACATTCGGGTGCATTCGATCTCGCCCGGACCGATCCAGACCCGCGCGGCCTCGGGCATCAATCGCTTCGACGAACTGATGGAAAAGGCGGCCTCGCGGGCGCCCAGCCGAATGCTCGTCACCATCGAGGACGTCGGCATGGCCACGGCTTTCCTTGCCAGCGACTACGCCAAGCTCATCACCGGCGACACGATCTTCGTCGACGGTGGGTACCACGTCGTCAGCTAGAGCCGTCTCCTTCCGCCTGTTGCTTCGCCCTTGCGCGTTCTTGGCGCTGATCCATGATGCGTTTGTAGGCAATATAGTATTTGTAGATGTTGCCGACGTACTGCGTGGTCTCCCGGCCGATGTTCCGGGCGACGACGACCTCGACATTCTGGAACCACTTGTTGGGATTGAGACCTTGCTGTGCGGCCTTCCGGCGGAGGCGGTCGATCCGGTTAGGGCCGGCATTGTATCCGGCGAACGCCAGAAGGTGACGATCGAGCGGGGAAATGGCGGGATCGGCAAAATAATCGTCCACCATGAAACGGAGATATTTGACGCCAGCGTGGATGTTGTTTTCCACACTTGTGTCCACGTTGCGAATGCTGATTGGTGACCCCGCAGCGGTCGTCGGAAGCACCTGCATGACGCCGACCGCGCCCACGGGACTGCGGACACTCTGGTCGATGCCCGATTCCTGATAGGCTTGCGCGGCAATCATCAGCCAGTCGAATTTGTACTCGGCCGCATACTTTTTGAAGAAGTCAATCGTCTCATTGAATTTTTCGACGCGGTCCTGGCGGAGAGCGTTTTCGACGTATTTGGTGTTCTTCAGATAACGCTTGAACACGATGTTGCCGAACTCCGTGCCGATCTTGTGCTTCTTGACGAACGCGTCGACGGCGGCCTTCAACTTCGCGCTGTCCTTGCGCATCGCCCACGCGATCTCGCCTCCGCTGCGCACGGCGACATCCTCATGGACCACGATTTTGTCGAAAATGTCCTTCCAGAACCGCGCCTTGTGGTCGTCCACGACAATGGCCGGATAAAGCCCGGAGTTGACCATCTCCAGCAGGTCCTCGTCCTCCAGGTCCTCGTCGGCCAGGGTAAGGATCATCGGCGCCTTACCCTCCTTGGCAAACCTCTGGTTAAGGGCCGCCAAGCTTTCATAATAGCTTGAGGACTTCCGGACCACGACTTCACGACCAGCCAGATCGTCGAGAGAGTCGAGGGGAGGGGCTTCATCAGACGTTACGACGACTTCCTTGACGCCAGAAGCCGCGGGATCGGAAAAATCGACCAGCTTGCGCCGTTCCTCGGTGATCGTCAGATTGGCGGCGGCAATATCGCCGATCCCTTCGAGAAGACCGGGTATCAGTCGATCGCGGCTGACGGGGATGAACACCACGTGCACCTTAATGGCGCCCAGATTCAGCTTCCTGTTGAGGTCGTCCTCGAATTTCCTGGCGAATTCATACGTCACGCCCTTTTGCGCCGCCTTGTCCACGAAGTAGAATGTCTTGCTCAGGACAGTCAGGACGCGGATCATCAGCCGCTCGATCATGCCGTCGAGGTCCCCTGTCCATGGCGTGAGGCAATCAACGATCAACGCCTCGCCTTCGATCGCGGCTTCATCGTCGACGTTTTCGCTTGCCGTTGCCGGCTGTTGAGGCTGAGCCTTTGCGGCCGCCGCGCCGGCAAGCCAAATACCGAAACAAATCGCCACCATGACGTGGTGGCGGAACACCTTACTGAACATTGGTTTTCGCCTTATCGGCAAAATTTATATGAGGCTGTATGTGCTTGGTTGTCCCGGCTGTTCTCGAGTCTTTGCGCGCTGCAGCCACTCATGGATCATAATCCATGGCTGTCGATGTTGCAGCTAAAGAGGGAATACCAAAAAAGTCGCTCCCTTCAAGGGGGCGTTACCGCCTAACGGCAAGTGGCGACAATCCGCTGAAGCCGTCTTTCGCCCCTGTCGATGTCGGCCTCGCCGATCATCTCCCGCATTTCGCCTTGGTCCCGCGTCGAGGATTGCGCGCCGCTCGCCAGTCAATGCCTTGTACTCCGCGGATGGCGTATCATTTCTAACGAAGCCCTGCGGGCGCGTTCGGACGTCCGCGACGGCGATGCGCGCGATGGCATTCTCTTAAAACCCAGGAAATGGAACGATTCATGCCCCAGGCAATCAATATTGGAATTTCCGAAGAAGATCGGCAACAAATCGCAGAAGGTCTCTCACGTCTTCTTGCCGATACCTACACTCTCTATCTGAAGACCCACAATTTTCACTGGAACGTGACCGGTCCGTTATTCAACACGTTGCACCTCATGTTCGAGCAGCAGTACACTGAGCTCGCGACCGCGGTGGATGAAATCGCCGAGCGGATCCGCGCTCTCGGCTTCCCCGCCCCGGGCTCCTACGGGCAATACGGCAAGCTGACCAACATCACGGAAGAATCCGGCGTGCCCTCGGCGGAGGACATGATCGCGCAACTGGCTCGCGATCAGGAAATCGTCGTGCGCACCGCCCGCGAGGTTTTTCCTGTCGCCGACAAGGCGCATGACGAACCCACCGCCGATCTGTTGACGCAGCGGATGCAGATTCACGAGAAAACCGCCTGGATGTTGCGCAGCATGTTGGATTGATCCCGGCAAGCCGTGACCGAGCCGCGACGCGGCCCGGGCGCGGCTACGCCAGCGGCATGCTTGCCGGCAGGGGCGACACGCCAATGATCGGTGCGTGCATCGTCAAAAAGGCGGCGTAAAGGATGATCGCGACGGCGAGCCGGGGCAGGCTGAGGTTGGGCCTGCTCGGGCGCCATCGGCCGCCGACAAGGGCGCCAAATGGGACGAACGAGGTCCTCGCGGCCAGCCGTCGCCATTCCCGAGCGCCAAGCCGTTTTCTTGAACGGCGATCGATCACGATCCCGCCCGCCAGCGCGAACGCCATAAAGGCGCCGAACAGAATAATGTGCGCAAGATTGCCGTTCGGGACGATATGGGACGCCGCCCAGAGCGCGAGCGCCCAGAGCAAGGGATGACGCGTGATGCCGGCGAGGCCGGGACGAGCGGGATCAAAGCCGGCGTCCCGGCGACCGCCGAGGGATAGCGGGTTTGCCGCGCCGACAGCGAAGGCGGCGAGCAGGCATGCCGGAAGCATCGCGACGAGCGGAACCCATGCCTGCCACGGCGCGGGGTCCCACACCGGCACAAACGGCGCGCGTCCTGCCGCGACAATAAGCCAAGCGAGGAGGAGGAGAGAGACAAGCGTATAGAGGATAAGATAAGGACGCTCGCCCATGGCCGCGACCAACCGGTTGCGGATGTTCGGTCGCGCCGGAAAAACATGAGACGCGAGGAACGTCACGAACGCGGCCGTGAATTCGCTCCAGCCCTCCATGCCCCCTCGCTTGACGTTCAGGAGACGAGCGTCCCGCCGTTCGAGAACAAGCCCGCCCGGCAAGGACTTACGTCACGGCCACGCTTGCCGGACAGGCGAGCGGCTCGTTGCGGCGCTATCGATGAAGGACACGAGACGGCTCGCCAACCGCGCAAGCCGGCATTTACAATAGCGGTGATGCGGGGTCAAATGCGTATTTGAACATCGGTCCAGTGTTCAATGACGGCGGAGCGGCCGGGATCATGAGTGAACGGAACCGAGAGGAATTGATCGCGGCTTTCCAGCGGAGCGGGCTGTTTGCCGGTCTTGCCAAGGACGATCTTCAGGGATTGGCGGAAGACGTCGATCAGGCCGTGTACGAGGCGGGGGTCGTTCTCTTTCACCAGGGCGATCCCGCCGACCGGTTCTTTCTCCTCCTCGACGGGCGGGTCGGCCTCTACCTCGATCGGGTGGACGAGATGGCGTGCCTTGCGCGGGTTGTCCGGCCAGGGGAGACTTTCGCCGAAGCGTGCGTCTGTGGGCAGGGCGTTTTTCCCGTTACGGCAAAGGTTCTGCGCCGAAGTTCGCTGATGGCGATTCCTCGCGCCAATCTCGTCTCGCTGATCGAGCAGCACCCTCGCTTCCTGCTGGAGATGCTGTCCGAGATGTCCATCCGGTTGCGCGGATTGATCCGACAGATCGCCGACCTCAAGATGAAGACCACCGCTCAACGGCTCGCCGCTTATCTTCTCACCCTGGTCGACCAGGAAGCCGGGCCGGCGGACATTCATCTTCCCTACCAGAAAAAGCTGCTCGCCCACGAACTCGGCATGCAACCCGAAACCTTGTCCCGCGCGTTGATGAAACTGCAATGTTTCGGCGTCCGCTACAGAAAGTCGGGCAATATCTTGCACATTGCCGACGTCGCCGCGCTCCGGCAATTCTGCCCACCCCATGAACAGGATGAATGACAAGCGAATGAGGAGCGCAGAAGCGCCGATTGCCAGCTTGAACGGTGGCGGATCCGCCGGAAAGACCGGCCGATGAGCATCGATTTGCTATCGAAAGAGGATGTCGAGGCGGTTTGCCGGGTTCCGCTGTTCTCGGGACTGAGCGCCGCCTCGGCGGCCGAGCTGCTGGCGGGGTCGTCCGTCCGGTGCTTTGCGACCGACAGTCTCCTGTTCTCCGCCGGCGATCCCGCCGATCGCCTGTTCGTCGTTGTCTCCGGCGCGGTGCGGCTCGGCATCCTCGACTGCGAGGGCAACGAGACCATTATCGAGGTGGTCGGCGCCGGCGCCTCCTTTGGCGAAGGCGCGCTTTTCGCCAGCAAGCGCTATCCGGTTCAGGCCGAGGCGCTGGCCGGCGCCCGGCTGGTCGGCATCAGTGGCGCGAGCCTCATCAAGACGATGCTCGAAAACAAGGCCTTGGCGTTCGAGATGCTGGACTCGATGGGGCGCTGGCAGCTCCGGCTGATGGCCGAACTGCGTCAGCTCAAACTCCAATCGCCCGCCCAACGGCTCGGTCTCTACTTGCTGTTGTCGGTCGAGGAGGCGGCCCCTGACGCCCGCATCCGCCTTCCCTACCGCAAGAGCCTGATCGCTAAGCGCATCGGCATCACCCCGGAGAGCCTGTCGCGGGCGTTGTCGCGGCTTGCCCACTTCGGCGTCGAGAGCCGGGGCGACACGATCGTCATTCGCGATGTGGAGGCGCTGCGCGGGTTTTGCGGCGCTTGAGGCCGCGCCATGATCGCGCTTGACGGACGTCAAGGACGATCGCAACCTCGAGGAAGACCTTGTTCGGATGGAAACGATCTTCACCGGTCGGGTGTCGGGGAGGAGCAAGCGTGACCGGCAACGACGTCCCGGAGAAACCAAACTGCGTCGCGCAAGGATCGCCTTCCGGCAAGCCTGGGGAACGATGTCGCGGTCCCGAGACGTCGCAGGCGCCGGAGCCGGTTCCGGATTGGCTCTCCGCGTTCGCTCCGGACTCGGCCGCAACGATCGATGTCAGGCCGATTCTCGCCGATCACCGCGAACCTTTCGCCGCCGTGATGGCGACAATAGGATCCTTGCGGGAAAATGCCCGGCTGATCGTCGAGGCCCCGTTCAATCCTCTTCCGCTCCGGCAAGTTCTCGGCCGGATGGGCTTCGCCACCTACGGCGAGCGCCTCGGCGATGCGCACTGGCGGATCTGGTGCGCGCGCCAGGGTAAAGCGCCCGGAGAAGAAAAACCCGAGACCTACGCCGGCGCGCCGGCCTGGACCGCCGCCGACGGCGTTCACATCGACGTTCGCGGGTTGCCCCCGCCCGCCCCGCTGCATGCGATCCTCAGTCTGATCGACTCAGGCCGGCATGACGGCCTGATCGTCGTCCACCATGTGCGCGAACCGCTTTTTCTGTTTCCGGAGCTGGCCGAGCGTGGCTGGACGCATGCTCTTGCCGAAGGCGAACCGGGCGAAGTTCGTCTGGTTCTGCGGCGGGGACCGGCGTGATGGCGGGGGCGGCGGTGCACCTTGGCGGCGCCACCCAGCGTTTGCTGCCCGAGGGCGTCCCGTTGCGGTTCTTTGGCGCCGCGGTTGTCAGCCACATTCTTGTCTGGCCGGCCATCGCGCTCAATGCCGAGGAGTTTCCCGGATTCATTGGCGGCATTGGCCCCGGTTTGGCGACGGTGCATGGGCTGACGATCGGAGTGCTGATGATGACGGCCATGGGGGCTTCGCTACAGATGCTTCCCGTCGCGCTTGGCGGGACGGCGCCGTCGAGCCGGGGTTGCAACGTCGTCGTTGCGGCTGTCCTCGTTGGCGGCGGCGGCGTGGTCGCGGGCATGGCGATGCGGGAGATGCGGCTGTTGCTGGTCGGCGCCTGCCTTGTCGCCCTCGGCGTTGCGATCTACGCGATGACCATCGCCCGGCTCCTCGCGAGGGCGAGCGCTCCGACGGGCCTCATCCGTCATGTGTGGGCCGGGATCGGCGCCCTGACTCTCGCCGTGGGCGTCGCCGTCGCCCTGGCGGCCAGCTACAACCATGCTTTCATCGTCGACTTGCAAGCCTGGGCGCTCGTCCACGCCCTTCTCGCCGGGTTCGGCTTCATGGGCATGCTGGCGCTCGGCTTCAGCACCGTCTTGATCCCGTTGTTCGCGATGGCGGAGGCGCCCGCCGGTCCGTGGCTCGACGCCTCGTTCGGGCTGCTGACCGCGGCGATCGCGCTCGCCGTCTGCGGCATCCCCCTGGAAAACCGCTGGCTGATCGCGGGCGGCATCGCTGTCGGCTTCGTCGGAAGCGGATTGCACCTGTGGTTGATGACGCGTGCGTTGGCGGCGCGGATGCGCCGGCGGTTGAGCCCGGAGTTCTGGCTGCTCCGTGCATCGTGGTCGCTGTTGCCCTCCACGCTGGCGCTCGGGCTTGTGCTT
>CAZRWU010000030.1:0-24147 GCA_964603915.1 uncultured Rhodospirillaceae bacterium
TTTAACCCATACTCCCTTAGCAGGGGAGCGCCTTCAGCCGCTCGGCCACCCATCCTTTATGAACGCGACGACTTCGTCATCGCCCCGCCCATCCTTCTATAAGCGCATGTGCCAAGGTGTCAAAGATTCCTCAACAGTGCGAGCATGAATGGGCGCGGAAGAAAGATCACAGTCGCCCGATCCAGGCGGAAGGCTTTCTGGCGCGGCGATCCACGACTGTTGGCATGTGCGCCGCGCGGCAGATTGGAAACAACCTTTGGCGACGTGGCGGGGCTGCATGGCTCGCCGCGCCCATCAGACGGGCGCGGGAGTCAACCGTGTCAGCCGGTCGAGCTCGCGGCGAAGTGCTTGCGCGAGTTGCAAACGCTCCTCGGGCAAAAGGAAAGCGCCAATGATCACCGAGCGGCCATGCGAACGCAACTCCAGTGGCGTTTGCCGATCTGGCGGCTCTTCAAGATTCACCTGAAGCCAGTGAGGCGCAAATGAAAATTCGGAGGGGTTGCCCCAGTGATCGACCCTGCGGACAGTCAATGCCTTCCGGGTCAGGTTGATCGCCTCGTAGGCCCTACCGGCGCGCTCGTTCAGTCTGAGAGCGCCAAACAGGAGAAGCACCTCGATCCCCATGAATGGCGCCACGGGCCACGCGCCAGCGGCGGTGAAGATCAGGCTCGCGCCGAACAAGATAGAAAATACGAAAAGGATGACTTTGCGGATTGTGCGGGCCCCGGCGCTTCGATGTGGCCGGAGAACCGCGCTATAAAGTATACTGCTGTTAACGCGTTCGCTCACCCCGGCGATCCCCTTGAGAGAATGAAACGCATTTTCGGGTAAGGTAATGATGGCCGCCGGCAATTCCAAGAGGAGGGATCGCCCTGATCGGAATCGATCTACTCATCGTGATACTGTTGTCGCCGATAATCCTACGCTGATGCCTGACGAACATGTCGACGCCTTCTATGGCGCGCTCGCAACGAGCAATCCCGAGCCGGCGACCGAACTTGCCTTCACTGACGCATATACACTGCTTGTTGCCGTCGTGCTGTCGGCGCAGGCCACCGATGTATCCGTCAACCGGATCTCCGGCTCTCTGTTCGAGGTTGCCGACTCTCCCGAGAAAATGCTGCAATTGGGCGAAGAGGGCTTGCGTCACCGCATACGCACGATCGGCCTGTTCAACAACAAGGCGAAAAACATCATCGCCCTGTCCCGTGCGCTCATTGAACGGCACGGCGGGAAAGTTCCCGGCGATCGCGCGGCGCTTGAAGCGCTTCCCGGTGTTGGACGCAAAACCGCCAACGTTGTTCTTAATGTTGCGTTTGAACAACCGACCATTGCCGTGGACACGCACGCTTTTCGCGTTGCCAACAGAACCGGGTTGGCGCCAGGCCGGACGCCGGGAGAGGTCGAACGGGGGTTGATGGCGCGGACCTCCGAGCGTTGGCTGCGCAACGCACACCACTGGCTGATCCTGCACGGCCGTTATGTCTGCAAGGCGCGGCGGCCGGAGTGCTGGCGTTGCGCCGTGCGGGACCTTTGTGTTTATCCCGACAAGACGGAAACGCCGGCCGATCCCCCTTCGATTCGCTCGGCTCGAGCCGAAAGAAGCTGAACCGGCGCGTTGTACACGCCGGTTGGCGACTGCCAAACTGAAAACGTCGTGTTACTTGTCTTCAGCGCCTTCCGCATGTTCCGGTTCCGTAGGGGCGAAAACGGGCGTACTGGATTCGGCGAATCGAAAACCGGCGTCGGCGCTGCCTCTGCTTCGGCCCGTTTCACCCGACAATGACGCGACCTCTCCGGAAATCTGGCCGCCAGCCTCAACAACGATGTTGCCATAGCGCACGCGGCCGGTAACCCGCCCACCGGGGCGCACGATGAGGCGCTCGCGGACCGTGAGTTCGCCCTCGAACTGTCCCGCGATCTCCGCTTCGTCGACCTCGACTTTGCCCGAGAACAGACCACTGTCGGCGACCTGGATCTGCCGCGCGTCGGTCAGCGACAACTCGACCGAGCCTTCCACCACCAGAACGTCGCAGGAGGTGACTTCGCCTTTGAGACGAATTTCCCGGCCAACAACGAGCTTTCTGCTTTCCGCTGCCGTCGTTGTCGGGAGATCGGTTGCATCGGAACGCGGGCGCGGCGTTGAAGAATTGGTGGAGGCGAGCGGCCGCCGTGGAATATCGATGCCGCCCGTGCTCGATGAAGGCCGCGTCGGTGCGACTGCCGGCCTCGCCGCGGGAGCCTTGGGCGCCGGAATATCGAGATTGTCTCTTTCCACTCCGCTTGGTTTCATGCCGCTGCCGTTATCGTCCATTTCTTTCTTTTTCCCGAACATTTCAGATTCGTCTCCTTTCACGCGTTCTGCGTCGCACTCGAGTTGCCGACATGTCGCTGACGCCAAGCCTGAAATAGATGAACCATGGCGGCCGTACCCACGATCGGGGCAAGCAAGTTGACAACCGGCACGGTCAGTAACACCGCGACAATCACTCCGGCGATAAAGAGACGCCCGCGATAGACGTCACGCAGGGCTCGCACCTCGGCAATATCGGCTCGTCGCAAAGCGACCAGCTCAAAGTACTCCCGCCCCAAGAGGTATCCGTTCACGGCGTAGAACACAAACGGGAAAAAGGCGGGGAACGGGAGGAACACGAGGATAACCAGATTGCAGGCGATCATCACGGCGAGAAACTGTGCCGTGATCAAGATCGTCTCGCGCACCGGGACATGGCGGATCGGCGGCAGCGTGGGGTAATGCTTGCGCTCCACGGCATCCGCGACCCGCTCGAGCAAGAGGCCGATGCAGGCGCTGAGCACGGCGGGAAACAAAAGCCACGTCACGATGAGAGTGGCAAGTCCGCCAAGCAAGTCGACCGCTGCCTCCAGCCAGGCAATCTGAAAGACGGCGGTGCCAACGAGAATGTAGCCGACAAGCGCCCAGAGCCCGATGAACAGCAGCAGAGCAAGACCGATGCTGATCCAGATCACGCGGCGGGTATCCGGATCGCCAAGCTGCCCAAAGGCCTTGACAAATGCGGCCAACACGATGGAACCCCCTTCTTGTACGGGCCGGTCGAGAACCTTGTTTAGCCTTCGCACGATCGCGGAACAAGATCGTCCTCGTCGCGCTGCTTGGTCGTGAACGTCGGCGCTCGTGATTTCGCCACCTGCCGCCGACGCGAAACGGAAGGCGCCGGCGCATGCCGGTTCTTGTTCGCCAGGAGCGCGCCGCTATACTGCGGCCGCGCGTATTGCGGGTTGTTCAAGACTGAGGTGCGGCCGATGGCGTCCGAGCGTTGCGAAGTGGTTGGCATTGGCAATGCCATTGTTGATGTCCTGGCTCACGCCGACGACGCCTTCCTTGATGACAATGGTCTCAACAAGGGGACAATGACATTGATCGATGCCGCTGCCGCGGAGTCCCTTTATGCCAAAATGGGGCCAGGGGTAGAGGTATCGGGCGGCTCTGCGGCCAACACGATTGCCGCCTTTGCGTCGCTCGGCGGCAAGGGCGGTTTTATCGGCAAGGTCTCCGACGATCAGCTTGGCGCGATCTTCCGCCACGATATCCGCTCGCTCGGAATCGTTTTCGATACGGCTCCGGCCAACAAGGGACCGGCCACCGGTCGTTGCCTCGTTCTGGTGACCCCAGACGCCCATCGAACGCTGCAAACCTTCCTTGGCGCCAGCGCCGAGATCGGGCCGGACGATATCGACGAGAGCCTGATCGCGCGCTCCGATGTAACCTATCTTGAAGGATATCTATGGGACCGGCCGAAGGCCAAGGAGGCTTTCGAAAAAGCGGCCGCAATCGCCCATGCCGCCGGCCGGCGCGTCGCCTTGAGTTTGTCGGATCCGTTTTGCGTCGATCGACATCGTAACGACTTTGCCCGATTGGTCGAACAACACGTCGACATCCTGTTCGCCAACGAAGACGAGATCGTATCCCTGTATCAGGTTCATTCCTTCGCGGCCGCCTTGGAGCAGGTTCGCAAGGATTGCGAGGTGGCGGCGCTGACGCGCTCCGAGAAGGGCTCGGTCGTCGTCGCCGACAGCGTCGTTCATGTGCTGGACGCTGAAACGGTCGATGAGGTCGTCGATACCACCGGCGCCGGCGATGCCTATGCCGCGGGTTTTCTCTTTGGCTTGACCCGCGGTTTCGACCTCAAGACCTGCGCTCGTTTGGGCGGGATAGCGGCTGCCGAGGTCATCAGTCATGTCGGCGCCCGCCCGGAGGTCCCGCTTGGGGACTTGGTGAAGGCGAAGCTCAACTGGTGATTCCCGGCGCGCGGCTCGTGCGGGGCTGGAGCGAGGCGATCGGCGTCTACAATGACCGCCGCGTCCTCGCCATGGCTTTTCTCGGTTTCTCAAGCGGCGTGCCGTTCGGCGTCCTCGCCGAGCCGCTCAGCGCCTGGCTCGCCGAATCCGGAGTCAGCTTGACGGGCATCGGGCTCTTCGCGCTTGTCAGCCTGCCTTATTCACTCAAGTTTATCTTCGCGCCGTTCATCGACCGCTTGCCGCTCCCGGGTTGGACCACGCGATTCGGCCGTCGCCGTGGTTGGGCTTTGTTCGGGCAGGTTGTTCTCCTCTTCGCCATCGCCGGAATGGGTCTGAGCGATCCAGGCTCTCGCGTGATGATTACGGCGGCATTTGCGGTTGCCGTGGCCTTTGCCTCTGCCTGTCAGGATGTGGTGATCGACGCTTACCGCGTCGAAATCCTCGATCAACATAAACTTGCCGCCGGCGCCGCGACGGCCGTTTTCGGTTGGCGCATCGGCCAGTTCGCAGGTGGCGCGGGAGGATTGATACTCGCCGACATCCTACCGTGGTCGGCGGTATTCCTGGCGCTCGCCGGGTTCATCTTGATCGGCATGGCGACCGTTCTTGTCAACCCCGAGCCCGTTGTCCGGATCGACGAGCAGTCGCACAAGCTGCAGCGTCGGGCGGAGGCTTTCCTTGAGAAGAGGAAACATCTTCCCCGTCGTTTCGCCGAGGCTTTGGCTTGGCTTCACGGCGCCGCGATCTGCCCGCTGCTCGATTTCGTCAGCCGCCGCGGCTGGATCGCGATTGTGCTCTTTATCATGCTCTACAAATTCGGCGATGCCGTTCTCGGCATTATGAAGGTGCCCTTCTTTTTGGAATTGGGCTTCACCAAGACCGAAATCGCCGAGATCGTCAAGGTGTTCGGAACCGCCGCGATCGTGGCCGGCGGCTTTCTCGGCGGCGCCTTGCTGGCGAGGGTCGGCTTGTTCCCGGGGCTTTTCATTTGCGGACTGCTGATGGCCGCCTCCAACCTGATGTTCGTCGTCCAGGCTTACGCTGGTCCCGATCTCTCGATGCTGGCGGTGACGATCGCGGTCGAGAACATCACCACCGGAATGGGAACGGCCGCGTTCGTCGCCTACCTCTCCAGCCTGTGCAATGTCGCCTACACGGCAACCCAGTATGCTCTTCTCACCTCGCTGATGGCGCTGTCGCGGACGGTGCTGTCGTCGAGCGCCGGGTGGTTTGCCGAACGCCTTGACTGGCCGGGCTTTTTTGTTTTCACCACAATGGCCGCCGTGCCGGGGTTGGTGCTGCTGGTGTGGATGTGGCGGCGGTTCCCCGCTCAACTTACCTCGCCGAGCCGGGCGTAACCATGCTAGAGTCGCTGAGGTCGTGAAACACGAATGTTTTGAAATTCTTTGGGACGGAGGTCGCGAACATGGACATCGGGCGAATACCGGTCGGCAAGAACCCGCCTTACGATGTCAACGTCATCATCGAGATCCCGCAAGGCGGCAACCCGGTCAAGTACGAGTTCGACAAGGAGACCGGCGCCATCTTTGTCGACCGTTTTCTGCACACCGCCATGTACTATCCGTTCAACTACGGCTTCATTCCCCACACGTTGTCGGAAGATGGCGATCCGGTCGACGCCGCGGTCCTGGGGCAGGTTCCGGTTACGCCGGGGGTGGTCATCCGCTGCCGACCGATCGGCGTTCTGATCATGGAGGACGAGGCCGGCCTCGATGAGAAGATCTTGTCGGTGCCGGTCGACGACTTGCACCCGTTCTATGTCAACCTATCCTCGTACCGGGAGTTGCCAACGATTCTGACCGACCAGATTTCCCACTTTTTCGGGCACTACAAGGATCTGGAGGCGGGCAAATGGGTTCGCGTCAAGCGCTGGGGCGAACCGGAAGAGGCGTTCGAATTGATCCGCGAGGCGATCAAGCGTTCCCAAGAGAAAACGTCGGCAGGTTGAGGCATCGAGAGAGACGCGGATGCGCGACCGGATTGACATCATTGAAGGCGATATTACCACGCTTGCGGTGGACGCCATTGTCAATGCCGCCAACGAACGGCTTGGCGGCGGCGGCGGCGTCGATGGCGCCATTCATCGCGCCGCCGGTCCTGAGCTTCTCCAGGAATGCAGAACCTTGGGCGGCTGCGCGACGGGAGACGCGAAAATTACGGGAGGCTATCGGCTTCCGGCGAAGCATGTCATTCACGCCGTCGGACCGGTCTGGCGCGGCGGCAACTCCAGGGAAGACGAATTGCTTGCATCGTGCTACCGGCGCTCGCTGCAAATCGCTTCCGATCATGGCGTCGAGTCTATCGCCTTTCCCGCGATCAGCACCGGCGTCTACCGTTTCCCCGCCGAGCGCGCCGCACGCATTGCGGTTGCCGCCGTTCGCGATTTTCTTGCCGGTCATGACACGCCGCAAAAGGTTATTTTTTGCTGTTTCAGCAAGGAAAGCGCCGAGGCGCATCGGGCCGCGTTGGCTGATGCGGGGGACTGATCGGGACAATCTACGGGATCGTGATGTTCCGAGCGTTTTCGGCCGGCGACAGGCCCCGCCGCGTCATGGCAGATTCCTGTTAAGCGCCGCTGGTCCGCTCGACGACGTGAACGTTGGTGGCGCCGTTCGCTTTCAGGATCGCCATGGCGTCTCTCTCACGTTCGGCCGTCGGTGCGTGAACCCATAAGATGGCGCCGCCAGCCTCGACAGCACGGGCGAATTCCTCCGTATGAGGCCGGGCGACAATCTCCTCGATCACGTCCTTCACTGCAAGCCCGCCCACCGCAGCGGCGATGATGCCGGCAATCGTTGCGGTGACCGGTCCGCCAGCAAGGAAAATCATGCCGGACGCGAACAAGGGGTTTTCGTAGCGGATCTCGTTAACGAAGGCGTTGAACACCTCCTGCCACGAATTCTCGTGCGAGCCTGCGGCTTCAATGGCCTCGCGCGTGGCAAGGACGCTGAGATCGGCATGATCGAAGCCGGCGGCTTCCAGTTCCGCGACCGCGGCCTCGAATTCCTCGCGCTTGGCAAAAACCCCTACCGCCTCGCGGCTGTGATTTGGCATGTCGATGCTAACCCGCTTTCACCTCAATGGAATGAGCCCATATTGCCGTGCGATTGCGCCGCTGGATAGTCCCGACGCTCGCCAGCATGCTAAGCTTGCCGATATCGTGGAATGAAGGCGGTCCCTTGCCGGGATCGCTCTGTTTATCATGGGATGTGTTAGATGGCGTCGTTGCCAGGGATTGACTCCGCTCCGCATGTTCTCGCGCCCGATGCCGGGGGAGAGCCCTCGGCGACACGGGCGCAGGCCGATCATGAGCAGGCGCCGACGCCGATGATGGCCCAATATCTTGAAATCAAGGCGCAGCACCCGAACTGTCTGCTGTTCTACCGCATGGGTGACTTCTACGAGCTTTTTTTCGACGACGCGGTGAAGGCGGCGGCGGCCTTGGATATCGCCCTGACTGTGCGCGGCAAGCATCTCGGGCAGAACATTCCCATGTGCGGCGTACCCGTCCATAGTCACGAAAGCTACCTTGCTCGGCTGATCCGCCAAGGTTTCAAGATTGCCGTGTGCGAGCAAACGGAAGATCCGAAGGAGGCGCGGCGGCGGGGAAGCAAGGCGGTTGTCCGGCGCGAAATCGTTCGGGTGATCACTGCGGGAACGCTCACGGAAGAGACGCTGCTCGACTCGCGCCGCAATAATTACCTTGCCGCCTGCGCCGAGGCTGGCGGATGCCTGGGCATCGCTTGGCTCGATATCTCGACAGGCGCCTTCTCGATCCAGCCAGTGGCGCATGGCGAGATCGACGCCGTTCTGGCGCGACTCGATCCCTGCGAGCTTGTGCTCCCGGAAGCGATGGTCGAGCGGCCGGATTTGTTCGAAACGCTGCGTGTTTGGCGGGATCGCCTCACGCCGCTGCCTTCCAGCCGATTCGACGGCATGAACGGTCGGCGCCGGCTCGAAAACCTATACGGCGTTGGGTCAATCGACGCCTTTGGCGCGTTCTCCAGTGCGGAGATCGCCGCCGCCGGCGCCCTCGTCGATTATGTCCATCTGACCCAGAAAGGAAAGCTTCCAAGGATCGCGCGTCCGCGGCGGATGCTTGCCGACGCCGTCCTTGAGATGGACGCGGCGACGCGGCGCAATCTTGAACTGACTCGCACGCTCGCCGGGGAGCGCAAGGGGAGCCTGCTCAGCATCATCGATCGCACCGTGACCGGCGCCGGCGCGCGCCTTTTCGCCGCGCGCCTTACCGCGCCGCTGACGGATGTCGCCGCCATCAATGGCCGGCTGGACATGGTGCAGTTCTTCGTCGAGGGCGCGGCCACGCGGCAAGCCGCCCGCGATCTGTTGGACCGCTGCCCGGACTTAGAGCGAGCCCTTGCCCGCTTGACGTTGGGGCGGGGCGGACCGCGAGATCTGGCCGCCGTCCGCGATGCTCTTGCGGTGACCGCCGAGGTTCGCGACGCGCTTGCGGCGACGCCGCTCTCCGGCGTTCCGCGTGGGATCGAGCGCTGTGTCGCCGACCTTGGTCATCACCGGCATGTGGTCGACCGGCTGACTCGGGCGCTGGCGGCCAATCTTCCGCTTCTTCCCCGCGATGGCGGCTTCGTTGCTCCTGGCTATCTTGCCGAACTGGATGAACAGCGCACGTTGCGCGACGAAAGCCGGCGGGTGATTGCCGAACTCCAGGCCCGCTATGCCGTTGAAACCGGCATTCAGAGCCTGAAGATCCGCCACAACAACGTTCTTGGCTATTTCATCGAAATCCCCGCCAAGCAGGTCGACCGGATTAAGATTGATCCGACGGCCGGTCCCTTCATTCATCGTCAGACCATCGCGAACGCTGCGCGCTACACGACGATCGAACTGGGCGATCTGCAGGATCGGATCACGCGCGCTGCCGACCAAGCCCTGGCAATGGAACTGAGAGTTTTCGACGATCTGGTCGGAGAAGTGGTGGGCCGCGCCGACGCGACAGCCTTGGCCGCGTCGGCTCTCGCTCGTCTCGACGTCGCGGCGGCGCTGGCTGAACTGGCTGTCGACTGCCGGTATACGCGACCGCTGATCGACGACAGCCTCGACTTCCAGATCGAGGGTGGACGCCATCCGGTGGTGGAGGCGGCGCTCGCGCAAGATCATGATCATGCCTTTGTTCCGAACGATTGCGATCTTGGCGAAGGACGCCGGTTATGGCTGCTCACCGGCCCCAACATGGCCGGCAAGAGCACGTTCCTCCGTCAGAACGGCCTGATCGCCCTGATCGCGCAGATGGGAAGCTATGTTCCCGCGGAGTCGGCGCGGCTGGGCGTGGTCGACCGGCTGTTCTCGCGCATCGGCGCGGGTGACGAACTGGCGCGAGGGCGCTCCACATTTATGGTTGAAATGGTGGAGACGGCGGCCATTCTTCATCAGGCAAGCGCGCGCGCGCTTGTCATCTTCGACGAAATCGGTCGCGGCACCGCCACCTATGACGGTCTTTCGATTGCATGGGCCGTGGTCGAACACCTGCATGAGGTCAACTGCTGCCGAACCCTCTTTGCGACTCATTATCACGAGCTGACCGCTCTTGCGACGAAGCTCCCGAGTCTTGCTTGTTTCACGATGCGCGTGAAGGAATGGCAAGGTGATGTCGTATTTCTGCATGAGGTCGCGCCCGGAACAGCCGACCGCTCCTATGGCATTCATGTCGGTCAGCTCGCAGGCTTGCCGGGGGCGGTGGTCGCGCGCGCCAGTCAGGTTCTGGAAACGCTGGAAAATGGTGAGCAGTCTTCGGCGGTGACGCGCCTTGCCGACGATCTGCCGTTATTCGCTGCCGCGGTTCGTCCAGCCGTCGTGGAAGCCAGGCTGTCTCACATCGAGCGAGAGTTGCGCGGTCTCGATCCGGACGAGCTCAGCCCCCGAGCCGCGCTGGATCTCATTTACCGCTGGAAAGAGAGTGTCTGACGGAAGTGAAGCATTTCAGAACCATCTTCAGGTGTGATAACCGCGCGACACCAAGATGCGAACCGTTATTATGCCGCGAAGGGGGAATGCCGGTGGTCGCGCCGTCTCATATAAAAGAGGAAAGAACTGGGAGGCGATATGCACGGCGTGCGTAAACCCCGGGATATCATCGATCGCAGGGCGCTGGTTCACGAACTGCAGGAACAGATTGCATGGTCGGCGTACACCCCGCGCGACCGAGGAAACTTTGTTCAGATCTTCAAAGCGGCACTCTATCGCGGGGTCGGTGAAATTCGACGGCGCTTCGAAGAGGAGGGGATCGACGGGGAGGCGGTGGTGCGCGCCGATGCCTATCTTGTCGATCAGCTGGTCCGGACGATTTACGACTTCGCCTGTAAACATGTCTTTCCGACGAGTCTCGACGCGGGCGCCGGCATGACCGTGGCGGCGACAGGGGGCTATGGACGCGCCGAACTGTCTCCGTTTTCCGACATCGACCTGATGTTTCTGCTTCCAGAGCAGAGCACGGGCGAGCGCGAAAAGATCATCGAGTTCATTTTATATATGCTCTGGGACATGGGCCTCAAAGTCGGCCACGCCACCCGGACCGTCAGCGAGTGCGTCGATCTCGCCCGCCGCGACCTGAGCATCCGCACGTGCCTGTTGGAATCGCGGTGGTTGTGGGGCAACCGCTCGCTTTATCATGCGTTCGAGCGGCGCTTTCTCAGTGATGTCGTTGCCGGAACCGGTCCGGCTTTCGTTGAAGCGAAGCTGGCCGAAAGAGATGCGCGCCATGCTCGGATGGGCGACTCCCGCTATGTTCTCGAGCCAAACATTAAGGAGGGCAAGGGCGGCCTGCGCGATCTGCAGACCTTGTTTTGGATCGCTAAGTATCTTTATCGGGTCAAAGATATGGCGGATCTGGTGGAGCGCGGCGTCTTTACGCGTGCCGACAGCCGACATTTTCGCCAGACCCAGAACTTTCTATGGACCGTCCGCTGTCATCTGCACTACGTCGCAGGCCGTCCGGAAGAACGCTTGACCTTCGATGTCCAAGATACCATCAGCAAGCGGCTCGGCTACCGCGACGGCGATGGCATGCGCGGCGTCGAGCGGTTCATGAAACACTACTTTTTGATCACCAAAACGGTTGGAGACCTCACCCGGGTGCTCTGTGCGGTCCTGGAAGAGGATCACAAGAAGCGCCGCTCGCGCTTGCGGTTGCCGAAGTTGACCTTCCTGCGGCGGGTGCCGAGCGGCTTCAAATTGGACGGCGATCGTCTCACCGTCTCCTCGCCGACAGTGTTCGCGGACGATCCGGTTCGGCTGTTGCGATTGTTTCATGAAGCGCAGCGGCTCGATCTTGACGTTCATCCTCATGCCCTGCGGCTTGTCCAGCAGAACCTGCGCATGATCGACGCCGGCTTACGGACCAATCCTGCGGCCAATTGTCTGTTCTTGGAGATGTTGACATTCAAGGGCGGACCGGAGACGACGTTGCGGCGCCTCAACGAAGCGGGCGTGTTCGGACGCTTCATCCCTGAATTCGGCCGCATCGTGGCGCAGATGCAGTACGACATGTATCATATTCATACAGTCGATGAGCATACCATTCGCGCTCTTGGCATCTTGCATAAGGTCGAGGCGGGCCAACTCAAGGATCAGCATCCAACCGCGAGCGCAATCGTCGGCGACATCCGCTCGCGCCGAGCGTTGTATCTTGCCGTCTTGCTCCATGACATCGGCAAGGGTCGGGGCGGCGATCATTCGGAGATCGGGGCCCGGATCGCGCTCGATCTTGCGCCCCGTTTCGATCTCGACGACTGGGAAACAGAAACCGTGTCGTGGTTGGTCAAGCATCATCTCTTGATGAGTCGCACCGCGTTCAAGCGCGATGTGGACGATACGAAGACGGTCATGGACTTTGTCGAACTGGTTCAATCGCCGGAGCGGCTCCGCATGCTGACCGTGCTGACCGGCGTCGATATCGATGCCGTCGGTCCGGGGATTTGGAACGGCTGGAAGGAAGGGCTTCTCAGCGAACTGTACTATCGCGCCCTTGAGGAGATGGAGATGACGGGCGGGCAACCGGCGGATCGCCGCGTCCAGCGAGTCGAGCAGGCCAAGGCTCTGCTGCGCGAGGCGTTGTCCAATTGGGACCGGGATCTTCTTGAGCGCTACCTTGCTCGCGGCTATTCGGATTATTGGCTCGCTTTCGATACCGCGACTCAGGCCAACCACTTCGCGATGATGCGCAGAGCCGAGCAAGAAGGCCGGTCGCTTTCGATCGAAGCGCAGACCATGCCGGCGCGCGACATCACCGAACTCACCATCTACGCTCCCGATCATCCGGGACTATTTGCCCGCATGGCTGGCGCCATGGCCCTCAGCGGCGCGAATATTGTCGATGCCAAGGTGATAACGCTCGCCAACAGCATGGCCCTCGACACCTTTCGCATTCAGGACAACAACGGCGGCGCATTTGACCAGCCGGACCGGCTCGACCGCCTGCGGGCTCGCATCGAACGCGCGATCGCCGGACAAATCTATCCCGCGCGAGAACTCGAGGCCGTTCGCTCGTCAACGCCGCCCAGCCGAACCGGCGTCTTCAAGGTTCCGCCGGCTGTTATTCTTGACAACAAGGCGAGCGCGTCGCACACCGTCATCGAGGTCAACGGTCGTGACCGGCAAGGTTTTCTTCATGACGTCACGTCGACCTTGACGGAACTCGGCCTGCAGATCGCGAGCGCGCATGTCTCGACATATGGGGAGCGGGTCGTCGACGTCTTTTATGTCAAGGATGTTTTCGGATTGAAGATCGAGGACCGGGCAAAATTGCGACGGATTGAATGGCGCCTTTTCAAGGCGGTCGCCGCGCCGCAGGAACGATTGGCTCGAAAACCGGACACGAAAGCTGCGGAATAGAAGCGACTAGCGGCAACCGATAGCCCTTCTCAGACGAGCTCTCCGAATGGTCTTGTTGCGGTCCATCGCCACCGTCAGCGGCATGACCATGGTCAGCCGCCTGTTTGGTTTCCTGCGCGACATCCTGATCGCGAGCACGCTGGGCGCCGGGCCCGTTGCGGATGCTTTTTTTGTCGCCTTCCGTTTTCCGAACTTGTTTCGCAGCCTGTTTGCGGAAGGCGCCTTTACTGCGGCTTTTGTACCCATTTTTGCGACGATACTGGAGGGCAACGGAAAAGCGCGGGCCTTTGCGTTTGCGCAGCAGGCATTTAGCGTTCTTTTTTGGATTCTGCTCGTATTCGTCGTCGTCGTCGAGATGGCGATGCCTCTGGCGGTGACCGTTCTTGCTCCCGGCTTTGCGACGGAACCAGAGAAATTCGATCTTGCGGTAACGTTCTCCCGCATCGTTTTTCCCTACCTGCTATTCATTTCCCTGGTTGCATTGTTGGCAGGCGTTCTCAATTCTCTTGGACGATTTGCCGCCGCCGCCGCCGCGCCCATTTTGCTCAACCTGTGCATGATCGCGGCGCTGTTGTGGCTGGAGCCGTTCAGCGCGTCGGCTGGCCATGCGCTCTCCTGGGGGGTTGCCGCCGCCGGAGTCGCGCAATTCGTCTGGTTGTACATTGTGTGCATGCGGGCAGGCGTGCCGATTCGCTTGCCACGCCCGCGTCTGACGCCGGAAGTGCGCACGTTGCTGGCGCGGGCTCTTCCCGTCGCCCTGGGGGCTGGGATCTATCAGGTCAACATGATGGTCAACACAATGATCGCGTCCCTGCTGCCCGTAGGAGCGGTCTCCTATCTCTTTTACGCCGACCGAATCCATCAGCTTCCGATCGGCGTCGTTGGCGTTGCCGTCGGCACCGCGTTGCTGCCGTTGCTGTCTCGGCAGCTTCGCGCCGGTCAGTTGGCCGCCGCGCATCACAGCCAGAATCGAGCCCTGGAGTTCGTCCTTCTGCTGACCTTGCCGGCGGCGACGGCGATGGCCGTGATTGCCGAACCCATCACGACGGCGTTGTTCCAAAGGGGAGCTTTCGATGCCGTCGACGCTCGCGCCACGGCGGCGACCCTGATGGCCATGGCCCTGGGGTTGCCCGCCTATATGCTTGTGAAATCGCTCACTCCGGCGTATTTCGCGCGTCAGGATACGGCGACGCCGGTCAAGATCGCCGCCTGCACCGTGGTCCTGAACATTGCGCTTAATCTTGTACTCATGTGGCCTTTTCTTTACGTCGGCGTCGCGCTTGCCACGTCGATTTCGGCCTGGGTCAACGCGACGGCGCTGGCGATCATTCTTTATCGTCGCGGTTTCTTGAGAGTCGATGCGCGATTGCTCAGCCGTCTGCCGCGAACGCTCGCAGCCACCGCGGTGATGGCGGGAACGCTTGCGCTTCTCCAGTGGGGGCTTGTCGATTGGCTTGCCGGCGATCAGCATCAGCGCATCGCCGCCCTCACCGTGCTGGTTGCTGCTGGACTCGCTGCCTTCGCGGCAAGCGCGCAGCTGTTCGGCGCCGCCGTTTGGTCCGACATTCGCGCCCTGCGGCGCGGTTGATCGAGGGTCGCCGTGGCAGGGCTGAACACCTTAAAGCTTGACCTTGCTTGACCCACCACTCGGAAGCCGCCATAACCCGCGCTTCGACTGCATCCAATTTTCCGGCACATCCATGGACCGCATTTTTTCGGGGATTCAGCCCACCGGTAACCTTCATTTGGGAAATTATCTTGGCGCAATCCGCAACTGGGTGCGTCTGCAGAACAATTACGAGTGCTTGTTCTGCGTCGTCGACATGCACGCGATTACCGTGTGGCAAGATCCGAAGATGCTGCGGGAGGCGACGCGGGAAACCGCCGCCGTCGTGGTTGCGGCCGGTGTCGATCCTTCAGCGAACATTTTGTTCGTTCAGAGCGCGGTGCCGGGTCATGCGCAATTGGCCTGGATTCTCAACTGTGTCGCTCGTATGGGCTGGCTCGGGCGGATGACTCAGTTCAAAGAGAAGGCGGGAAAGCATCGGGAAAATGCATCCGTTGGACTCTTTGCGTATCCCAATCTGATGGCCGCCGACATTCTGCTCTACAAGGCGACCCATGTGCCGGTCGGCGAAGATCAAAAGCAACACCTCGAGCTCACCCGCGACATCGCGCAGAAGTTCAACAACGATTATGGCGTGGACGTCTTTCCTGTCGTCGAGCCGCTGATTCTCGGACCGGCGACACGGGTGATGTCGCTGCGGGACGGAGCCAAGAAAATGAGCAAGTCGGATCCGTCGGACCAATCGCGCATCAATCTCACGGATTCGGCCGATGAGATCGCTCTCAAGATCCGCCGGGCGAAGACCGATCCTGAACTGTTGCCGGACTCGCCGGATGGATTTTCAGGGCGGCCCGAAGCGGCCAACCTGATGAACATTTACGCGGCTCTGGCGGATACCACGGTCGAGGATGTCTGCGCGCGGTACGGTGGTTATCAGTTCTCTGACTTCAAGCAGGAACTGGTCGATCTCGCCGTCGCGACTCTCGCGCCGGTGACGGCTGAGGTCGGCAGGCTGCGGCGCGATCCCGGCCATATCGACGACGTCTTGCGGGCAGGAGCGGTCCGCGCGAAGGAGTTGGCGGAACCTGTTCTCAAGGAGGTCTTTGCAGCGGTCGGATTTCTTGAACACGAGGCCGGGCGGCAAGCCTTGATCCCGCTTTGACGCCGGACCATCTGTCGGGAACCGTTGCGTCGCCATGAAGGATAGAAAAAGCGATGTTCATTCAGACCGAGTTCACGCCCAACCCTGCCAGCCTGAAGTTTCTTCCTGGAGTCGAGGTGATGACGTCGGGAACCGCCAACTTCACGGCCCCGGCGCAATCCTCGAGTTCGCCGTTGGCCGCGCGCTTGTTTGCGATTGACGGCGTTGAGGGTGTTTTCCTTGGCTATGACTTCATTACCGTCACCAAGGCATCCTCCGAGGACTGGGAGGTAATCAAGCCCCAGGTTCTGGCCGCAATCATGGATCATTTTACCTCGGGCGCCGAGGTGATCGAAGGCGATGCGCCGCTTGGGGGCGACGACGATGAAGCCGATGCAATCAGCGCGCAGATCAAGGAACTGATCGAGACCCGAGTACGGCCGGCCGTTGCGCAGGACGGCGGCGACATTATCTTTCGTGGCTTCGAGGACGGCATCGTCTACCTGCATATGCAGGGCTCCTGTTCCGGCTGCCCCAGCTCAACCGCGACGCTGAAGCACGGGATCGAGAACATGCTCCGCTACTATGTGCCGGAGGTCGTCGAGGTCCGGCCGGTCGAATAAAGCTGGTCCCAACCGGGGGCGTGCGCGGATAGGCGCGAGTGCGTGCGGCGTGATCGTCCTTGGCCTTGACACCGCGACAAAGGCTTGCTCTGCGGCAGTGTCGACTCATGGCGACGTGCGGGCGCACGAGTGCGTCCTCATGGAGCGCGGCCACACCGAAGCCTTGATTCCCATGGTTCGCCGCGTTCTTGCCGCCGCGCGGCTGGGCTTTGGGGATCTCGATCTCATTGCCGTCACCGTAGGCCCCGGCGGTTTTACCGGCTTGCGCGTCGGGCTGGCGACAGCGCGCGGCATTGCCCTTGCCGCCGATCTTCCGTGTGTCGGCGTGACGACTCTTGAGGCGATCGCCGCGGCGATTCCCCAAAGGGCCCGAGCCGGACGAGTCGTGCTCGTCGTGCTCGAGACCAAGAGGGGAGACTATTATGGGCAGGCCTTTTCCGCCGCGGGGGCTGCCTTGGCCGCGCCGCGAACGATTGATGCGGCGATGTTCCCCGATCTTGTCGGTGGACAGGACGCATGCGTTGCCGGGGATGCCGCCGCGATCGCGCTGACAGAGCTTCGCAGCGCCGGGATTGCCGCGGAAGCCGCCGAAGCGCCGGAACACGCCGATGCCGGAGTCGTCGCCCGTATCGCGGCGCGCCGCTGGCAGGCCGGCAGCCGGCCGCCGCAGCGGCCAATGCCCTTTTACGTGCGCCGACCGGAAGCAAAGGTTGCTGTCGACGGAGGGCGCCGCCGGCCATCAGCTCTATGTCTGTGACGGCCATGGGTCGCACTGGGATTGTCATGGTGGGAAGCCAGCATGCTGGCGTTCTGGCGGCGTTGTACCGCGTGTGCTTCGAGCAACCTTGGCCTGTCGCCGCAGTGGCGGGGGCGCTCGACGTTCCCGGAACCGTCGGCCTTGTGGCCCGTCGGGCCACCACCCCCGTCGGCTTTATCCTCTACCGCCTCGCCGGGGGAGAAGGCGAAATCCTGGGCCTGGGCGTGGTTCCGGCGCATCGACGCGGCGGCATTGGGGGGCGATTGCTATCTGTCGCGCTGACTCAAGCCGAGGAGGCAGGCGCCGGACGCATGGTTCTCGAAGTCGCGGTTGACAATGACGAGGCAAGCCGCCTCTATGCTTCAGCGGGATTTGAAGCTGTCGGTCAGCGCCGCAATTATTATGCCCGTTCAAGCGGAGCGCGAACCGATGCGCTGATTCTCGCGCGTTGCTTGAAGGTTTCTTCAAGGTTTACGAATTCGCAGACGATGGACTGAGAATGGTCCAGCGTCCGGTTCTTCGGGCGCCAATTCCAGGATCGTGATTCCCTGGGTCTTGAGAGCGCGCGGTACATTGTGCAATGGCTCCGCGCCTTGTAGGCGAACTTCAGCAGTGCTCCCGCGCGTCATTGTCTCGATCAGCAACTTGGTACGCACAAAGGTAAGCGGGCATACCTCACTGGTGATGTCGAGAAAATAGTCGGCATCCTCTTTTAAGCTCTTGTTCGCTCTATTTTGCATACGCCCTGCTTGCTTATGTGGGGTGCGATCTTATATACGTCCCAGAATGTTAAAGTACCGAGGATCATTTGGGATGAATGACAAGGCTAGTTCAAGTGAAATCTTGGAATTGACAACGGAGATCGTAGCCGCGCACGTTGGCAACAATCCGGTCCCCGTTGGCGATCTGCCGAGGTTGATACAGGATGTATACAGGACGTTGACTTCCATCGGCGTTGATCCGGGCGCTCCCGAGCGGCCGAAGCCGGCGGTTCCCGTCAGGAAGTCCGTCTATCCCGACTATATCATTTGCCTGGAGGATGGCAAAAAGCTGAAAATGCTCAAGCGGCATCTGAAAACGGCGTATAACATGACTCCCGAGGAGTACCGGGACCGCTGGGGTCTGCCTCCGGATTATCCGATGGTCGCGCCGAACTACGCCAGGCATCGCAGCCATTTGGCCAAGCAGATTGGGTTGGGGACGAGACGGCGAAGGGAGGATGAGGACTGAGGGGTGCGGAAAGGAGGGCTTCGGCTGGGTCCGGTTCGAAGAAGCTCCGGCCCCATGGTTTGCAGGTAAAATCATAAGCATGGGCCGGATGCTACCGGGCCGAAGGGAGGAGCTATGGGAGAACCGTCCCGCATAGAGCAGTTGTGTTTGGAGAAGGGCATGAAGATGACCGGTCAGCGCCGGATCATTGCACGTGTGCTCTCCGAATCGACGGATCATCCTGATGTCGAAGAGGTGTATCGACGCTCCGTCGAGCTCGATCCTCGCATAAGTATCGCCACCGTCTACCGCACCGTCCGCTTGTTCGAGGAAGCGAACATTCTCGAGCGTCACGACTTCGGCGATGGGCGCTCTCGCTATGAAGAAGCGACCGACGAACATCACGACCACTTGATTGACATCCAGTCGGGACGGGTCATCGAGTTCCGCAGCCCGGAGATCGAGGCGCTCCAGAGGCAGGTTGCGGAACAACATGGGTTTCGCTTGGTCGGCCATCGACTTGAGCTGTTTGGCGTGCCTTTGAGCTCATCTGAGGACAAACCTTGAAGGGAGGCGGTAGCGGTATATTCCCTGGCTTGACTTCACAGCGGGCGTCGCTAGGTTCAATGGGATGGTCTTTGCGCAGGGCAAAACAAACTGTCACCGCCGACGGTTCATGACGGAAGGTTCATGACGGATCGTCTCCGCCTCTGTCGCCGGTGGTTTCGAGGGTGGTCTTGATCAGACGAGTTTTTATCAAGACCTACGGCTGCCAGATGAATATGTACGACTCCGCGAGAATGGCGGATGCGCTGGCGCCGATCGGCATTACTCAAGTCGACGATGCCACCGCTGCGGACTTGGTTATTTTGAACACCTGCCATATCCGGGAGAAGGCGGCCGAAAAGGTCTATTCGGAGCTGGGTCGCCTCAAGGCGCTCAAGCAGCGTCCCGCGGAGTCCGGCGGGCCCGTGACGCTTGCCGTCGCCGGTTGCGTTGCGCAGGCCGAGGGCGCCGCGATCCTCGAGCGCGCTCCTTTTGTCGACATGGTGTTCGGGCCGCAGACCTACCACCGGTTGCCGGAGATGATTGCGCGCATCAGCCGCATCGCGGGCAAGGTGCTGGATACGGATTTTCCACCGGAGGCCAAGTTCGACCACTTGCCGGTTACGGCGGAGCCGCGTGGCGCAACGGCATTTTTGACGGTTCAGGAAGGTTGCGACAAGTTCTGCACCTTTTGCGTGGTTCCATATACGCGGGGCGTCGAATACTCGCGACCGGTCGCCGACGTTCTCGCCGAAGCTCGCGCCTATGCCGCTGCGGGTGCGCGCGAAATTACGCTCCTGGGGCAAAACGTGAATTGTTATCACGGCGAAGGACCGGATGGTTGCGAATGGGGCCTGGGTCGGCTGATCGCCGAGCTTGCCGATGTGGAAGGCATCGCGCGTATCCGCTACACGACATCCTATCCAGCCGATATGAGCGACGAATTGATTGCCGCTCATCGCGATGTTGCGAAGCTGATGCCCTATCTTCATTTGCCGGTCCAGTCGGGATCGGATCGTGTGCTGGCCGCCATGCGACGGCGCCATTCGGCCGATGACTACCGCCGCATCGTCGAGCGGCTGCGTGCGGCTCGGCCGGATCTTGCGGTCAGTTCAGATTTTATCGTCGGCTTTCCCGGCGAATCGGACACCGACTTTGCCGAAACGCTTGCGCTTGTTCGGGATGTCGGGTTCGCGCAAGCCTATTCGTTCAAGTATAGCCCGCGGCCGGGAACTCCTGCCGCCTTGCTGTCGCAGCAAGTCGATCAAGAGGTCGCGAACGAGCGCCTGGCCGTTTTGCAGTCGGTGCTCGGAGAGCAGCAGCTGGCATTCAATCGAGGTTGCCTTGGCCGCTCGATGCCCGTGCTTTTTGACCGTCATGGTCGTCGTCCCGGGCAACTGGTCGGGCGGAGCCCTTACATGCAAGCCGTCCACGCCGAAGTTCCTGATGAAGCGATGGGAAGCATTCTCTCCGTACGTATCGACGACGCATCCGCCAACAGCCTTGCGGGTGTTCTGAATGAGAGGGCCATGGCTTGACACCTCCCCTTCCTGCCGGCTTTTCGACCAGCGATGACGACGCGCTTGATCTGGAGTTCACGGACAACCGGCTTGCGCTCCAATTGTTCGGATCGCATCACAGCCATCTGGCCCGGATCGAGCGCAAGCTTGACGTCAAGATGGATGCCCGCGGCAACCATTTGCGCGTGACGGGCGCGCCGGATGCGGTGGACACCGCTCGGAGTGTCCTGAACGTTTTGTACGGGCGGCTGGAGCGTGGCCATCCTATTGGCCGGGAAGAGGTTGATGCCGCCATTCGCATGGTCTCTACTCCCGGTGGCGCGCTGGCAACGGACCTCGAGGTGCGCATCCGCAATCGCACGGTGCTGCCGCGCTCCTTGACCCAAGCCGACTACATTCGCGCCATCGATATGCATGAACTCGTTTTTGGACTCGGTCCGGCCGGAACGGGCAAGACTTATCTTGCCGTTGCCAAGGCGGTGGAGCGGCTGGTCAACGGCGAGGTCGACCGTATCATCCTGTCTCGGCCGGCAGTGGAGGCAGGTGAGCAGTTGGGCTTCCTTCCCGGCAGTATGCGGGAGAAAGTCGATCCGTATTTGCGGCCGCTCTACGATGCTCTCTATGACATGATGCCGGCGCCACAGGTGGTGAAGCGGCTCGAAAGCGGCGAAATCGAGGTTGCGCCGTTGGCCTTCATGCGCGGCCGCACCCTCGCCAATGCGTTCGTGATCCTGGACGAGGCCCAAAATACGACGGCAGTACAAATGAAAATGTTCTTGACCCGCCTTGGCGAGAACTCGCGGATGGTCGTGACTGGCGATCTCAGTCAAGTTGATTTGCCCAAGGGAACGCGCTCCGGGCTGCGGCACGCTGTTGAAGTGTTGAACAATGTGCGTGGCGTCGCATTTGTTCATTTCAGCGATAACGATGTCGTCCGCCATCCGCTCGTTACCCGCATTGTTCGCGCCTATAACGAGGCGGAAAGCCGGCTTGGCGTCGGCGCCCGTTATGAGGCCGACCACCGGACCACCCATGACCGGCAGGCTTGAAATCGACGTCATTGTCGATCTTCCGGCCTGGCTGGAGGCGGTTCCGACGGCCGAGGAGCTTTGTCGGCGTTCGGCCGTGGCGGCAATCACGGCGAGCGGCGCTGTGCGGACTGCGGCGGAGGCGAGCGTCGTCCTTTCCAACGATGCACGTATCAGAGCCCTTAACGCCGCTTACCGCGGCAAGGATGAAGCGACGAATGTTCTGGCTTTTCCAGCGACCGACGTTGTCGAGCGCGGAGCGGCGGGTACAGTCGGGCCGCCGTTGACGATCGGAGATGTTGTCGTTGCGTTTGAGACGGTATGTGCGGAGGCGACGCTCGAAGGCAAGAATATCAAAGATCACCTAAGCCATCTCGTCGTTCATGGAATGCTGCATTTACTGGGCTACGATCATCAGACGGAGGACGAGGCAGAGAAGATGGAGGGTATCGAGGTCGCGGTACTGGCCTCGCTCGGCGTGGCAGACCCTTATTCTTCGGTAGCGTCTTGTGACGCGAAATGAGTCAAAGTTCCGAAGGTGCGAGCGGCTCTAGCGGAAGTAGCGTGCCCGGCGATGGTCGGGTGGTCTCGGAGTTCACTTTTGGCCAGCTGATGCGGAACTTACTGCGGCGATTGCGTCGCGTGGGGGCCGATGACACGTCTCCTCGCGATACCCTCGACGAGATCATCGAAGAGCGTGAAGAGGCGGAAATTCCACTGGATGACGCCGAGAGGATGTTGCTCGCCAACATTCTCAGCCTGCGGGACCTCTCGGTCGAGGACGTCATGGTCCCACGGGCGGATATTGTCGCCATCGAATGCAAGGCCTCTCTTGCGGAAACCATTCAGTTCATGACAAGGGAAGGCCACTCAAGATTGCCGGTGTATCGCGACACCTTGGACGATGCCATCGGCATGGTTCATATTCGCGACGTGCTGGCATGGCGCGAGGAAGCGGCATCCTTCCAACTCAACAAGATTTTGCGCCGCGTGCTTTTTGTCGCGCCTTCGATGAAAGTTTTGGAGCTTCTCTTGGAAATGCGGGTCAAGCGATCACACATGGCCCTTGTTGTCGATGAATTCGGGGGAGTCGATGGTCTTGTGACCATCGAGGATCTTGTCGAAGAGATCGTCGGCGAGATCGAGGATGAGCATGACCGGGGCGCCGATCCCGGCATCGTGCGCCGAGGTGACGGTTCCTTCGACGCCGACGCGCGCACGCCCATCGAAGTTCTCGAAGATGAGTTCGGCGTGGTTTTGAGTGACGAAGAGCGCGAGGAAATCGACACGATGGGCGGCCTTGTCTTTGCCATCGCCGGCCGTGTGCCGATTCGGGGAGAATTGATCGCGCATTCGTCGGGGGTGGAATTCGAAGTACTGGACGCCGACCCACGGCGTATCCGTCGCTTGAGGATCCGCGCTCCCAAGCCGACTTCCGCCGCGCGCAATCCGCAGAGAGAAGCAGGGGTGGCGGATCTGCGATGACCAGTAGCGCCGGACTCGTGGCAGGGCGCACGAACGGCGGCTTTGCCGCCCGATTGCGCTGGCAATTCTTGTTTCCTGTTCGATTGGCCGTCGTCGATGCGCGGCCTTGGCCACAGATGCTGGTCGCGCTTGTCCTGGGAATCACCGCCGTTGGTGCGTTGCCTCCGCTTCATTTCTGGCCGCTGTTGATTCCCGCGTTCAGCGGGCTGCTCTGGCTTGCCGAGGGGGCAGTGCGGCCGCGGCAGTCCTTCGCGTCGGGCTGGTGGTTCGGCTTTGGCTTCTTTGGCGCCGGTCTTTATTGGGTTGCCAATGCTTTCCTTGTCGAACCCGAGCTATTCGGGTGGCTTGCGCCGGTTGCCGTGATTGGCTTGGCGGCGCTTCTCGCCGTTTTCACCGGCGCGGCAACGTTTCTTGTCCGGTTGAGCGGCGTCCGCGGCATTGGCGCGGTGCTTGTCTTCGCCGCCGCGTGGACACTCATGGAATGGGCGCGAAGCTGGGCCCTGACCGGGTTTCCGTGGAACATGATTGGTACGGTCTGGGTCTTCGCCGATCCCATGGTGCAGGTCACATCGATTGTCGGGACCTTGGGCCTCAGTCTGATCACGGTGCTTGCCGCTGCGATGCCGGCGGTCATGGCGCATCCGCTGACGAAACCCGGCCAAGCCCTGACCGGTGTCGCCGTCGCATTCGCTGTACTGGCTCTGATCTATGTTGGGGGAAGCATTCGTCTCGCTGCGGCCGGAGAAGCGTCGACCGTTCAGGGAGTTCATCTCCGTCTGGTTCAGCCTAACATTCCACAGCGCCTGAAATTTCATCGTGAATTGCTTGACGTTCATTTGGCCGATCATTTGCAGCTTGGCGCCGTTGCCGCCGATCCTCCACCCTCGCACGTCATCTGGGGAGAAACGGCGGCAAGCTTCTTCATTGCCGACGATAGGGATCGGCGTGAGCGCGTTGGCGTTGGGACACCCCCGGGTGGGCTGACGATCGTGGGCGCGCTGCGGCGTCCGCCGGAGGGCGAGGAGTTTCGCGTTTGGAACAGCTTGGTCGCGATCGACGATAGCGGCTCGGTCGTCGCCCATTACGACAAGGCTCATCTTGTCC
>CAZRWU010000031.1:0-3845 GCA_964603915.1 uncultured Rhodospirillaceae bacterium
TCCCCGGCGCGGTGCGGATCGATCCGCTGTTCGCGGCCGTGGAGCCCACGCCCGCTTCCGCGGCGCTCGTCACCTTCGAGCCGGGCGCCCGCTCGGCATGGCACACCCACCCGCTTGGCCAGAAACTGATCGTGACCTCGGGTGTCGGCCGGACACAGGTCGAAGGCGGGCCCGTCGAGGAGATCCGCCCGGGCGACGTGATCTGGTGCCCGCCCGGCGTCAAACACTGGCACGGTGCGTCATCCACGACGGCCATGTCCCACATCGCCGTGCAGGAAGCCGAGAACGGCTCCGTCGTCTCCTGGATGGAGCAGGTGACCGAGGACCAATATCGCGCCGCCCCTGCGGAGTAAGTGAGGAGCAGGACCATGCGCGCAACCGTCATGCACAAGGCCGGCGACGTCCGGATCGAGAGCGTCCCCGACGCCGCGATCATAGAGCCCACGGACGCGGTCATCCGTATCACCCGCGCCTGCATCTGCGGCAGCGACCTGTGGCCCTATAATGGCGGCCCGAACATAAGCGGCCAGCAGATGGGTCACGAGGCGATCGGCGTGGTCGAGGAGATCGGCAGCGGCGTCCATCGGCTCCGGCGTGGTCAGGTCGTGATCATGCCGTTCGCCTACTCCGATGGAAGCTGCATGTTCTGCGACGAAGGCCTGCAGACCGCGTGCGTGCACGGCGGCTTCTTCGGCAGTGGCGGCGACGCCGGCGGCGCACAGGCGGAAGCCCTGCGTATTCCTCAAGCTGACGGAACCCTGTACCCGCTGAACGTCGGCGAAGATGACGCGCTGATGCCTTCTCTCCTCACGCTCTCGGATGTGATGGGCACCGGTCACCATGCGGCCGTCACCGCCCGCGTTCGGCCCGGCGGCACGGTCGCCGTGGTGGGCGACGGTGCGGTCGGGCTCTGCGGTGTCATTGCCGCCAAACGGCTCGGGGCCGAGCAGATCATCATCATGGGCCGCCACCCCCCGCGGCTTGAACTCGCCAGGCAGTTCGGCGCGACGGAGATCGTGAGCGAGCGCGGCGAGCAGGCGATCGAGCGCGTCCGGGAGCTTACCGGGGGCATCGGCGTCCGGTCCGTCCTCGAATGCGTCGGGACGGGGCAGGCCATTGAAACGGCTATGGGCATCGCTCGTCCAGGCGGCGCCGTCGGACGGGTAGGCGTTGCACATTACGACGCCATCCCGGGCGCGCAGCCGATGTTCTACCGCAATGTGACCGTCGCTGGCGGTCCCGCCCCGGTGCGCGCCTATATCGACGAGCTGCTTCCGGACGTGATGGAGGGCCGGATCGAACCCGGCCGCGTGTTCGATCGCACCGTGGGGCTGGACGGCGTGCCCGATGGCTATCGGGCGATGGACGAGCGCGAAGCACTCAAGGTCCTGGTCCGCCCGTGACTGCCCCGATGCCTGCTTGAGCGCCGCGTAAGATGCCGTGCTCCGCAGGGCCGCAAATTGTCAGGATTGCCAGGAGACCGAAATGAAG
The DNA here is from genome assembly GCA_964603915.1 of uncultured Rhodospirillaceae bacterium. Classification (GTDB taxonomy): domain Bacteria; phylum Pseudomonadota; class Alphaproteobacteria; order Rhodospirillales; family Defluviicoccaceae; genus REEP01. The sequence goes on from CAZRWU010000031.1 coordinate 1,492, forward strand.
CGTCTATTCGCCCCCCTCATGGGAGTTCTCATGATGACAGCCACGAACGCCGAAGCTCAGCAGCCGAACGTGGAAGGACGCCGTCTTTCGCCCGAGCAGGTTCGCTCGGTCGCGCCCGCGCTGGAGAGGTACACGCAGGGGCGTCTCTATGGCGAGATCTGGAATCGTCCCGGGCTCAACCGCCGCGACCGCAGCCTGATCACGGTCGCGGCGATGATCGCCCAAGGGCAGGCGGGCGCGCTCGGATATTATGGCGACCAGGCGCTGGAGAATGGCGTCACCCCGGCGGAACTGTCCGAGACGATCGTCCATCTCGCTTATTATGCGGGCTGGGGCGATGCGATGGCCGCCATCGGGCCGGTAGGCGAGGTCTTCGCCAGGCGCGGCATCGGCGTCGACCAGCTTCCGCAGGAGACGGCGCCGCACTTGCCGTTGGACGAGGCCGCCGAGGCGCGGCGCGCGCAACGCGTCGCCGGCCAGTTCGGCGACGTGGCGCCCGGTGTGGTCGAGTACACGACCGATTACCTGTTCCGCGACCTGTGGCTTCGTCCCGGCCTGGCGCCGCGCGACCGGAGCCTCGTCACCGTCGCGGCGCTGATCGCCACGGGCAAGACCGAGCAGATCCCCTATCATCTCAACCGGGCGATGGACGCTGGACTCACGCAGGCGCAAGCCGGCGAGGTCATCACGCATCTCGCCTTCTATTCCGGCTGGCCGAACGCCTTTTCGGCGCTGCCGGTGGCCAAGGAGGTGTTTGCCGGTCGCACGAAGGGCGGAACTGGAAACTAGCCGGAAGGGGCATGAAATGAACAGGCTGGGAACCAGGATGTTAGCCCTCGGCGCCATTCTCGTGCTGGCGATTGGCGCCGCGTCGTGGTCGCGTGCCGAAGCCCAATCTGATGGGCCCGTCGCCCGGCCAGCAGCGGAGAGCATGATGGTTCGTCTTGTGGAATTGGAGATCGATCCTGCCCAGCTTGAAGCCTTCAGGGCGATCGGAGCCGAAAATCAGGAGGCGTCGGTGCGGCTGGAGCCGGGGGTCCTGATGCTGCACTCCATCCAGCTCGCCGACGATCCCACGCAGGTCCGCCTGCTCGAAGTTTACGCCAGCCGCGAGGCTTATGAGGCGCACATCGGGTCACCTCACTTCCTCAAGTACAAGACTGGCACCGAGAGAATGGTGAGGTCGCTCGAGCTCGTGCCGACGAACCCGCTCATGCTCGCCGCCCAACCGCGTGGTCAGGCTGGAGCCGCCTTCACCTGCACCAGAGATCTCGCGACCTAATCAGGTCGTGCGAACAAAGTGCCTGACCCATGGTCGAACCGATACGACGAGGATGCTTCAGAGAAACGGAGAGATGACCACATGCTTAGATCCCTGTTGAGCGCCGCCGTCATCGCACTGGCAATGGTTGGACCTGTCATGGCTCAGGATCGTATTCGCATCTCGTCCGATTGGGGCGAGGTCACGGCTGATCTCGTCGAGAACGACGCCACCCGTGCGCTGGTCGAGATGCTGCCGCTCACCATCGGGATGAGGGACCATCTTCGTCAGGAAAAGACCGGCAATCTGCCGTCCTCTTTGCCAGAGATGACACGACAGCGCGACTTCTCCACGGGCACCCTGGGCCTGTGGAGTTCCAATCATTTCGTCATCTACTATCGCAGCGGCAGTGTCCCGTCGCCGGGCATCGTCATACTCGAACAGGTCACGGGCGACGTGTCGATTTTTGACCGCCCCGGCCCCGTCACCGTCCAACTCGAAAATGCCGACTGATAGGTAAGTGCCGACTGATGGTGTTGGGTGCAACGCTTGCCGCGTAAACTCACGAGCAAGGTAGCGGGCGCTTCGACAACGAAGCGGTTGACGGATCTTTGTTACTACTCCCCTTGGGGCAATCTGGCGATGTTCCATGGTCCGTAACGCTGGTCGCGCGGCCTGATCCAGTTCGGCCGTCCGGACCACGGAGCCAAGCCGTTGCTGGTGCGCGGGAACATCCGTTTCGCGTCGAAATCTTTTCCTGACATCAGAGTTCGTGAGCGATGGGCCGGAAAAGGATCTCGTTCATGTCGATGTCCTCTGGCTGCTCCATCGCAAAGATGACCGCAGCGGCGAATGAGCCTGCGAGAATAGCGGTCGTGCTGCTCAGGTACAGGTCGGCATCGAGAAAGAGTAGTTTGAATGAAGCCGTTCTCGGGGCCGAGCCGAGCTTGCGTTCAAAGGCCTTGAGAGAATGGTGAGGAAATCATGCCCCGACCGAGGATCGAGCTACGCCACATCCGCTATGTGATCGCCGCCGCCGAGCGCGGCAGCTTTCGGCGAGCTGCGGAGGCCCTGGGCGTCGAGCAGTCGGCGG
>CAZRWU010000031.1:3855-24138 GCA_964603915.1 uncultured Rhodospirillaceae bacterium
CATCGAGGAAGAGATCGGCGGCCTGCTGTTCCGACGCCTTCACACCGGCGTGGAACTCACCGAGGTCGGACAGCAGTTCCTGGATCGGGCGCACGCGGGGATGAGTGAGATCGGCTCGGCGTTGGACGCCGCCAGCCTGGCCGCACGGGAATCATCCGTGTTGAGAGTCGGCTTCTTCGATCCCCTGGCGACAGGTTTCCAGTCCGAGCTTTTCAGGAGCTTCCGGCTGGATCGACCGAAGGTCCGGATCGAGTTCATCGAGGCCGGCTCGGCGGAGCAGATCGCCGCCGTTCGGCGCGGGCAGATGGATGTCGGCTTCGTCACGGAAATCCCGCCCGGAGCGGGCTACAAGCTCATGCGTCTCTGGAACGAGCCGATCCACGTCGCGACGTCGATCGAGGACGCGCTGGCCGGACGGGAGACCGTCACGTGGGACGATCTCGCCGATCGCCATTTCATCGTGACGGATATGGCCCCGGGGCCGGATGCCGCGAACTACATCCCTCGACATCTTGAGGCGCGAGGCCATGCGCCGAGGATTGAACGACAGGCGGTCACACGCGAGTCGCTTTTGCACATCGTCTCGAATGGGAGCGGCGTGACGATCGTCGGGAGCACGGTGACCGGGCTGGGCTTTCCCGATGTGGCCTTTCGCCCGATCGAGGGTGCGGTTCTGGAGTTCAGCGCCGCCCACCCGTCGGCCTCGACCAATCCCGCCGTCGGGCATCTTCTGCATCTGGCGCGGAGGCTCTCCGAGCGGGACGAAAGCTGGTTCGCCGGCCACCGCCTCATACGTCCTTCCGCTCCGAGACGCGGTCGACCCGCCGCGCCTTTGCAAAACCCCGATCCGTCGAAATGAACCGCTCCAGCATGGGCACGATGAGTCGGGCCGGATCGATGGCGGCCTGACCCGTCTCGCGCGCCAGCACTTCGGCATAGGCGACGAGGTCGCGATGTAGCGGCGCCGGCAGCTCCAGCGTGACCTTGACCGGCTTGTCGTCGGCGATGGGGCCGAGCTTGAGCTTGGTCATCGGAGCGCTCCATAGGGTTCGAGCACGAGGTCGCGGGTGACGATCACGCGAACCGGAAAGCCCGGCCGAATGGTCAGCGTCGGGGCGACATTGAGTTGGCGGCGGACGATCTGCTGGCCGGCGTCGTTGATCGTGTCCTGGCCGCCGTTGCGGATGGCCTGCACCAATCGATCATCGTCATCGACGGCGAGTTCGGCGCCGACGGCAAGCAGCGTCGACAGGCCGGCGGCCTTCGCCAGATCCCACCAATGATAGTCGACACCGTCCTCGAGACCGGCATAGCCCTGCGTGTCGGCGCCCGGCTGCCGCTCCAGCACGATCGAGCGGCCGTTCGGGAAGATGAGCCTGTTCCAGACCAGGAGCACCCGGCGCTGCCCGAAGCCGACATCGTTGCTGTATTCGCCGATGATCCGGGTGCCCTGCGGCACGAGCAGGATGCGGCCGGTCGGGCTGTCATAGATGTGCTCCGTGACCTGCGCCGTGATCTGGCCCGGCAGGTCGGAACGGATGCCGGTGATGAGCGCCGCCGGGATGACCGCGCCTGCCTGGAGGACATAGGGCGAGGCCGGCGCCGCGACGCGATCGGGCGCGACGGTGCGCCGGTCGACCGCGGCGTTGAGGAAGGCGAGCTGGCGATCCTGCGCCGTCAGCGCGCCCGGCTGGCCGGGTAGCCCGAGGCCAGCGAGGTTGGGGCTGGCGATGCCGCCGGAGGCGCCCGCGGGAGCGGCGCCCCGCGCCTCGGTCTGAAAGAACACCCGGCTCGTTCGCGCCGCCTCTTCCTCGGCGAGCCGCCGCTGCTCGGCCGGATCGACGCGGGGCGCGGCCACGGCCGGCGGGACGACCGGCTGGCCGCGGTTCTGGGCACCCACGATCGGGCGGCCGAGATCGCCGGGAAGCGGCGGCCCCAGGAGCGGGCCGGTATAGTCGCGCGGCAGGCCGGCGAGACCGTCGGCCGTCGGCCGGTTCTCGGTGGAGTAGAGTTCCTCGCCGCCGGTGCCGGCATTGCGCGTCTGCAGCGCATAGATCAGCGCGCCGCCGACGCCGATCGCGGCGACGAGGCCGAGGCTCGCCAGCACCTTGCGCGACAGGCGCGTGACGCGCGGCGGCTCGGCGCGCAGTCGCATGGGGGCCGCGGCCTCGCCGGAGGATGCGGTGAGCGGCACGTCGGTGTCGCGGGTGTTCTCACTGTCGCTCATGACGTGCGCCTTCCGTCGGTGCGGACGATCCTGACCGTCTGCTGGCGCTCGCCGCTTCCGAGACGCAGCTCGGCGGCACCGAACAGGCGATCGACGATCAGGACGTTCTGATAGATGCGGCTGTTGACGATCTGCGGTTCGCCATCGGCGCCGATGACGAAGTGCGGCGGCATCTGGCCCTGAACGATCCCGCGCGGGAACTCGACATAGACGCGCCGGCCGTCGTCATAGACCGCGATCGGACGCCAGGGCGGAGTGTCGCCGGTGAGGCCATAGCGATAGTTCCGGGCCGCCACCGCCGGTATGACCGGCGTGGCGGGCACAGCCTGCCGCTGCGAGGCGGGCGGCTGCGGATAGGCCCAGGCGACGGCCGGCATGTAGGGTTTCTCGCCCGATCGCAACTCGATCATGTAGACGCGCCGGTCCGTGGTGATGACGAGATTGGTCGAGATGTCCGGCCGCGTGGGCTTGACCAGCACATGCACGCGCCGGGTCGTGCCGCTGCCGCTCTCGGTGGCGGCCATAACCTAACGCGCGGTGTCGCCCGCGGCGATCGGGCCGGCACCGGTGAGGTTCTCGCCCGGCTCCAGCGCGATGTCGGAGATCTGACCGGGCGCGGCATAGACCTGATAGAGGGCGCCTTCGCTCCAGGGATAGATCTGGATCGCGTTGTAATAGCCTTCGCGGCGGGGCTGGACGCGCGCGGCGGTGTTGGCGTTCTCGACCCGGCCGGACGGGGTCGAGGCGGCGGAGCCGCCACGGGCCGGCGTCCAGGCCGGAGGGGTGTGCAGCGGCCGCGGCGCCGTCTCCGTCACGGCCGCCGGGATCGCCGGAAGCGGCGGCACATCGGCGTCATAGCTGATCTGCGGGGGCCGGTTGGTCGCACAGCCCGCGAGAACGAGCGCGGAGAGCAGCACAAGCGCAATGCCGGATTTACGGAAAGCCGGGTCTCCGGTTCCGCGGAGAGGTGGTGTCATTGTCCCATCTCCCGCGACCAGTTGATGGCGTTGACGTAGATGCCGAGCGGATTGGCGCGGAGCCGTTCGGTGTCGCGCGGGGTCTGGATCACGATGGTCAGGATCGCGGTCCAGCGCTGCGTCGTGGAAAGCTGCCCGTTCTCGTAGTGGCGTTCCGTCCAGGCGACGCGGAAGCTGTCGGGCGAAGCGCGGATGACGCTGGAGACCTCGACGGCGATCTGTTGCTTGCCGACCTTGGTGAACGGGTCATTGGCGCGGGCATAATCGTTGAGCGCCGCCGCGCCGCGATCGGTCGTGAATTCATAGGCGCGCAGCCAGTTCTGCCGCACGACGATGGCGTCGGCGGGGATCGAGCGGACCTGCTCGATGAAACGGGCCAGATGCCACGCGACCTGCGGGTCGGTCGGCCGATAGTCGGCCTGGGCCGGCGCGACCGCTTGCGCCTGGCCGAGATTGTCGACCTGCACCACCCAGGGCACGACCGTCCCGCGCGCCGATTGCCAAACGAGAGCGGCGGCGAAGGCGGCGGAGAGGATCAGGCAGCCGAAGGCCATGAGGCGCCAGTTCTTCGCCTGCACGCGGGCCGAGCCGATGCGCTCGTCCCAGACCTGCGCGGCCCTTTGATAGGGAGTCTCGGGTTCGGGGGTTTTTCCGTAGTGGGTCCCGGGGCGTTTGAAGAAGCTCATGTGCGGTCGCTTTCGGAGAGATTGATGGAGGAGCCGCCGCCATGGCCGTCGCCCGAACGGATCGCGTGGGCAGCGAGGGTGACGCCGTGGCTCATGGCCCGGCCACGCCGCATGCGCCGGGCCCAGGCTGGCGGACCCTCGGCGGTCGGCGTGCTCGCGGCCGCGCCAGCGTCGCCCGCGACCGTGCCCATGCTCGATGAGCCCCCGGTGGCGCCGAAACCGACTTTCGCGCCGGCGGAGAAGCTGGATTTGACGCTTTCAGCAGCACGGCGAAGGGGCGAGGCCGCCGCGCTGCCGGCCGCCCGTGCGACACCCCCAAGACCACCGGCAACGCCGGCAGCGCCCGATTGGCCCAGGGAGCCGAGGCTGTAGGCCGCCGAGGTCGCGCCCGCCGCGGCCGCCCCACCCCTTATGGCCGCGGCGCCGCCGGACATGGTTGCGGCGCCACCCCGCAGGGTGAGACCGGCAGCGCCTCCGGCGGCCAGTGCGGCGCCGCCGACCGCGATGCCGGTGCCGACCGCCGCGCCCGCGCCGAGTTGGGGACCGCCTGAGACGATGCCATTGGTGATTCCAGGACCGAAGATGCCGAGGCCGAGAAGGGAAAGAGCGGCCAGAACGACGGCCATGGCGTCGTCGATGGTCGGCGTCGCGCCGCCGAAGCCGGCGGTGAACTGACTGAACAGCGTCGAGCCGATGCCGATGATGACGGCCAGTACCAGCACCTTGACGCCGGAAGAGATGACGTTGCCGAGCACCCGCTCGGCCATGAACGCCGTCTTGCCGAACAGGCCGAACGGGATGAGCACGAAGCCGGCCAGGGTGGTCAGCTTGAACTCGATCAGGGTGATGAAGAGCTGGATGGCGAGGATGAAGAAGGCGAGCAGGACCAGCGCCCAGGCGAACAGCAGGCAGGCGATCTGGATGAAGTTCTCGAAGAAGGCGATCCAGCCCATCAGGTTGGAGATGGATTCGAGCAGCGGGCGCGCGGCATCGAGGCCGGTCTGGGCGACCCGGCCGGGCCGCATCAGATCCTGCACGGTAAAGCCGGTGCCGGATGCCTGAAGGCCGAGGCCGGCGAAGCTCTCGAAGACGATCCGGGCGAGGTTGTTCCAGTTGCCGATGATGTAGGCGAAGACGCCGACGAACAGCGTCTTCTTCACCAGGCGGGCGATGATGTCGTCGTCCGCGCCCCAGCTCCAGAACAGGGCGGCGAGCGTCACGTCGATGACGATGAGCGTCGTCGCGATGAAGGCCACCTCGCCACCGAGCAGGCCGAAGCCGGAGTCGATGTAGCTGGTGAAGACCCCGAGGAAGTTGTCGATGACGCCGCTGCCGCCCATGCTTCACCGTCCCTGGTCGGAACGTGGCGGCGGCGCGGTGCGGTTGCCGAGGAAACGCTCGCGGGTCTCGGCCCAGACGCGCAGGCATTCGGGGTCGCGGGCGGCGGCCTTGCCGAGCTGCTGGCACCGACGCTGCCCCTCACGGAGCGGATCGCGCACGGGCTCGAGGACGGGGGCCGGCCGGAGCGCGGGCGCCTCGTCCTTGCGGGTCATCTCGATCGCCGTCGCGGTGATCGCGAAGGCGATGAAAACGATGGCGCCGAGCCGGGCGAGCATCTTGCCGTCCACGCCGCCCCCCTCAGTTGCCGCCGGGGAACATCCGGGCGTTGCCGGGCTGATAGCCGGAGCCGGGCGTCAGGAAACGGCGGCGCTGTTCGCGTCCCTGCTCGGCGGCCGCCGCACGCTCCGCATCCGTCAGCGCCTGCGCCCGGCCGTTCGCCGAGATGACCGCGATGAGGTCCGCGAGCTGCTGTGACTGGAGCGCGAGGAGCTGGTTGCCGGCTTGCGTGGCTTGTAGCGCGCCGGTCGCGCCCTGGCTCTGGCCGACGAGCGCCGCCATCTCGGCGCGGTTGGTGTCGATATTGCCGACGACGCCGGCCTGAACGCGCATGGCGTCCTGGAGCCCGGCCACCGTGTTCTGCCAGCGGGACCGCGCATCGGCGACGAGCTGCCGGTCGGAGGTCGAGAGCGAGATGTTGCCGTACTGGCTCTGGAACACCTGGTCGATCTGCTGGACGTCGAAGGCGATGCGCTGCGCCTGCGCCAGAAGCTGCTGCGTGCGCTGCACCGATTGCTGGAGCTGCCGGAGCGCGGAGTAAGGCAGGCTCGCGAGGTTGCGCGCCTGGTTGATCAGCATCTGCGCCTCGTTCTGGAGGCTCTGGATCTGATTGTTGATCTGCTCCAGCGCGCGCGCCGCCGACAGCACGTTCTGCACATAGTTGGTGGGATCGTAGACGATCCATTGCGCGGCGGCCGGCGGCGCGAAGACGGATGAGACGAGGATCGGAAGCGAGAGGATGGACCCGGCGAGAAGCGCCGCGCGCGAACGACGGATAATCATGGCGTGGTCTCCAGATTGGTGAGATCGGGAATGAGGTCGGCGGCCCAGCCGACGTCGCGGGCGCGCAGCCAGGCCGACAGGAAGCCGTCGCGGCCATGCTCGGCGAGGATCGACTGGATGGCCGTCTGGTCTGATTTCGAGGAGGTAGCGCAGAGCGCCAGCGCAACCTCGGACAGGCCGAGTTCGAACAGGCGGTTGCCGCGCCGCGATTGGCAGTAGTAGTCGCGCTTGGGCGTGGCGCGCGCGAGGATCTCGATCTGGCGGTCGTTGAGGCCGAAGCGCCGGTAGATGGCGGTGATCTGCGGCTCGATCGCGCGTTCGTTCGGGAGCAGAAGCCGCGTCTGGCAGCTCTCGATGATGGCCGGCGCGACGGCGCTGACGTCGATGTCGGCGAGCGATTGCGTGGCGAAGACGACCGAGGCGTTCTTCTTGCGCAGCGTCTTCAGCCATTCGCGGAGCTGCGCCGCGAACCCCTCGTCGTCGAGCGCGAGCCAGCCTTCGTCCACGATCAGCAGCGTTGGCCGGCCGTCGAGGCGATCGCCGATGCGGTGGAAGAGATAGGCGAGGACGGCCGGCGCGGCGCCGGCGCCGATCAGCCCTTCGGTCTCGAAGGCCTGGACCGAGGCCTGGCCGAGATGCTCGCTCTCCGCGTCGAGCAACCGGCCATAGGGGCCGCCGACGCAATAGGGCCGGAGCGCCTGCTTGAGATCGTTGGATTGCAGCAGGACCGTGAGGCCGGTGAGCGTGCGTTCCTCGAGCGGGGCGGAGGCCAGCGATGTCAGGGCCGTCCAGAGATGCTCCTTCACCTCCGGGGTGATCGTCACGCCTTCCCGCATGAGGATGGCGACGATCCAGTCGGTGGCCCAGGCGCGTTCATGGGTCTCGTGGACGCGGGCGAGCGGCTGAAGCGAGACGGAGGCGTCGGCCGCGTCGGTGAGGCCGCCGCCGAGATCGTGCCAGTCGCCGCCCATGGCGAGCGCGGCGGCGCGGATCGAGCCGCCGAAGTCGAAGGCGAAGACCTGTGACCGCGAATAGCGCCGGAACTGGAGCGCCATCAGCGCGAGCAGGACGGACTTGCCGGCGCCCGTCGGCCCGACGACGAGCGTGTGGCCGACGTCGCCGACGTGAAGTGAAAACCGGAACGGGGTGCTTCCCTCGGTCTTGCCGTAGAGCAAGGGGGGCGACCCGAAGTGCTCGTCCCGTTCCGGCCCCGCCCACACCGCCGAGAGCGGGATCATGTGGGCGAGATTGAGCGTGGAGATCGGCGGCTGGCGGACATTGGCGTAGACATGGCCGGGCAGCGAGCCGAGCCAGGCATCCGCGGCGTTGATGCTCTCGGGCATCGCGGTGAAGTCGCGGCCCTGAACGACCTTCTCCACCAGGCGCAGCTTCTCGTTGGCGGCGCGCGGATCGGCGTCCCAGACGGTGACGCTCGCGGTCACATAGGCTTGCCCGGCGTAGTCGGCGCCGAGCTCCTGCAGGGCGAGGTCGGCGTCCGCCGCCTTGTTCGCCGCATCGGTGTCCACGAGGACCGAGGCCTCGTTGGTCATCACCTCCTTCAGGATCGCGGCGGTCGACTTGCGCTTGGCGAACCACTGGCGGCGGATGCGTGTCAGCAGCCGGGTGGCGTCGGTCTTGTCGAGCAGGATCGCCCGCGTCGTCCACCGATACGGGAACGGCAGCCGGTTGAGATCGTCGAGCAGCCCGGGCGTGGTCGCTGTCGGAAACCCGACGATCGTGAGGATCCGCAGATGCGTATCGCCGAGACGCGGCTCGAGGCCGCCGGTGAGCGGCTGATCGGCGAGCAACGCGTCGAGATAGATTGGCGTTTCCGGGACGCGGACGCGATGGCGTTTGGTCGAGACGGTCGAATGCAGATAGGTCAGCGTCTCGCCGTCATCGAGCCAGCGGCACTCCGGCATGAAGCCTTCGACGAGCTGGAGCACGCGGTCGGTGCGGTCGATGAAGGACGCCAGGCTCTCATGCGGATCGACGCCGGCATGGTCGCGCCCTTCATAGAGCCAGGTTTCCGCGCGCGCGGCGTCCTCGGCCGGCGGCAGATAGAGGAAGGTCAGGAAGTAGCTCGACTCGTAGTGCGTGCCCGCTTCCTCGAAATCGGCTTTGCGCTCGGCGTCGACCAGGGCGGATGCGGCGTCGCCGAAGCGGCTTGCCGGATAGGTGGCCGCCTCGTGGCGCTGCGCCTCGACGAAAATGGCCCAGCCCGATCCGAGACGGCGGAAGGCGTTGTTGAGGCGACCGGCGACGGCCACCAGCTCGGCGGCCACGGCCGAGTCGAGATCGGGACCGCGGAAGCGCGCGGTGCGCTGGAAGCTTCCGTCCTTGTTGAGAATGACACCTTCGCCGACCAGGGCCGCCCAGGGCAGGAAATCCGCGAGACGGCTTGCGGTGCGGCGGTATTCGGCAAGGTTCATCATGGCTCCGCCTCAGACCGTGAGATGGCCGGGGATGCGCAGATGCCGGCGGCCGACTTCCACGAAGAGCGGGTCGCGCTTCGCCGCCCAGACCGCGGCGAAATGGCCGATCGCCCAGATGGCGAGACCGACGAGCCAGAGCCGCAGGCCGAGCCCGACGGCGCCGGCCAGCGTGCCGTTCATGATGGCGATGCTTCTCGGGGCGCCGCCGAGCAGGATCTGCTCGGTCAGCGCCCGGTGGACCGGCACGGAGAAGCCCGGCACCTCGTCGGCGTGTTGCAGGCTGGCCGGCATCAGACCAGCGCCCCGCCGCCGAAGGAGAAGAAGGACAGGAAGAAGCTGGAGGCCGCGAAGGCGATCGAGAGGCCGAAGACGATCTGGATCAGCCGCCGGAAACCGCCCGATGTGTCGCCGAAGGCCAGTGTCAGGCCGGTGACGATGATGATGATCACCGCGATGATCTTGGCGACGGGGCCTTCGATGGACTCGAGGATGGATTGCAGCGGCGCTTCCCACGGCATGGAGGAGCCGGAAGCGTGAGCGGCAGGGGCGAGAAAGACGCTGATGGCCAGCGCCGAGGCGGCGGCCGCCATGCGCTGGCGGCCGTGTGAGAGCTGTCGGATCATGCGGGGTCTCCTTGTCGGTCGGGCGGCTGGGTTGCGAGGGAGATGCGGTAGTCGCCGTCCGGCCCGAGCGCGTCGACGCGGGCGAGCTCGGCGAGCCGGCGCGAAGCGCCGCGGCCGGAGAGCACGGCCACGAGGTCGATGGTTTCCGCGATCAGGGCGCGGGGAACGGTGACGACGGCTTCCTGGATGAGCTGCTCGAGGCGGCGCAGCGCACCCAGGGCCGTGCCCGCGTGGATCGTGCCGATGCCGCCGGGATGGCCGGTTCCCCAGGCCTTCAGCAGGTCGAGCGCCTCGCTGCCGCGCACCTCTCCGATCGGGATGCGGTCCGGCCGCAACCGCAGCGAGGAGCGGACCAGGTCGGACAGCGTCGCGACGCCGTCCTTGGTGCGCATGGCGACGAGGTTCGGCGCGGCGCACTGCAGCTCGCGCGTATCCTCGATGACGATGACGCGATCTGCTGACTTCGCCACCTCGGCAAGCAGGGCGTTGGTCAGCGTGGTCTTGCCGGTGCTCGTCCCGCCCGCGACCAGGATATTGGCCCGCGCCGCTACGGCCTGGCGGAGGATGGCGGCCTCGTCGCCCGTCATGATCCCGGCCGCGACATAGTCGTCGAGCGTGAAGACGGCGACAGCCGGCTTACGGATGGCGAAGACCGGCGCGGTCACGACCGGCGGCAGGAGACCTTCAAAGCGCTCGCCCGTTTCCGGCAGCTCGGCCGAGACACGCGGGCTACCGGAATGAACCTCGGCGCCGACATGGTGGGCCACCAGACGGACGATGCGTTCGCCGTCGGCCGCCGACAGCAGCTCTCCCGTATCGGCCAGACCGTCGGACAGCCGGTCGATCCAGAGCCGCCCATCGGGGTTGAGCATCACCTCGACGATCGCGGGGTCTTCCAGGAATCGGGCGATCGCCGGCCCGAGGGCCGTGCGCAGCATGCGCGCGCCGCGAAGTATCGCCTCCGATTGCCGATGACTGGCCGCCAATTCGTCCCCGTTCGCTTGCGGGCCCTCGCGACGCGCGGCCCTGGATCGGGGATGAGTAGAAGAGGCAGGAATTGCGGCGTTGCAACAACCAGCAAGGGGTCGTCGTACAGTAGCGAAGAAATACAGGCGGCCGGCGGAACACCGGGCGGTGTCTCAGTCTAAACTTCGGCTTGAGCGGGAAGTGGTTGGTCTGCCGCTGGATTGGCGAGCGTCGAAAGCGGAGCGCTGGAAACGCCAGATCGGTTCTGGTACCCCGTTCCCAACGGGGTCTTCCTTCGCATACGGGCTGTGTAACTGCGGCCTACGAGTGAATGTCTCTACATATCATGCGCGCCGGATGATCCGATGTGCACCCTGGCGTGATTGGAAGGAAGGCCCCGTTGCCATCGCTCGCTCGGCTCTTTGGCAAGCACATACCGATCGCCATTCCGGCAGAACTCGCCAGCGAAGCTGCCTTGCTCGCCCATCTCGGCGTTTCGCCCCAAGAGCTGAAGAAGATCTGGTGGTATCGCGCGGCCATGTACAAAGAGTTCGCGATTGCCAAAGGATCGGGAAAGCTGCGGCTCATCACCGCTCCCGACAATCGCCTCAAGATGCTGCAACGGAAATTGGCACCACTCCTCGATCAACTCTATCGCGTTCGCAATCCCGTCCATGGCTTCGTGCCGGGCCGCTCGGTCAAGTCGAATGCCGAGGCGCACACAAGCCGACGCCATGTGGTCAATCTCGATCTGAAAGACTTTTTCCCATCGATCACGGAAAACCGGATACGGGGCGTGTTGCGAGCGCTTGGCGTCGATCATCGCGTTTCGGAGATCGTTGCGCGGCTCTGCTGCTACAACGGGCACTTGCCCCAGGGTGCGCCGACCAGCCCGGTTCTCTCGAACATGATCTGCTACCGGCTCGACACGGTCCTTCTACAGGTCGCAAAGGCCGCGCGCGCGATCTACACGCGTTACGCCGACGATATTACCTTTTCGACCTTCCAGGCGCCGGCCGGGCTATTCGAGGTCGCGGTCCCGCCGCCCGGCCGCTTCGCGGCCGAGGCGCTCGCGGCGAACCTGCTCGAAGCGATTACGGGCAACGGCTTCGCGATCAATCCGGACAAGGCGCACTATGCCGATCGCCACGCGCGTCGCATGGTCACCGGCCTCAAGATCAACGAGCTCATCAACGTCGATCGCCGTTATGTTCGCAATCTGCGCGCCGTACTCCACTCGGTGGAAATGCTTGGGATCGAGAAAGCGCAGGCTAGGTTTCACACCGAATATGGTGGCGTCACGAGCCTTGCTGCTCATCTTGCGGGCAAGATCTCGTGGCTCAGCTTCATCAAGGGCCCGACCGATCCTCCGGTGCGCAGCATCATGGTGCGCTTCAACCAATGCTTTCCCGACACCCCGCTCAAGGTGAAGCCAACCGCGATCGAGATGCGCAACCGCGCGGTATGGCTAGTCGAGCATGATGGTGACGCCGGCACTCAAGGCACCTGCTTCTTCCTGAAGGATGTCGGTCTCGTGACCGCAGCTCATTGCGTCGAAAATGTCGAGACAGTCGAGATCTACCATCCGAGCAAACCTTCCAACACCTTCAAGGTGAAGGTTCTCAAGCGACACGAGCATCGCGACCTAGCACTGCTGGAGCCGGCGCTTCCCGAAACCGAATATTTCGAGCTGGTGGGCTCGGACCAAATCGTCGTCGAGGACGCCCCGACCATCGCACTCGGTTATCCGGGCTATGGACCGGGGGACAAGCTCAATATCCGGTCGGGGACAGTCAGTTTGCTCCCGATGAAGAGTGGCGTGCAACTGATCGAGGTCACGCAGAAAATCGGCCAGGGAATGTCGGGCGGTCCGCTCCTCGATGCTCATCAGAATGTCATCGGCATCAATCACAAGGGCGGACCGGACATGGCGCGCGACTTTGCGGTCCGCATCAGCGAATTGACCGCGTGGCTTGCCGAATAGGCTCCCCTGCCATAACCGGGTGAGGTCGACAGTCAGCTTTCAAACCAGGGCATCACCGGATGCCAACGATCGAGGTGCTGCTGTCGCGGTTCTAGAGAATGTCTTCCTCTGAAGCGGCTGATCGGTCCGATTCTACACCGGCAACGTCGTCCGGAATCTCCTTGAGGAAGCTCTGACCTTTCTGGAGACGCTGCCCGAGGGTCTCGATGAAGCCCTCATAGCGCTCGCGTCCTTTGATCTGCGCGGAGGCATGGGCGTCGTTCGGCAGGGGCGGCGTGATCGTCAGCCAGAAGCGCACGAAGAGCGCGAGCGTTTCGGCGGTGACGTCGAGGTTGCGCTCGATCCGCTGGACCTGGCGCGAAAGCCTGTCGAGGCGCCGCGCGAAGGCGGCTTCGCGCTTGTCGGCTCCGTCGGGGGACAGGAAGGAGGCGACGGCCGCCTCGACGATCGCCGAGCGCGAGAGCTTCTTGCGGTCGGCGAGATCGGCGATCTGCCGCAGCATTTCGGGCGGGAAATAGACGTTCATCCGGTCGCGCATGGCCGCCTCACATATCGATGCCGTCGTTGGGATCGAGCGCGACCGCTCGGGCGATCCCCCGCATCTGCCGGCGCAGGATCTGACCCTGCCGCGCCGCGTCCTCCGGTGCATCGTCGAGGACGACGGTGAACTCCTCGGCCGGCGTGGGCTCGCTGGTCTCCTTGGCGATGGCGACGTGATCGGGAAGCTCGGGTTCGCGCCGCAGGCCGCTGTTGGCCTCATCTTCGGCCTTCTCGATCGAGGCGAGTAGCACGGCATCGGGATGCTTCGGCGCAAGGTTGGACCATCCGTCCTGGCGTTGGGTGCGACCGCATCGGGCGGGATCGGGCGCCGCGAGGACACGCTCGGTGAAGCGGCGATCCTCGTAGTAGCGGGCCTTCTTGGCCCGGATGGGATGCACCCCGGCCGCCATCACGATCTCGTCCGTCGGCGGGAGTTGCATCACCTCGCCGGGGGTGAGCAGCGGCCGGGCGGTTTCGGATCGGGAGACCATCAGGTGGCCGAGCCAGGGGCTGAGCCTGTGCCCAGCGTAGTTCC
The DNA here is from genome assembly GCA_964603915.1 of uncultured Rhodospirillaceae bacterium. GTDB lineage: Bacteria > Pseudomonadota > Alphaproteobacteria > Rhodospirillales > Defluviicoccaceae > REEP01. Next base: position 17,229 of record CAZRWU010000031.1, read on the forward strand.
GCATCGCCTTCATCTCGGTCGCGGTGCCGAGCGCGTCGCTCACCCGCTTCGCGGTCCGCTCGTCATTGGTCGCGAAGCTGATGCGGACGTGACAATTGTCGAGGATCGAGTTGTTCGGGCCGTACGCCTTCTCGATCTGATTGAGGGACTGCGCGATCAGGAAGCTCTTCAGGCCGTAGCCCGCCATGAAGGCGAGCGCGCTCTCGAAGAAGTCGAGCCGGCCAAGGGCGGGAAACTCGTCCAGCATCATCAACACGCGGTGACGCCGGTCCCTGGCGTGCAGGTCTTCGGTCAGGCGGCGTCCGATCTGGTTGAGCACCAGGCGGATCAGCGGCTTCGTCCGGGAGATGTCGGAGGGCGGCACCACGAGATAGAGGGTCGCCGGCGTGGCGTCGGCGATCAGGTCCGCGATCCGCCAGTCGCAGCGCCGTGTCACCTCCGCGACGACGGGATCGCGATAAAGGCCGAGAAAGGACATCGCGGTGGACAGGACCCCGGAGAGTTCGTTCTCGCTCTTGTTGAGCAGCTCGCGCGCCGTCGAGGCGACGACGGGATGCGGACCGGCTTCGCCCAGATGCGGTGTCGTCATCATCGCCTTCAGCGTCGTCTCGATCTCCCGGCGCGGATCGGACAGGAAGGCGGCGACGCCGGCGAGCGTCTTGTCCTTTTCCGCGTAGAGGACATGGAGGATGGCGCCGACGAGGAGCGAATGGCTGGTCTTCTCCCAGTGGTTCCGCTTGTCGAGCGAGCCTTCGGGATCGACGAGCACGTCGGCAACGTTCTGCACGTCGCGCACCTCCCAGTCGCCGCGGCGCACCTCGAGCAGCGGGTTGTAGGCGGCCGACTTCGGGTTGGTGGGGTCAAACAGGAGCACCCGGCCGTGCTGCGCGCGGAAGCCGGCGGTGAGTTGCCAGTTCTCACCCTTGATGTCGTGAACGATGGCGGAGCCCGGCCAGGTCAGAAGCGAGGGTACGACGAGGCCCACGCCTTTGCCGGACCTGGTGGGCGCGAAACAGAGGATGTGCTCGGGACCGTCGTGACGGAGATAGTCCCCGTCGAGCTTGCCGAGGACGACGCCATCGGGTCCGAGCAGACCCGCCGTCTTCACTTCCCGCCGCTCCGCCCAGCGCGCCGAGCCATAGGTCTCAACGTTCTTCGCTTCGCGGGCCCGCCATACGGACATGCCGATGGCGACGGCGATGGCGATGAAGCCGCCGGACGCCGCGATGTAAGCGCCCTCGACGAAGATCGGCGGCGCGTAGGCGTCGTAGAAGTACCACCACCAGAAGAAGGCCGGCGGATAGTAAACCGGCCAGCCGGCGAGCTCGAACCAGGGGGCGCCGAGCTGAGGCTGGAATCCGAGCCGCCAGGCGGTCCACTGCGTCGCCGCCCAGGTCGTGAGCAGCACGATCAGGAAGACGGTGGTGATCTGGCCCCAGAGGATCTTCGTCGCGGACACGAGCCCTTCCGTTGATGGATGAAACCGATCGACGAGGACTGTTCACGATGCGCGGAAACGCAAGTTCCGTCAGGATGCGATCGTGGAAACGGATAGAAATACAGGCTCTGGCGAAGGCCTCATGCCTCGCCGGCGCGGTCGAGCACGGCTTTCACCACGCTCGCAGACAGGAAATAGCCCGACTGCCGCCACTGATCGAGAATCGGCGCCACGGCGGGAACCAGGCCACGCTTCTTGGCGGCGAGCAGAAGGCCGGCGCTGCCGATCACGGTGATGCCCCTGCGCTTCGCCACCTGCCGGCCGAGACGCTCATCCATCAGGACGGGACATTCCAGGGCCGTGGCCATATGGATGGCGGCCAGTTCGCCGGCGTCCAGCCCGGCCAGTTCATCGCCGGGGTCGTCGCTCGGTCCCTTGGCGTCGGGACGGACGTAGATCTGCCCCGTCTCCACGGCGGCGCGAACCGCCCGGGCTCCGGGCAGCGAGATGTCGACCGTGCATTCCGCATGGACGGTCTCGGGGATGACGACTTCTTCGACGAGTGCGGTCAGCACGGGGAGGAGCCCGCTCTTCGCGATCACGATCAGCGGCGAGGCATCGGAGACGATGAGCTTCACCGATCATCTGCCTCGAGCGCCGCCAACTCCTCATCGACTTCCTCGGCCGGATAGTCGACCGCCGGGACGCCCATGGCGCCCAGATGCTTGAGGAAGGCCTCGATGGGGACGTCAGCCAGCTTCGCGGCCTTGGCGAGGCTCACCGCCTTGTCGGCGAAGAGCCGAACCGCCATGGCGACGGCGACGCCCTCCTTCAGAAGATGCTCGTCCATGGGCACGGCGACGAAAAGCGGCCGCCCGTGCTTGGCGACGATGGACAGATGACCGGCCTCCGCCTGACGCACCAGCTCGCCGCTGCGTTCGCGCAAGTCGCGTATCGAAAAGGTCTCCATGGGGAGGCTCCAAATTTGTTCCCCAAATTGATAGCACATTATTCTGCTCCTATCCATGAATTTCCCTCGTCACAGGCTGAGCCCGCGTTTGCGGCCGATGCTCCATTCGATGCCGCCTCCGTCCTTCGCGACGCCGGCGATGTGCTGACCGAGCCTGCGCTCGATCTCGCGGGACCAGGGCACGAGCTGGAAGCCGAGCCCGTTGTCGATCATCGCGAAGCGGCCGGAGACGAGGGTCAGGCGCTGCCGGTAGATGCCGGTGACACGCTCGCCGGCCACCGCCTTCATGTGCGGCAGCCCCGTTTCGGCCGAAAGCTGCGCGCCGACGGCGTCCAGCTCGCGGCGACGCAGGGTGCTGAGCAGATCGCGCTGCAGGATGATGCGCTGCCCGTTGCGGCGGGCGAGGCCGTGGTCGGCGAGATGTTCCGCGCGCGCCTGGATGGCGTCGCGGACCTCCCGTCCGAAACCGCCGGCCGAGAGCGGCATCGGCTCGCGCTCGACCAGGCGATGATCGAGCCAGGTGGCGCCAGGCGCAGTGACCTGCCGGCCGAGATCGAGATCCGAGCGGTTGGCGAGCACGAGCGTCGGCCGCTGGTCGTCCGCCCCGCCGAAGCGCCGGACCTCGACGATCCCGCCGACGGGCGGCGCATGCTCGAACGCCTCGACGCCGCGGAAGCGGACATGGTGGGCCCGGCCGTCGGTGCCGTCGATCACGGCGTAGGCTTCCCCGGTGAGTTCATCGTGCAGACCGCGATCGACCAGCCGGCCGATGATCGGCGAGGCCGCGCTACCGCTCTCGATCACATAGTCGGCGACGCCGCGCTCCTGGCCGCGTTCGGTGAAGGCGCGGTGCATCGTCTTGATGATGTCGCCGCGCATGCCGAGATCGCGCAGCTGCTTCTGCGCTTCGAGGCCGACCATCCATTCGCCGGGTCCAGCCGATGCGGCGAGGCCCATCTTCTCCAGATGCTGGAGCCGGCCGATCATGAGGCGGCGCATCTGGGGATCGGAAGCGCCTGGCGGTTCGGGGCGCAGATCGAGGTAGCCGATGTAGTCGGCGGCGATGCGTATCTCGACATCGAGGCGGGTCCAGCGTTCGGCAGTGATCTCCCGCTCCAGCGCGTTCCGGATTTCGTGCTCGGGCCTGGGGCCGAGCTCGATGGAGACGAGGCCCTCGGCCCGGGATCGCAGGCCACGGCTGATGTAGTCGCGGGAGATGACGAGATCCGCACCGGTGTCGTCGACGCCCCGCACCAGCAGATGGACGTGGGGATTGTCGGTGTTCCAGTGATCCACCGCGACCCAGTCCAGCTTTGTGCCGAGATCGGTCTCCATCTGTCGGGCGAGGTCGCGGGTGAAGGCGCGCAGGTCGGTCATGTCGCCGGCGTCCTCGGGCGAGATGATGAAGCGGAAATGGTGCCGGTCGTCCTTGCCGCGCTCCGCGAAGGCGCCGTCGTCGGCGCGGTCGTTGCCGGCGTCGAACATCACGCCCTTTTCCCCGTCCCGGCTGACGCCATCGCGCTTCAGGTAGGAGAGGTGCGCGGTGAGCGGCGCGGAGCGGAAGGCTTTGCCGGAATGGCGGGCGATGCGGGCCGCCACCACGACACGCCGGTTTGGCGAGAACAGCCGGCTTCGGTTGAGGGCCAGGCGCCCGCGGCCGAAGGTGGAACGCCCGGACGCACCGGCTCGGCCTCGCCGGGCGCCCGAGCCTGGCGCTCCGCCGCTCACATGACCTGCCTTCTTGGCGGCGCGCAGCACCTGGTTGACGAAGCTCTTCGGTCGAGGCGCCCGCGTCGAGCGAATGCGGCCGGGCCTGATGCGAAAGTCGCTGTCGCCCTCGCTCATGCGGGCCTCCTCGCGGCGGCCAGACGCCGGACAGTGCCGGAAACAGCCCTGAAATCGTTGCTGAAGTTCGAGTGCGCGGCACGCGCCCCGACCGACCGGCACGCCGGAACCCAATCCATGTCAATGGCTTGCGGTTCATCCGGCGAGCCGCTTTTATCTTGCCGTCGTGTGGTCGCGTGGACCGCTCCCTGGCCGTCGTGTGGTCGCGTGGACCGCTCCCTGGCTGTTGCCCGCCCTTCCTTTCCTGCAGCACGCCACGATGCGCCATTCCGCGCACGCGCTCATGGACGCTCTCCAGGGCTCGATCGAGCGACGAAAATCCCGCCGTTTGACGGGTGGATGGTGCTGTCGACGTGTTCGGAACCCGCGGCGCGATCGGCTTCGGATCGGCGGCCATCCTGCACGGGATCAGCACTACCACTGCCGTCGGCACGCGCGACGAACAGTGGCGAGCGCATCCAGGCGAGCGGATCGACGGCGGTGGCGACTTCGCCGGGAAGCGGATCGCCGCCGATCAGCGGGGCGAGCGCGGCGACATAGACGATGGTTTCGGCCGGGAGCGGGCGGCCCGATGACAGGTAGTCGTCGTAGCGTGCGGGACCGGCATTGTAGGCCGCGAGGAAGCCGGGCGCGCCGTAGCGATCATGCATTTCGCGCAGGTAGGCGGCGCCCGCGAGGATGTTGTCACGGGGATCGTAGGGATCGACGCCGAGCCGATAGCGCGCGCGCAATTCGATCCACGTCTCGGGCATGACCTGCATGAGACCCATGGCGCCCTTGGACGATACGGCGCGCACCCGACCGCGGCTCTCGATGCGCATCACCGCCCATATCCAGCGCTCGGGGACGCCGAAGCGCCGCGCCGCCTCGGCCACGAACGCGGCATAGGGTGAGACTTCGCCGGACACCGCGACGGGTTGAGCCTGCGCGTCAGATCGCGCCGGCATCGCTCCGGCACAGGCCAGGCCGGAAAGGAGAAGGAAGGTCACATGGCGGACGGCCAAGGACCGACGGGCGGCGGATGGACGGCGCGGCGCTGGCATCGGTCAGTCCCGTTCGCCGCGCTTGGGCGGGCGGTTCCAATGCAGGCCCCAGGCGCTCTTGTCGTCGGACGACTGGAACAGGTTGGCGCGCAGCGGCTGGCCGAGGGTCGGATCGTCGATCTGCAATGAGAGGTAGTCGCCGGCCTTCTCGCCGGTGCGCTTCCAGGCCGCGCCGACTTCCGGCCCCTCGGCGTCGGCGCCAATGTGGATGCGATAGTCGGGGGCGTTCTCGGCGTCGGAATGCTCGGCCGGGACCAGCACGAGTTCGGCATCGAGGATGAGCGTGCGGATGCGGCCGGAATAGCCGTTTCGCGTGCGCGTGAACTGACCGATCAGGGACATCATATGCTCCGTGGCTGCGCGGTGAGAGGGTTCATGGGCACGTCGTCACCGCGTCGGCGCGCGCCAGACGAAGCGGCCGTCGCCGTCTTCATCGGTGTAAAGAGGGGTGGCCCGGCCCATCACCGAGGCGGCCGGAAGCGGGCCGAAGTAGCGGCCATCCAGGCTGTCCCGGACCTGCCAGTTCATGAGGAAGAGCTCGGAGGGCGCGACGGCGCGGCAGCCGTTCCAGACCGGCAGCGCGCGGCCCAAGCGATCGCGCTCAAGCGCCTCGCCCATGTCGATGCCGTCGACGGTGATGCGCGCGCCCGACCGGCAGACCCGTTGCCCGGGCACGGCTGCCACGCGCTTCATCAAAGGGACGCCACGCGGCAGGTAGCCGCGCTCCGACAGGAAGGTCGCGAGCGGCTCGGGCGCTTCGACCGCGACGAGGTCCGTCACTTCGAGCGGCGCCGATGGGTCGATGCCGTAGAGGCCGACCGGCGCGCTCGCCGAAGCGTTCCAGACGAGCTTCGGCGCGATGGGAACGAGCGACAGCGCACCGATCATCAGCACGGTAAGGGTGGTCGTCCTGACATAGCCACGGCGCGTCATGGCGCGGCCCTCCGACGGAGCAGCCAGGCGCGATGCTGCTCACGGGTGTAGCGGCGCGGCGTGTCGGCGACGGCGAGGCGGCTGTGGACGTGGCGCCAATAGTCGGGCGCGGCGTCGGCGGGATCGATGCCGAGCGCCTCGATGGCGTCGATCAGGATCAGCACCGTCTCGACGGACGGCCAGCCGTTGACCTTCAACAGGATGTCGCCGCCCGGGCGGACGAAGGGCAGTGTCTGATGGGGCTCACCGGCGCCGACCGCACGCATGATGTCGATGCGGGAAACGCCCGTGCCGAAATCGTTGGCCGCCCAGCGGACGAAGGCGAAGACGGCTCCGGCCGGGAAGGAGAGAATGCGACGACGCCGGTCGAGGATTCGCTCTTCGACGTCACGGCCGAAGCGGATCCAGTGCTCGATCTGTTTCTCGCGCCAGATCAGTTCGACATGCGTGAGGTGAGCGGGAGCAGCTCTCGGCGATGATGGCACGCGGGAGGCCTGACGGTCAGTCATGCCGCGCCTCCGCAGTTGGGAATTCGCGTGACAGAAGCTCCCGCAGCATGTCGGCGACGGTGACGCCGCGCTGAAACGCGACGACCTTGATGCGACCGCGCAGCTCCGGTGTGATGTCTGATCTTCCCCCGGAAAAGTGGACACCGGGTTATGCGGCCTGGAGCTCTGCCTG
>CAZRWU010000032.1:0-23996 GCA_964603915.1 uncultured Rhodospirillaceae bacterium
TTGCCGCCCTGCCCGCGTCGACGCAGGCAATCGCCGTGCTCGATCGCACGAAAGAGCCGGGCAGCACCGGCGAACCTCTCTACCAGGACATTCTCATCGCGCTGCACGAAGCCTCGGGCGCCGGGACGCTCCCCACGGCCCAAGCGCCGAGGATCATCGGCGGTCGTTACGGACTGTCGTCGAAGGAATTCTCTCCGGGCATGGTCAAGGCCGTGCTGGACGAATTGAAGAAGGAGACGCCGAAGAATCATTTCTCCGTCGGCATCCATGACGACGTCTCCCATTCCAGCCTCGACTATGATCCCACCTTCAGCGTGGAAGGCGACGAGGTGTTCCGGGCGATGTTCTATGGGCTCGGCGCCGACGGCACGGTCGGGGCCAACAAAAACACCATCAAGATCATCGGCGATGACCCGCAATTCTACGCTCAAGGGTACTTTGTCTACGATTCCAAGAAATCGGGATCGCAGACTGTGTCTCATGTCCGGTTCGGCCCCAAGCCGATCCGCTCGACATACCTGATCCAGTCCGCGCACTTCATCGGCTGCCATCAGTTCAACTTCATCGAAAAGATGAACGTGCTCGAGCGCGCGGCGCCTGGCGCGACCTTCCTGCTCAACAGCGCCTATGGCCCCGACGAAGTGTGGGACAAGTTGCCGCGCGCGGTGCAGGAAGAGCTCATCAACAAAAAGATCAAGTTCTACGTGATCGATGGCGCGCGGGTGGCCCGCGAATCGGGGATGGGCACGCGCACCAACACGATCATGCAGACCTGCTTCTTCGCCATTTCGGGCGTCATGGATCGCGATCAGGCCATCGCCAAGATCAAAAAGTCGATCGAGAAAACGTACGGCAAGAAGGGGGAGGAAGTCGTCCGCAAGAATTTCGATGCGGTCGACCATACGATTGCGCACCTCTACGAGGTCAAGGTGCCGGAGAGGGTGACGAGCGAATTGGAATTGCTGCCGCCGGTACCACCGCAAGCGCCGGAATTTGTCCAGAACGTGACGGCCATGATGATGGCCGGGCGCGGCGATGAGTTGCCGGTGAGCGCCATGCCCATCGACGGGACGTTCCCCAGCGGCACGACGAAGTGGGAAAAGCGCAATATCTCGGATTTCGTTCCGATCTGGGAGCCAGACATCTGCATCCAGTGCGGCAACTGCAGCTTCGTTTGTCCGCACGGGGTGATCCGCTCCAAGGTCTACAATCAGAACCTGCTTGACGACGCGCCGGCGGACTTCAAGTCGGCGCCGATCGACATCCGCGGCTTCCCCGACACCCGCTACACGCTGCAGATCTACGTCGAGGATTGTACCGGCTGCACCCTCTGCGTCGAGGTCTGCCCGGCCAAGAGCAAGGAGGAAACAGGCAAGAAGGCCATCAACATGGGCTGGAAGGCGCCGATCCTGGAGGCCGAGAAAGCCAATGTTAATTTCTTCGAGACGCTGCCGGTCAACGACCGCTCCCGGGTGGACTTCTCGACCGTGCGGGGCACCCAGTTCCTCGAACCCTTGTTCGAGTTCTCGGGAGCATGCGCCGGCTGCGGCGAGACGCCCTACGTGAAGCTGGTGTCACAGCTGTTCGGAGATCGGCTGGTGGTCGCTAACGCAACCGGGTGCTCGTCGATCTATGGCGGCAACCTGCCGACGACGCCTTGGGGCAGGAACGCGGAAGGACGCGGACCGGCATGGGCCAACTCCCTGTTCGAGGACAACGCCGAGTTCGGTTTCGGAATGCGCCTCGCCGGCGACATGCATGTCAACGAAGCCAAAAGACTCGCCACTTTGCTGCGAGCGGAGATCGGTGCGGAACTGCTCGATGAAATTCTGACGGCGCCGCAACTCACCGAAACGCAGATCCGCCGTCAGCGCGAACGTGTGGCCGAGATGAAAAAGCGGCTGGTCGGAATCGAATCGAACGAAGCCAAGCATCTGCTTTCCATGGCGGACCACCTTGTCCGCCGCAGTCTGTGGATTATCGGCGGCGACGGTTGGGCCTATGACATCGGCTCCGGCGGCGTCGATCATGTCCTCGCCAGCGGCCGTAACTGCAATATTCTCGTCCTTGACACCGAAGTCTACTCCAACACCGGCGGTCAGGCTTCGAAGTCGACGCCGATGGGCGCGGTCGCCAAGTTCGCCAACGCCGGCAAGCACATCGGCAAAAAGGACCTGGCTCTGCAGGCGATTTCCTATGGCAACGTCTACGTCGCGCGCGTCGCCATGGGAGCCAATCCGCAGCAGACCCTCCTCGCGTTCCGCGAGGCGGAAGCCTACGACGGACCTTCGCTGATCCTCGCCTACAGCCACTGCATCGCGCACGGCATCAACATGCAGCACGGTCTCGATCAGCAGAGCCGCGCCGTTCACTCCGGGCACTGGCCGTTGATGCGCTACAATCCGGAAGTCCGGCTGGCCGGGGAAAACCCCTTCTCGCTCGACTCGCCGCGGCCAAGCATCAAGTTGACGGACTACGCCGATCAGGAGTTGCGGTATCGCATGCTCTACCGCACCAACCCGAAGGAAGCCAAAATGCTCATGGAAATGGCGCAGCGCGCCGTCGAGGCGAAGTGGAAGCTGTACGAGGAGATGGCGGCGATGGGTCGCGACTGACGGATCTTCGGGACACAACCTGTGCGCCCTCTCCCCCTCCTCGGGAGAGGGTCGCATCGACCCGGCTTGCCGGGGCTTTTCGTCGAAGGCGCCACGCCTCGACATCAATGCGTTAAGAAGGATGCGGGAGGACGGCATGGATCTGAAGACAAAATATTTGGGTTTGGACCTGAAGCACCCGGTGGTGGCGTCGGCCGGTCCTCTTTCCGGGACGTTCGACGGGATCAAGCGCCTGGAGGATGCCGGCGCCTCGGCAATCGTGATGTTCTCGCTGTTCGAGGAACAGATTCGTTACGAGAACGAGTCGTTCGATTTTCTCATGGAGCAGGGCACCGAACGGTTTCCCGAATCATTGAGCTACTTTCCGGAGGTCGAGGACTACCATGTCGGGCCGGACCAGTATCTCGACCTGATTCGGCGCGCCGCGACTTCGTGCGAAGTCCCGATCATCGGCAGCCTCAACGGCGTCACCAGCAAAGGCTGGATCGACTACGCCCAGGAGATCCAGTCGGCCGGAGCCAGCGCTCTCGAACTCAACATTTTTTACATCCCGGCGGACATCGGCATCAGCGGCCGCGAGGTCGAGGAACGCTATCTGCAGGTGGTGCGCCGGGTGAAGCAGGCCGTATCGATTCCGGTCGCGGTCAAGCTCAACCCGTTCTTCAGCTCGACGGGAGAGATGGCCAAGCGTCTCGTCGAGGCCGGCGCCGACGGACTTGTCCTGTTCAACCGCTTCTATCAGCCGGATTTCGATCTCGACGAGTTGGAGGTGTCGCCGAGTCTGGAACTCAGCTCGGCCAACGAGATCCGTTTGCCGCTGTTGTGGATCGCCATTCTCTATGGTCGCCTCGATGTCTCCCTCGCCGCCACCCGCGGCGTCCAGAGCGCCACGGAGATCGTCAAGTACCTGATGGCGGGGGCCGACGCGGTGATGACGACCTCGGCTCTGTTGCGCAATGGCGCCGGCTATCTGAGAACGCTGGTCTCCGACCTCTCGGAGTGGATGGAACGGCGCGACTACGAGTCGGTGACGCAAATGAAAGGCTCGATGAGTCAGCAAAAGGTCGCCGATCCGAGCGCGTTCGAGCGCGCCAACTACATCAAGGTGCTGGAGAGCTACAAAAGCCCCTACCTGACCTGAGCACAGGTCCGAAGCCGGGACCCAGCGGCGGAGCCGCTGGTTGCGTGGTCAAACGTGAAGATACGCGCGGGCCGTCGCCGAGTCGGAGAGGAAATCGGCCATCGGCCCGCGCCACCGAACGTGACCCGTCTCGAGGACGACGGCGTGATCGGCGACGGCGGCCGCGAAACGCAGGTTTTGCTCTGAGAGCAGCACCGAAAGACCCGCCTCTTTGAGTTCGCGAACGGATCGAACAAGCTGTTCGACGATGCGCGGAGCGAGGCCAGTGGAAGGCTCATCGAGCAAAAGCATCGACGGGTTGCCCATAAGCCCGCGGGCGATCGTCAGCATCTGCTGCTCGCCGCCACTGATCTCACCGCCGCGGCGATGCTGCAGCGCGGCAAGAGCGGGAAAAAGGTCGAAGACCGTCTCCACAGTCCACTTGGGCGCGCGGTGGCGTGGCGGCCTCTGTCCGACGGCGAGATTCTCCAGCACTGTCAGGCTGGCGAAGATCCGCCGATCCTCAGGCACGTAGGCGAGCCCTAGGCGGCAAAGGTCATGGGGGCGCAGACCGGTGATCGGGCGCCCGTTGAACACGATCTGTCCCGCCGCTGGCGGCGTCAAGCCCATGATGCTCTTCAGGGTCGTCGACTTTCCCGCGCTGTTACGCCCAAGAAGCGCCACGAGTTGACCGCCCGGGACGACGAAGCCAACCTGGAACAGGGCTTGAGCGGGGCCGTAAAAGGTGTCGATCGCCTTCACCGACAGCATTCAAGCAACCTGCGCGCCGCCTGTAATTCCGGCGCCAAGGTAGATTTCCTGAACCGTGGCGTCGGCGCGAATCCGCTCCGGCAGCCCCTCGGCCACCAGCATGCCTTGGTGCAGCACGATCACGCGATCGGCGTACCCGAACACCACATCCATATCGTGTTCCGTGAACAGCATGCTCGTGCCTTCGCGGCGAACAAAATCCCTGGCCAACGCCATCAAGGTCTGTCGATCGCCCGCCGCCGTTCCCGCGGTCGGCTCATCCAGAAGAAGCAGGCGCGGCCGGTTGGCGAGCGCCATGGCCAGCTCCAGCCGTTTCAGATCCGCATAGGCAAGGGTCGCGGCGGGCCGCTCCGCCTGTTCGCGCAAGCCGACACGATCGAGAACTTGATCGGACTCCACGATCATTTGCTTCCCGAGCGGCCGCCACAGCCTGTTCAACCGGCGGCGGTGCGACAGCAACGTCACTTGAATATGCTCGCGCACGGTCATGGAATGGAATGTCGCCGCCACCTGGAAGGTTCGTCCAACGCCGCACCGCCACATGACGTATGGAGGACGCCCGGTGATATTGCGGTCGTCCAGCACGATTCGGCCTTCGTCCGGTTTGAGTTGACCGCCGAGCATATTGAAGCAGGTGGTCTTGCCGGCTCCGTTCGGCCCGATGATGGCGACCGCCTCGCCCGCCTCGACGTCGAAGCTGACTCCCGCCACGGCATGCACGCCGCCGAACGACTTGCGCAAATCGCGCACCGATAGAAGCGTCACGTTCGCACCTCCAGACCCTTTATGGTCCGCGCCGACGACGGCGCAAGGTTCCGATGATGCCGTTGGGGAACCAGAGGACAACGACGACGATGGTCAAGCCGAGGAGCGCCCGCCACAGGTCGGTCTCGCTGGCGAGCGTGATTCGCAAACTCGTGAAAGCGCCAGCGCCGATGATGGGTCCGGCAAGCGCCTGCAAGCCGCCAAGAAGAAGCATGACGAGACCGTCGACCGACATCGGAATGGAAAGGACTTCGGGAAACACGCTGCCCTTGAGAAAAGCATAAAGCCCGCCGCCGAGACCCGCCGCCGCGCCCGCCAGGGCGAACCCGAACCACCGCGTGCGGCGGAGGTCGATGCCGATCGCCGCGCTGCGCGGTTCGGAATCGCGGCCCGCGCGCAGGGCGTAGCCGAACGCGCTGCGCGTTACCCGCCAGATCGTCCCGATCGCGAGAGCGAAAGCCGCCAATGTCAGATGGTAATAGGCGCCCGGCGTGGCGGCCCATGCCGCCGGCCATACCCCGAGGATGCCGTTGTCGCCGCCGGTGAACGCCGTCCACTGGAACGCCGCCGACCACAAGATCTGGGCGAACGCCAGGGTCAGCATGGCCAGGTAAACTCCGGAAAGGCGAACGCAGAACCAGCCGATCAACAGGGCGCCCACTCCGGCGGCGATGGGTGCGGCAACCAGCGCCGCCGCCATCGGCGCGCCAAGGTGATGCGCCAGCAGGGCGGCCGCGTACGCGCCAAGGCCGAGATAGGCGGCATGGCCGAATGAGATCATCCCGCCGACGCCGATGATGAACTGCAGGCTGGCGGCGAAGATCGCGAAGATCAAGATTTCGGTGATCACTTGAAGGGTATAAGGGCCGACGATCAAGGGCGCGAGCGCCAGCACGGCAAGCGCCGTAAGCGCCGCCGGAGCTATCCATCGCCCATCCGCCTGAAGCGCGGCCGCCGCGTCGCGAGCGGACACGGAGGCGATCATTTCGGGCCGTCCAAGCAGCCCGGAGGGCCGCGTCACCAGGACAACGGCCATTACCAGGAAAACAAGAACCAGCGTAATCTCGGGGAAGATCAGGATGCCGAACGCCTGCAGTTGCGCGATGATGAAGGCGGCGAGATAAGCGCCAAGCAGACTCCCCATCCCTCCGATCACCACGACGACGAAAGCTTCGGCGATGATGTTGAGATCCATCATCAGGTTCGCCGGCTCCCTTGGCAATTGCACCGCGCCGCCAACCCCGGCAAGGAAGGATCCCAGAAAAAACACAGTCGTAAACAGCCACTTTTCATCGATGCCCAATGCCTCGACCATTTCCCGGTCCTCGGTCGCCGCCCGCACCAAGGTTCCCCACCGGGTGCGGTTGAGGAGCAGCCATAGCCCCGCGAGGACCACGGGACCGAAGGCGATCAAGAACAGATCGTACGTCGGCAACCGCTCGCCAAGCACATCGACAAAGCCGGCGAGCGCTGGCGGCCGTGGTCCGAGGAGATCCTGAGGTCCCCATATCGCGAGAGCAAGGTCCTGAACGATCAGGACAATGGCGAAGGTCGCGACGAGGTGCATGAGTTCCGGCGAACGATACAGACGACGCAGCAAGAGCATCTCGACGAGGACGCCGCCAAGCCCGACGACAATCCCCGCCGCCAGCACCGCCGCCGAGAAGGCGGTCAGTCCCGTGCCGACGGAGGCGGCGACGCTGTAGGCGATATAGGCGCCCAGCATGTAGAACGAGCCGTGCGCAAAGTTGACGATGCGGGTCACGCCAAAAATGACGGAAAGTCCTGCGGCGACGAGAAACAGCGCCGAGGCGTTGGCGAGGCCCGTCAGAAACTGGGCGACGAGAAAGCTCACAAAGGGGTCCGCTCGGCGAGTTGGCTCACGGTGGCGAGATCGCGGCGCTTAACCGGGAGGACGCATGGCCGCCGCCGCTTCTTCCGCAGGAAGATGGTCGGCTCCGTCGACGTAACGCCAGTCGATCATCCGCGGCATACCGTCCTCGACCGTCAGCGTGCCAACGAACGTCCCCATGGTGCTTTGCTGATCGCTCGGGCGAAACCGGGTCGGACCCAGCGGAGTCTCCACTTCGAGCCCGAGGAACGCCTCGCGAATGGCGGCCGTCTCGAGGGTTCCGGCCTTCTCCAGCGCGGCGGCGATCGCCTTCAGCGACACGTATCCCACCAGCGTTCCCATGCGCGGATAGTCGTTGAATCGTTCCTGATAGCTGTCGCGGAACGCGGTGTGGGCCGGAGTGTCGATGGCGTACCAGGGATAACCTGTAACGATCCATCCCTCGGGCGCCTCACCGCCGACCGGATCGATCCATTCCGGTTCACCGGACAGCATACTGACCACCGTCCGTCCCTCGAACAGCCCCCGCACCTTGCCCTCCCGAACGAACTGCGCGAGATCGGATCCAAATGTGACGTTGAACACGGCGTCCGGCCTGGCCCGCGCCAGCGCCTGCACGGTGGTTCCGGCATCGATCTTGAACAGCGCCGGCCATTGTTCCTCGACGAACTCGACATCCGGGCGGCGAGCGCGCAGCAATTCCTTGAAAGCCGCTACCGCCGACTGGCCGTATTCATAGTTGGGCGCAACCGTCGCCCACCGCCGCGCCGGCAGCTTCGCCGCTTCTTCGGCCAGCATCGCCGCCTGCACATAGGTGCCGGGCCGCAGGCGAAACGTGTGCGCGTTGCCGTTCTCCCACGCCAGAGCGTCGGTCAGGGGTTCGGCGGCAAGAAAGACTACTTTTCGTTGATGGGCGAAATCCGCCACGGCCAACCCGACGTTCGACAGCAGGGTTCCGAACAAGAGCGTCACCCCTTCGCGCGAGACCAGTTCGTTGGCGACGGTGACCGCGTCTCCCGGCCGGCCTCCGTCGTCTCTCGAAACGACCTCGAGAGGGCGGCCCAATACGCCGCCGCCGGCGTTGATTTCGGCGACCGCCATCTCCCAGCCGTGCCGGTAGGGAATCGTGAACGCGGGCAGCCGCGTGTAACTGTTCAGATCCCCGATCTTGATCGGCCCGCCGTTCCCTTCCGCCGCGCCGCAGCGGCCATCGGCGAGCAGCACCGCCATGGCCGCAACGAGTCCGACAGCGGCTGCTCTGATCATTCCGCGAGCGCCCATTGTTCTCTCCCCGATCGGCGTTGCGCCGTTTCTGCGTGACGCCAAGCCTGTATAGCGCCGGCTTCCAAGGCGTGGCAATGACAAGCAGGAGGCGCTTGAGAGTGGCCAGCGCCTCGGCCAGCGCCATGCATCGCCTTGCGCGGCGATCGCGGTTTTGCGATACCCTCGATCATGAACGGCAGCGATTCCAGCGCCGACCCCCCGCAACGATCACCCGAGGCGCCGCTATGGCATGGGCCTACCTGACGCTCGCCATCGCTTTCGAGATCGCCGGTACAACCGCCTTGAAAATGTCCGAGGGCTTCCAGCGACTCGCGCCGACCCTTTTGATCCTGCCCGCGTACACGATCAGCTTCGCATTCTTGGGCCTCGCCGTCAGGGACATCCCGGTCGGCATCGCCTACGCGATCTGGTCGGCGGTCGGCACCGCCGCCATCGCCGTCATTGGCTTCATGCTGTTCCGCGAGCCGATGACGCTGGCCAAGGTGGCGTTCATCGGCATTATCATTATCGGCGTCGTCGGTCTGCAACTGACAGAGCTGGCGAGCGGGCAGTCTCCGCAAAAATGAGTTCCACTACATACCGTACTGGATGAAATCGGTCCAAGCCCTCTCGACGATCCGCAGCGTCTCGCTGGCCGCCGCAACCTCGTCCCTGTCCATTTTCTCTTCTTCCAGGCGGCTTGCAATCCGCTCTTCAAGCTGACGCATTTTTTCGACCACCTCCAGCGCCTTCGGCGTCAGCTTGATGCTGACGGATCGGCGATCGTGAATTGACCGCTTCTGCTCCAGATAATCCATTTCGGTCAGCCGCTTGATGTTATAGGAGACATTCGAGCCCTGATAGTACCCGCGCTCCACGAGATCCCTTATCGCGATCTGTTCGTTGCCGATGTTGGCGAGGAGCAAGGCCTGAACGCCATTGATATCGCGGATGCCGAGGCGGTTCAGTTCGGCCCTCAGGACATCGAGAAACCGCCGATGCATGCGTTCTATCGAGCGCGTGAGTTCAAGATATTCCCGTTTCAAGTCTGCGATCCTTACCTCCGAGGCGTGACGTGCGTCTGCGTCACTGGGGGGACCCCATGATAGGCGCCATAGACCTTACCATTACGTTGCTATGCAGCGATTTTCAAAAAATTTCTTTACTATAAGAAGAAGCAATTATCATTCATACCCTCCATGCTTGCAATGTTCGGCTTTTGTTCGTACAATGAGGCGCAAGCCTTCTGATCGTCATGCGCTACGAGTCCCAAGCGGAGAGCCATATGCACAACCTGAATGGAAACGCGCGCTGGCATGGACAGTGGCGCGCCGCGTGCGCGCCTCGGGCCGCGGACGGTCGAGCGGGAGAAACGCCCGAAGCGAGCGACATTCTCGATGCCGATGCCGAAATCGATCTGATCATGCGCTGGCGCGAGCAGCGCGATCAGGAGGCGGGAAATCGCCTCATCCGCTGCTACCAGCGCCTTATTCGCAAGATTGTCCGGCGCTACCGCGATTTCGATGTCGCCGTTCCCGACCTCATTGCCGAAGGCAACGTCGGACTTCTGCAAGCTATCGAGCGGTTTGATCCGACCCGGGGGTTCCGCTTATCGACATACGCGGTCTGGTGGATCCGAGCGGCGATTTCCGAAGCAGTTCTCAACGCGCCGATGGTCAAGGCGGCAACCAGCGAGGAGTCGCGTCGCCTCTACTTCAATCTCAACCGGGCGAAAAACAAGCTCGGCGAGCCCCGAAACGGCGATCTGACTCCGGCGTCCGTCGCCGTTATTGCCCGAGACTTGGCGGTCAGCGAGAGCGAAGTCGTGCGGATGAACCGCTGGATGAGCGGAAGAGACGTCTCCTTGAACACTCCGGTGAGGCTGAACGACCACTCGTCTGGAGGAGAATATCAAGACTTTCTGTGCGATATGGATCAGGACCACGAGGAGCGGATCATTTCCGACGACGAGCGGCGCAAACAGGCGGCGCTGGTCAGAGAGGTTCTGAACACGCTGAGCGAACGCGAGCGGCATATCCTGACGGAGCGTTGGCTGAGGGATGATCCGCGGACCCTCGCCGAACTCGGCGGCGAATACGGACTCACGCGCGAGCGCGTGCGGCAAATCGAGGCTCGCGCTCTTGCCAAGGTCAGGAAAAAAGCGCGAAAATCGGCCATGACGCTGGGCATGATCGCGGCGGATGGTGGTGGATGGGGAGAACCGGCTTGATAACGTGGTTCCTCCGAGCGCTGCTCGTTTCATCGCTCGCCACCTGTCGCCAAGGAACACCTTTGCGCGGCAATGACAGGGCCCCATATTTCGGGTCTGTGGGTTGTGAGGGTGGCGTGATCTGTGCGTGTCTGCGAAGACCCTGGTAGAAACGGGGCACTGCCGACGAAGTTGCCCTGGGCCTTCGGCGCAGGGGCAGGTGGAAACGTTTTCTTGAAACGCATCGCAAGACTGTGCCGTGGAAAACGGCGAGAAGAGGCAAAGGCAATGGTGTGGCGTGTATCAAGATTCGGCGCGATGACGCGGGCGCTCCTTGCGCTTGTTCTCGTGCTTCCCGTAATGCTCGGGTGCATTGGAGGCCCCGAGACGGGCGACGCCGTCACGACGCCTTCGGAAAGCATCCCGCACGCCGACGTTCAGGAAGATCCCGTGCAAGCGCTGGCGCGGTTTGACAGAATTTTCAGCTCGAACGTTTCCGACGCGGAAAACACTCGTCAACTCAAGCAATTTCGCGACGCCTACTCGCGGGTGCGCACTCTTTATGTCCATGAAGTCTCCGATTCGGAACTTGTCGACGCCGCCATCGATGGAATCCTGAAGCAGGATAAAAAGACTGAGAAGCTCCCCGCGAGCGAGGTGGTCGAAGCCGCTCTCGATGCCATGACGACGGCGCTGGATCCCCATTCCACGTATCTCAACTCCAAGGAACTGAAGGATACAGAGCTGATCACGACCGGGGAATTCGGCGGCGTTGGCATTCAAGTCGCCGAGGAGAACGGCAAGATTACGGTCATCGCGCCGATCGAAGACACTCCCGCGGCCCGCGCCGGCATCAAGCCCGGAGACATCATCACGCATGTCGATGGCCAGTCCGTCGGCGGCATGAGCTTGACGGAAGCGGTTCACGCCATGCGCGGCGCCCAAGGCACACGGATCCGGCTCGGGCTTGCGCGTTCCGGGACAGCGCCCTTTGAAGTCACCCTTACGCGGGAAGTCATCGCGATCAAACCCGTACGATGGAAAGTTTACGATGACATCGGCTATGTCCGCATCGTCAGCTTCAATGAGAAAGCGCGCACCGATCTTGCGACGGCGATGGCCGAACTCAACGCAAAACTCGGTTCTGCGGGACGCGGCATCGTCCTCGATCTGCGCAACAACCCGGGCGGCCTATTCGAGCAATCGCTCTACGTCGCTGATGCGTTCCTGGATAGCGGCGTGATCGTCTCCATTCGCGGGCGCGATCAGCGTCACATCCGCGAGTTTGCCGCGCGTAAAGGGGATCTCGCGCGCGGATTGCCGATGGTCGTGTTGATCAATGGCGGATCGGCGTCGGCTTCGGAAATTGTCGCCAGCGCCCTGCAGGACAATGGCCGCGCGCTGATCATGGGTACGCCGTCGTTTGGCAAAGGCTCGGTTCAGACCGTCATGCGCCTGCCCATGGAGGGAGCGCTCAAGTTGACGACGGCGCTCTATTACGCTCCGTCCGGTCAAGCGATTCAGGCCGAAGGGGTTCGGCCCGATATCCTTCTGACGGGAGGAGAGCAAGATCCCGTCGCGACGCGCGAAGCCAATCTGCCGCATGCTCTTCCATCCTTGGGCGGAGCCATCATGCGGAGTCAGGCCGAGGTCGCGGCCGCGACGTGCCCCGCCGTCGCGCAAGATAGCGAGCAGGATCACGAACTTGGCTGCGCGCTGACGATGCTTCGGTCAGGCTCGCTCGACCGCTTCCTGGCGACTCGAACCGCCGGCGCCGGCCGCTAACGCGGCCGTAGGAGCGGTTGTCGGCGTGCTCGCCGGCGTGGGGTTTTGCTTGGTTGACGTGGCGCGCCTCGGCTTGTCATAGCCGGGGCGAAGCCGGCGGATCCTGCCGCCGAAGCGCTGCTGGAGTTCCTCAAGCTCCCTGATACATGATGCCGGTTGTGTTCCGGGATCGCCTTGCTTGCCCTCTGCACGCACACGCAGAGGATGCAGACCTATCTGCTTCTTTCCTCTGCTCACCCCAGCGTCGTCGGCGCCGCGCGCTCTGGCAACTTTTATTGCGATTTTTCTATTGCAAGTTGTATAAATCATAGGCCATCTCTTGAGAGTTGCATGCATGCGTGGTATTACTGCTACCCATCAGGGTAACGGTGTTTCGCATGCATCTTATGGGTGTTGTCTCGGGCTCGGCGCCGGCGTCATCAAGGCGCTGTCTTCCCCTCCGGAAAGCGGTTGTGTTCGTGGGAATGCTTGCGGCGTTCATTCTTCTCGTCATAGTTGTCGCCGCACCCACGAGCGCGGACGCCGCGCAGCCAAGTTTTCTGCGCTCCGTCGAGATCCGCTCGGCCAATCTCAGCCAGTTTACCCGCTGGACGGCAGTGCTTGACCGTTCGACCACGGAAGCGGCGCGAGCGGAACACGACACCTGCCGTTCCGCCGGCGCCGCAGCGTGCCGATACGTGGAATGGCTGCGCTTTCTTGGCGGCCTCCGCAACCTTTCGAAATGGGAGCAGCTTGTCGCTGTCAATGGCTACATCAATTCCCGCGCCTATGTTCCCGATGATCAAAATTGGGGAATGACCGATTATTGGGCGACCCCCGGCGAGTTCCTCGCCCGGTCGGGCGACTGCGAGGACTTCGCCATCACCAAGTTCTATTCCCTCAAGCGGCTCGGCTGGACCGACGAAGAGATGCGCATCGCCGCCGTCAAGGACCTCCAGCTTGGGGTCGGCCACGCCATTCTTGTCGTTTATTTCGCGGGCCGCGCTTGGCTTCTCGACAATCAGCACGAGCAGGTCACGGATCTTGAAACGGTCCGCCATTACGAGCCCGTTTTCTCGATCAACGAATCACATTGGTGGCTTCATAAATCGAATGAGAAGCCGGGCAAGCTCGTTCTGACGGTAGGCTCCAAGCCCGTCAAATGACGCAACCACACTTGTGAAACAACAAATCCGCAAGCACTACCGGAATGGCGCGTACTTGGTATTCGGTCGCCAGCCAGCCAGTTCCCGGGTCGGGCGCTTCAGCGAATGACCAGCACCGAGACCTCGGCATGACGGACAACCCGGGATGCATTGGCTCCGATCAGGTAGTCGCCCATTTCAGGGCGGTGTGACGCCATCGCGACAAGATCGGCTTGGATCTCCGTCGCGGTTTGCAAGATCATCCGATACACTCGGCCGACCCTGACGTGCTTGATGACAGGAACGTCATGCGGAATATGCTCGCGAACAAAGGCGTCCAATCCGGCGGCGGCGGACGCCGCGAAGCGTTGTTCGGCGTCGGGCGGCAGGCTCAGGCGATACATGCCTTGTGGCCACTCCGGCGTAATCGTGAGGATGTGAAGCTCGCTGCCAAACGTTTCTCGCAGCCCCAGGACCTTAGGAAGCGCCTTCTGCCAGGAACTTTCCTCATCCAAATCGACAGGAAAAAGAATTCGGGAAAACATGCGTCCTCCTTGCAATTGTCTTTTGAGTCGACGCCGCGATCCACTGGACTCTCTCGTGGCGTGAAGCCGCCGCGCATGATCCTACTGCGCCGCCATCGCGCGGCCCGCCCGCACGAACAAGCGCTGGTAGAGAAACATGCCGATCCCGATGGCAAGCCCCACCAGATCGGTAAGCCCGCCGCCCTCGATCATGAACAACGCGCCAACGAGCAGAACCGCGCGCAGCAAGAGGTTGATACGCCCGAAATACCATCCCTGCACAGAGGATGCGAGCAGGCAGACGCCGACCGTGGCCGTCAGGCTGACTTGAACGATGCGCAGCCATCCTGGAACATCCATGCCAAACACGACAGCGTCGCCCGGGTTCATCAGCATCGCCGGACTGTAGAAAAACATGAAGGGCACGATAAAGGCGGCGATGCCGATCTTGAAGGCGGTAACGGCCGTTCGCATCGGGTCCGACCCGGAAATTGCCGCGCCGGCGTAAGCGGCCAGCGCGACGGGCGGGGTGATCGCCGACACCACGGCGAAATAGAACACGAAGAAGTGCGCCGTGAGCGCCGGGATTCCAAGCTGCTGCAGACCGGGCGCGACCACTGACGCTGCGACGGCATAGGCGGCGGTCGTCGGCATTCCCATTCCCAGGACAATGGCAATGACCATGGCGAAGATGAGCGCCAGAAGCTGGCTATGCGCTGCGACGCCTAGAAGCAGCGACGAAAACCGCGCGCCGACGCCGGTGAGGGCGATGACCCCGACAATGATGCCGGCGCATGCGCAGACCGCGATAATCTGGATCCCCATCCGCGCCGAGACATCGAGCGCCTTCACCACCGCCAACGGTCCCATCCGGTATGGGGTCAGCCAGCTCACGACGAACGCGCTCGCCATGGCGAGCGTGCCGGCGCGGATCACCGAGTAGCCCATGAACAAGGCGCCGATCAGAATCAGTATCGGGATGAACAGGAAAACCTGCCTTGCCATCTTGCGCAGGTCCGGCAATTCGTCGTCGCGCAGGCCGCGCATGCCCAACTTGACGGCCTCCAGATCGACCATGACGAAAACCGACAAGAAATAGAGGCAGGCCGGAATGATCGCGGCGATCATGATATCCGTGTACGGGATGCCGGTGATCTCGGCCATGATGAACGCGCCCGCGCCCATGATCGGCGGCATGATCTGCCCGCCGGTCGATGCGGTCGCTTCGACAGCTCCTGCGGTCTGAGCGCGGTAGCCGACCTTCTTCATCAGCGGAATCGTCAGGCTCCCGGTCGCGACCACGTTGCCGGCCGATGTGCCATTGATCATGCCCATGAGGCCGGATGCGAAAACCGCGACCTTGGCCGGGCCGCCGCGCGTTCGGCCGGCGACGGCGAAGGCGAAGTTGACGAAGTAGTCGCCGACACGTGAAGCCTGGAGAAACCCGGCGAACGCGATGAACAAGATGATATAGGTGCTCGACACCGCCACGGGGGCGCCGAGAATGCCGTTGTCGGTGTAGACGTAGGTAAAAAAGCGCGCGGGGCTGTAGCCGTCATGATGAAGGAAACCGGGCAGCCAAGGGCCGACAAACGAATAAACGATGAAAATGACGGAGATCACGACAAGCGCGAGACCGGCCACGCGCCGCGTCAGCTCGATGATCAGCAGCACGCCGCAGATCGCCGTCCACATGTCCGCTCCCAGGGGCATCACGCCGGCGCGGAACCGCCACGAGTCGAGGTGGAACAGCAGATAGCCCGTGACGGCGATGGTTCCGGCGATCAGCACCCAGGCCGTCCAAGGAATCCGGTGGCTGTCGGAAGGAAAGATCCACGACGAGACGATGGCGACGACGATCGAGATCGTAAGCGGAATGCCGAAGGTCTCGAAGACCCACGGCGGCGGGAATGGCGATCCAAGCTGGTCGCGATGCCAATGCGCGATCACCAGACAGCCGAGCGCCCACAGCACGCCGGCCGCCGAGACTAGCAGCGCTGCGATCTGATAAGCGTCGAGACGCCGCGCCGGCCGCTCGGGATCGAGCCGCGCCGCCGCCACCAGGGCAAAACCGATGCACAGGCCGCCGGCGACATGCAGGATGCGATACATCCACGTTTCAAGCGGCCATACATTGAGCGAGATCAGGTGAAAGGCCGTATACCCCGCGCAAGCGGCGATCATCAGATAATTCTGCCAACCCGCCAGCATCCGCACGTTGCTCGCCGGAGGTTCGTCGTCGACGCCCTGAGCGATCAGCCGGGTATCTTCATTTGCAACCGGTGACACCGCCATGGAAGTTCCATCCCTTTGCCCGGCACGGTCTTCGGGCCGTGCTTAACGCCGCCTTTGAGCGGCGCCGATTAAGGCCAAGTCGCAGCGCCCGCGCCTCGACTCCAGAGACGCGGGCGCCGTTCCAAACGCCGGTCGGCGGCCATAGTCGCACGCGAACTCATGGCCGCCGCCATAACCTCAAGATCCTTTCAATTCATCGGGGATTTCGTAGCCGTTTTCCTCGAACCAACGGACAGCGCCGGGATGAAACGGCAGAAATTTATTGTGTATGTAATTTTCGGGCCGCGTTTCTTCCGCCGTGCTGTGAATCTTCATCATGCGATCATGTTGCTCCATCGCAATCTTGGTCATCTCGTAAACGAGGCTCTCCGGCATGTCGCTGGACGTGACGAAGAAGTTCCACATCGCCACCGTGTCCAGCGGCTCGGTTTGGCCTTTGTAGGTTCCGGCCGGGATCGTGAACGGCGCCATCGCAGGATTTTCTTCGATGATCTTCTCGCTCTGCTCCTTGGTCGGTGCGAACACGACGGCATCGACCTGCGCCATGATTTCGCTGAAGGCGGATATGGGAATGCCTGCTGCGAACGCAAAAGCATGGATGAGGCCATCCTGCAACTGTCCAGCCTGATCGCTTGCGCCGCCGTATTGCGGCTTCGCCGTGACGTTCAGCGTTTCAAGAATCACTGGCCAATACGTCGCGGCGGTTCCGCCGGCGGGCCCGACTCCCACCGTCTTGCCATTCAAATCGTCAACCGACTTGATGTTGGAGCGCGCCAGGGCGATCGCGTGAAACGGCGTTTGATACATGGGGAACATGGCGCGCAGCTTGTCGTGCTTGACGCCGGGCGCCAATTGGCTTCTGCCTTCCCAGGCCTCCAAGGCCGGTCCCATGGTGACCATGCCGAAAGCGTGCTGCCCAGTCTGCACCAGGGTCGAATTCTGGACAGGGCCGCCGGTGACCTCGCCTCCGGCATTGATGCCCAATTGTTCGCTGACGAGGTTGGCGTAACCACTGCCATAAATATAGTATGTCCCACCTTGGCTGGCGGTGCCGACCGTGATCGATGAAGGCCATCCCGTGCGGTCTTGCGCCTGCCCCGGGGTCGTAATCAGGATAGCGCACAATGCAACCGCAGCTCCCATGACCAGAGTTGCGACCCGGCTCAACTTCAACAACATTATTATGGATCCTCCCGTTAAATCAGTTAGCAGGCTCTTTAGGACAACAGGGCCTCTTCCCTCCGCAAATGCGGAATCCTCCCTATGCTTCATTGTGTAGGCAGCCGTCTACGACAGATTTTTGATTATCAAGCGAGTTCTCTTGTTTTCCCGGCTCCCAGCTTGTTTCATTCATCTTACAAAGCTTTGGCTGGCGAAGCAAGAAAGCGCCAATGATTATTCTTATCCTGCTGCGTGCAATTTGCGCCTCGCGTTCGCTTGAGTCGCAAACAAAGGCCCCTTACGGGTTCTCCGGTTACTGATTTCCCCCAACCGGCGAGGACAGGCAGTTGACTTTATGCCGTGACGAAAAGCATCATTCGTGCGTCGGTTATCGTTTGAGTTATCTGGATCGCTTTCCCATTTTTTGCGCGGCCGCCAAGTCGGCATCATGCAAACAACTGGTTCACGCCATGGCCGTCGCACTGCTTCATTGCCGGCATCAGGACCAGGATCGGCCCTCATGAACGAGTGGTGGCGGGGCGCGGTTATCTACCAGATTTACCCGCGCAGTTTTGTAGACAGCAATGATGACGGCGTCGGAGATTTACCGGGCATCATCGGCAAACTGGATTATGTCGCTGACCTTGGCGTCGATGGAATCTGGCTATCGCCCTTTTTTCCTTCGCCGATGAAGGACTTTGGGTACGATGTCGCCGACTATTGCGATGTCGATCCCCTGTTCGGCACCCTTGCCGATTTCGATCGCTTGGTCGCGCGGGCGCACGAGCTCGGGCTCAAGGTCATCATTGATCAGGTGTACTCTCATACGTCGGATCAGCATCCGTGGTTTCGCGAAAGCCGGATCAGCCGGGACAGTCCGCGAGCCGATTGGTATGTATGGGCCGATCCGAAACCGGATGGCACGCCCCCCAACAACTGGCTGGCGGTATTCGGCGGAGTCGCCTGGGAATGGGAACCGCGGCGGCGCCAATACTATCTGCATAATTTTCTGAAAGAGCAGCCGGATCTCAACTTTCACAACCCGGATGTCCAGGAAGCGATTCTTGCGGTGGCGGAGTTTTGGCTACGCCGCGGCGTCGACGGCTTTCGCCTCGACGTCGCCAACTTCTTCACCCACGATTCGCAACTCCGCGACAACCCGCCCTTCCCTCATCCCGATCCGGTGAAGGCATACTGGCTGCAACGTCAAATCTACAATCGCTCGCGCCCCGAGACACTCCATTTCGTCGCCCGCTTCCGCGCTCTTCTCGACCGTTATCCCGGCGCCATGGCCCTGGCTGAAATCGCCAGCGATGATCCGATCGGCACCACGCTCGCCTATATCGATGGTCCCGAGCGGTACCATAGCGCCTACAGCTTCGTCTTTCTTCGCCGCTCGTTCGGGGCCGGCTTCATTCGAAGCTCGGTCGAAGCCATGCTGGCTGGCTCGGCGCGGGCGTGGCCTTCCTGGGCGTTCAGCAATCATGACGTTCCACGCGCCGTCTCACGGTGGTACGCCGGCGGCGACCCGGCGGCCTTCGCCAAGATTCTTATCGCCGTGCTGACCTGCCTGCGCGGCACCGCCTTTCTCTACCAAGGCGAAGAACTCGGACTGCCGCAAGCGGAGGTGCCTTTCGAACGTCTTCAGGATCCGGAAGCGAAAGCGTTTTGGCCAGTCTACCATAGCCGCGACGGCGCCCGCACGCCAATCCCCTGGCGCGGCGACGCGGGACCCGCCGCCGGATTCTCGACGGTAGAGCCTTGGCTGCCCGTCGATCCGCGCCATCTGCCGCTCGCGGTCGATCGGCAAGAGGCGGATTCGGCATCCGTTCTTGGGTTCACCCGCTATTTCCTTGCCTGGAGGAAAAAGCGATCGGCGCTTGTCACGGGCGAGATCGTGTTCCTTCCCACTGCGGAGCCGATTCTCGCTTTTACCCGCGGCAACAAAACCGAAAAACTGCTGTGCGCGTTCAACCTTGGGCCTGAACCCGTATCGTTCCGGCCTGCGCTGAATGCCGATTTGATCCCGCTGCGGGGACACGGTCTTCCGGGTCACGTTGATGGCGACCGCCTCGATCTGCCGCCATACGGCGCAGTTTTCGCCATACCCCGCTAGAGTCGGCGCAACACTCCTTGCGCGGCGGCGAGTGCGCGGCGGCTCTGCGTCCGTCTCCCGATAACGTGCGGATCTGTTTTCCCTACCTTTGGTAGATTTTTATAAAATTATATCTTAGAAAAGTTGCCGATATCATACAGGTGTTCGATTCCGGTCGCGAATGTCTTGTGATGCTCCACCGCTTCCATCTCCAGGATCGCTTCGTTGGCGCCAGCAACCGGCAGAATCGTCGACGGTGCAGATAAGCGGAGAGACGTTCGGCGCTTTCCTGAACGCCGCTCCTCATGCGGCAACCGTTGCGCCGAGAGCCGCTGCGGCTGGCCGTGCGCGAGTTTCATCCCTGTTGCCGCTCAAGGAGCTTTGCCGTGCCCGAGGATAAAGCTGCGGTCTTTGTCGTCGACGATCAGCGCACCGTCCGCAAGTCGCTATGCCATGTGATCCGGACGTCCGGACTGGCCGCGGAGGCCTTCGAATCGGCGGAGGAATTTCTTCAGAATTACGATTCTTCCCGGCCGGGCTGCCTTCTCCTCGATCTGCGCATGCCGGGGATGAGCGGCCTGCAACTTCTTGAGCAGCTGGCTGCGAAAGGCGATTGCCGTCCGGTCATTATCATCACCGGCCACGCGGATGTCCCGACCGCCGTGCGCGTCATGCGGGCCGGCGCCGTCGACATTCTGCAAAAGCCGTTCGAGATCCCGGAATTATTGGAGCGCGTGCGGCAATCGGTCGCGCTCGACATGCAGTGGCGGCGCTGGAACATGGAGGCCAGTCACACCCTTGACCGGATCAACAGCATGACGCCACGGGAGCGCGAAATCCTGGACCTCATCATCGCCGGGCGCTCGTCGAAAGAGATCGCCCATCAACTTCGACTTAGCGTCAAGACCGTCGAAATCCACCGCTGCAACCTGATGCACAAGATGGAGGCGCGCTCGACCGTCGACCTTGTTCGCATGGTCTCGACCTGCCGAGCGCCAAAACTCACCCCGAACCTGCTCTGATGATCCGGCCGACGCCCAAGCGTTTTTCGGCGCGTGCTTGCTGTGACGCCGGGCGCAGGTGGAACACCGTCAACAGCGCCGCCGTGAACAACAGCACGCCTCCGCCTTGGTGAGCCACTCCGAGACCAACCGGCACCGCCCAGATCAAGGTCGCAATGCCCAGCCCAACCTGAATGACCGCCATCAGCGCCAATGCATGAACCGCCAGCCGCGCTTCCCGAGGCAGGCGCCAGCGTCGCGCGGCAAGCCAGAACGCGAGCGTGGCCGCAAGCGTCGTCACGGCCAGCACCCGATGGGAGAACTGGACCGTCGTCACATCCTCGAAAAAACTGACATAAAAAGGCGTGTCGGGGAACAGGCCCTGAGGAATCAGGCGGCCATCCATCAGCGGAAACGTGTTGTAGACCAGGCCGGCGTTCAGTCCGGCAACGAACGCCCCGATGAGGATCGTCACGACCACGAGCCCCGTCAGCGCGACGGCCGACCACCATGGAGCCGCGCCGTTCTCGATCTCATCGCCCTGCTGCGGCCGCAAGAGCGACCAGCCAAGCCACAGCAAATAGCCGTAGATCAAAATAGCGGCCCCCAGATGCGCGGCCAGCCGATACTGGCTCACCTCCGGCCGATCGACCAGGCCGCTCTTGACCATGAACCAGCCCAGCGCCCCTTGCAGCCCGCCGAGCAGCAGCGCGAGAACGAGATGCGGCGCCAGCCGCCGGTGGATCCAGCCCTTCGCCGCGAAGATCGCGAACGGAACCACGAAAGCCACGCCGATCAGCCGGCCCCACAGCCGGTGAATGTATTCGAGCCAGAATATGCCCTTGAACTCGTCGAGCGTCATGCCGCGGTTGATCTGCAGATACTCGGGCGTGGCGCGATAAGCCTG
This sequence comes from uncultured Rhodospirillaceae bacterium, assembly GCA_964603915.1. Classification (GTDB taxonomy): domain Bacteria; phylum Pseudomonadota; class Alphaproteobacteria; order Rhodospirillales; family Defluviicoccaceae; genus REEP01. The sequence goes on from CAZRWU010000032.1 coordinate 21,488, forward strand.
AAAGGTGGCGAGCCACTCCTCTTCGTTGAGCGGCGGAAGCCAGCCTGTCACGGGTCGCCAGTCGACGATCGACAGTCCGGACTCGGTGAGGCGGGTCAGCCCACCGATGATCACCATGATAAACACCATCGCGGCGACACCCAGCAACCACATCGCGATGATGGAGTCCCTGTCGGACTCTTTTTGCAAGACAGCATTATGCAAAACAGCATTCACGTCGGCGCATCCTCAAAGATTCACGTATGCACGATAGCGCGGTCGGTGTCAGGAAGCCACCATCAGCGGCGGATTTCCGGCGTTTCGTCGGCAGGGGCAACGGCTAATCCGGTTTGAGGACGTAGCCGCGGCCGCGCACCGTCTGCAGATAACGGGGCTCGCGCGGATCCTGCTCGATCTTGCGGCGAAGGCGCGTTACCTGAACATCGACAGCCCGATCGCCGCCTGCCGCGCCGGTCAGCTCGATCAGTTCTTCCCGGCTGAAAACCACCCCGGGCTGGCGCGCCAGAACCTGCAACAGCAGCGCCTCGATCGACGTCAGCCGCAGCGCCTCGTCCCCGCGCCGCAATTCGGCTCGCTCGATATCGAACGTCAGCTCGCCCAACATGACCGAGCTCGCGCCCGCTTGCGGTTGCGGCGTTCGGCGCAGAATATTGTGGATCCTCAGCAGCAGTTCCCGCGGCTCGAACGGCTTGACGAGGTAGTCGTCGGCGCCGGATTCGAGACCGGCGATCCGGTCCTCCGGTTCTCCCATCGCGGTCAGCATCAAGATCGGTATCGAACTTGTGCTTCGCAGCGCCGCCGCCAGTTGCAAACCGCTTTCCCCCGGCATCATCAGATCGAGGACGATCAGGTCGAACGAGAAGTTCGACAGCATCGAGCGCGCCTCGACCGCATTGCCGGCTCCGGCGGTGATGAATCCATGTTCCGAGAGATAGCGCGCGATGAGCTTGCGCAACTTTTCATCGTCATCGACAACCAGAAGGTGCGGCGCATGTTCAGTCATGGCGCACCATCCACGGTCGGATCATCGTTGCGCGCCAAGGCTCATGCGGAACGCTCGCAAGCTTCAAGGCGCTGCCGCTCCTCCTTGTTGATGATCGCCCGAAGAACCTCGGTGAAGCCGTGGGCCGCCTCGGCCCCAGCGTCTTCGAACGCCGAAGCGAGTCGCCGCGCCTGGTGCGCCGTCAAGCGTTGCTCAAGCGCTTCCGCTTCCGGCGTCAGGTGCAACCGGCGACGCCGGCGATCCACCGGATCGGGTCGCTGCACAACGAACCCATCGCGCATCAGCTGACCGAGCACGGGCGAAAGGCTTTGCTTGGTGATTTTGAGGATGCTCAGCAGCTCGCTTACCGAAACGCCCGGATGACGGCCTACGAAATAGATGACACGGTGGTGGGCCCGGCCGAAGCCGTAACGGACCAGCAGAGCGTCCGCCTCGCCAGTGAAATCCCGGTATGCAAAGAAGAACAACTCGATCGCCCGCCGCAACGCCCTCTCGCTGAGATCGAGAGACAAGCCAGCCGGTGACGGCTCCACCACGCGCTGATCCATGAGAAACGCGGCTCCCGCAGTGATTGGCGATATACGTCAGCGTTGTTGACATATATGCCGCACAGTGTTACCAAACGCAAGCCTTGCCAGGGGATTGACTCAATAACTCCTTGAAGTAATCAACCGTCCAGGAAACGAAGTTCCATGCAGACTCAGCCCTTTGATGATCGTAACGGCGTGATCTGGTACAATGGCGCGCTGGTGGAATGGCGCGAAGCGAAACTGCATGTTCTTAGTCATGGACTCCATTACGCCTCCGCCGTTTTTGAAGGCGAACGGGTTTATAACGGATCTATTTTTAAGCTGACGGAACATTCGCAGCGGCTTGTCGACAGCGCCCGAATTCTCGGCTTCGAATTGCCCTGTTCCGTTGCCGATCTCGATCGCGCCTGTGATGAGGTCTGCAAGGCGAACGGCATCGTGAACGGCTACGTCCGGCCGATCGCATGGCGCGGCAGCGAAATGATGGGCGTTTCCGCGCAAAACACGCGCATCAACCTCGCCGTCGCGACGTGGTCATGGCCCTCCTACTTTTCTCCGGAAGCGCGGCTGCAAGGGTTGCGGCTCAAGACGGCTGGCTGGCGGCGGCCGGCTCCCGACACCGCGCCGGTTCATGCCAAGGCATCCGGCCTCTACATGATCTGCACGATGTCGAAACATGCCGTCGAGGATGAAGGCTTCGATGACGCGCTGATGCTTGACTGGCGCGGCCATATCGCCGAGAGCACCGGCGCCAACATTTTCTTCGTGTTCGGCGACGATCGCCTGCACACACCGGTCCCCGACTGCTTCCTTAATGGCATCACCCGCCAGACTGTGATCGCCCTTGCCCGCGCCCGCGGCATCGAGGTGATCGAGCGGACGATCATGCCGAGCGAACTGCGCGAGGCGACCGAGGTTTTCTTGACCGGCACCGCCGCGGAAGTGGTCGCGGTCACCTCGCTCGATGGCCGCCCGA
>CAZRWU010000033.1:0-23548 GCA_964603915.1 uncultured Rhodospirillaceae bacterium
GAGACGGGAAGAAACGCAAGGACAATAAATGATGATGACGACAATGCGCGGTCCGATCGACGATAGCGGCTCGGTCGTCGCCCATTACGACAAGGCTCATCTTGTCCCCTTTGGAGAGTACGTGCCTTTCCGCAACGTCATTGGGATTTCCAAGCTGACCGCCGGCACCACCGATTTCTCGCGCGGGCCAGGACGAGCCACCTTGAATCTCCCCGGTCTGCCGCCAGTTAGCCCCCTGATTTGTTACGAGGTTATTTTCCCGGGCAAGGTAACAGAACGCGGTTCTGGTGCGCAGTGGCTGCTTAACCTGACAAACGATGCCTGGTATGGGATATCGGCTGGTCCGTATCAGCATTTTGCCGCGGCGCGATTGCGGGCGGTCGAAGAAGGCCTGCCTTTGGTCCGCGTCGCCAACACCGGGATTTCGGCGATCGTCGATCCTTACGGCCGAATCGTCGCGCGACTCGGCCTTGGCGAACGCGGCATTGTCGATGGTCCCTTGCCTGTCGCCTTGGCATCTCAAACGCTGTTCAGCCGTGTCGGCAACGTCTCCGGTTTGGCCCTTGCGGGCGCTACGATCCTCATCGGCTTGTTCTTCAGGCGCCGACTCTGAGGCTTGCCTCTCCTCGGACGGTCGCCCGGCTGCGGACTGGTATCAAGTGTTGCGGAATCGATTAAAATTTGCATATCATTCTAGGGATCAGTAGTTTTTGTATAGGTCGCGCAGTGCGACGCACGAAGGCGGAGCAGAATGCTCTCGGGCAGGGGAGAATATCCCGACATCAGCTCCAAAGCTCTACGCAACAGCATATAGAAGAAAAAAATGACAGATCTTAAGACGACGCGGGTCAGGAAAGGGCGGGCGCCAACTCCTTCGACGCGATTTGAACGGCTTCCCCCTGGTACGCCCAATCCTGTGGACGTGCATGTGGGGGGACGAGTTCGACTGCGGCGAACGTTGCTGGGGCTCAGTCAGGAAAAACTCGGCGAGGCGGTTGGCCTGACATTTCAACAAATCCAAAAGTACGAGCGCGGCGCGAACCGGATTGGCGCTTCGCGGTTGTTCGAGTTCAGCCGAATTTTAGAGGTGCCGGTCTCGTTTTTCTTTGACGATATGCCCGAGGGACAAACCGTGGTCGACGGTCGAATCGCCTGGGGGCTGTCCGATCAGCCGCAGACACCGCTCGAACCGGATCCGCTGACGCGTCGCGAGACGCTGGAACTGGTCCGGGCCTACTACCGCATCGGCGATCCTTCGGTACGCAGACGTCTGTTCGAGTTGACGAAGTCGCTGGGCAACGGAGAAGACACCTAATTGGAAGGTGGGTTCGATCGCGGCAGCCGCCAACGAATTTGTTGACGGCGACCGCGGTCGTTGTCGTAAACCGATGCCGCGTGATATTCCCCAGTCGGCGACGAGGCTGAAGCAATAGAAAGCGCTTTGGTTGGGTCGCGGCCGAATTGTGTGGCCGCGATGTTCCTCCACCGCGGCGGCCCGTCGATTTTGCAATTCAATAGCCTGAGGCAGTCCGTGAAAAGCGTTTGGAAGCAAGACTACGTTTTTACCAGCGAATCGGTTTCCGAAGGGCATCCCGACAAGGTGTGCGATCGGATCTCCGATGCCATCGTGGATGCGTTTTTGACCGAGGATCCGGAGGCGCGCGTCGCAGTCGAGACGATGTGCACGACGAACTTCATCGCCCTGGCGGGTGAAGTGCGCGGCCCGGACAGCATGACTCAAGACCGCCTCAAAGAGATCGCCCGCCATGCGGTGCGCGATATCGGATATGAGCAGCACGGGTTCCACTGGAAGGACGCCGAGATCGTATGCCACGTTCACTCGCAGTCGGCGGATATCGCGCGTGGCGTGGACGCGGCCGGCAACAAGGACGAAGGAGCCGGAGACCAAGGGATCATGTTCGGCTATGCCTGCCGTGAGACCGAAGTCTTGATGCCGGCGCCGATTTATTACGCCCATGCCATGCTGAAATCCCTTGCCGAAGCGCGCCATTCGGGCGCCGAGCCGCATCTCGGTCCGGATGCCAAGAGCCAGGTGTCGCTGCGCTACGTCAATGGCCGGCCGGTGGGCGCTACGGCCATTGTTGTTTCGACGCAGCATTCCGACAAGGTTTCTGTTGACGAGGTTCGCGAAATTGTCCGGCCGCATGTGGTCAACGTTCTGCCGGCCGGCTGGATGTGTCCGGAGGAGCATTTCTACGTCAACCCCACCGGGCGGTTTGTCATTGGCGGCCCGGATGGCGATTCCGGACTGACCGGCCGGAAGATCATCGTCGACACCTATGGCGGCGCCGCGCCTCATGGCGGTGGCGCTTTTTCAGGAAAGGATCCGACCAAGGTGGATCGCTCCGGCGCGTATGCGGCTCGCTATCTTGCCAAGAATGTCGTCGCGGCAGGGCTTGCGGATCGCTGTACGATCCAGCTGTCTTACGCTATCGGCGTTTCGCATCCCATATCCGTCTACGTCGAGGCGCAAGGCTCCGAAGTGGACGAAGACAAACTTTCGAACGTGCTCCAGGAGTTGATGGACCTGACGCCGCGTGGCATTCGCACGCATCTCGGGTTGAACAGGCCGATCTATGCGAGAACTGCCGCGTATGGCCATTTTGGTCGCCATCCCGAACCTGACGGCGGTTTTTCGTGGGAAATTACCGATTTGGCCGACAAGCTGAAAGCCGCCTTCTAGCGCGGAAGTCTGTGCTGATATCCGTGATTGGCCACGACTTCTCGCTCGATCTTCCGCCAAGATGTTTCTATGGCCGCCGTCATGGCCGGCGGCTGCGGCCGGGCCGCAGCGAGCGTTTGGCCAGTCTTCTCCCCCAGCTGCGCATCGCTGTCCCGGACTCGGGCCAACCTTTCGATCCCGCCTGCTTATTCACGCCGGCAGTGAACGATGTTTGGCTTGAAATCGGGTTTGGCGGCGGCGAGCATCTCGCTGCGGTGGCGGCTGACAATCCCAGGATTGGCTTGATCGGGTGCGAGCCCTATGTCAACGGCGTCGCCAACCTTCTTGTTCTCGTCGAGAAACTGCGCCTTGGCAACGTTCGCATCTTCGTTGATGACGCGCGACTGGTTCTGCGTGTCTTGCCGGAAGCCAGCCTTGGCCGGGTCATGCTGTTGTTTCCGGATCCGTGGCCGAAAAAGCGGCATGCCACTCGCCGCTTCATTTGTCAGGAAACCGCCGATCTCTTGGCGCACGCTTTGCGCGATGGCGCCGAATTGCGCATCGCGACCGATGAACCGACCCTTGTCCGCTGGATGTTGGCCACGCTGATCAGGCATCCGGCGTTCCTCTGGTCGCCCCGTGGGCCGGAGGATTGGCGATGTCGACCTCCGGATTGGCCGGCGACGCGCTACGAAGAGAAGGCTCTCGCGCGAGGAGCACGATGTACCTATCTCCGTATTTTGCGCCGCGCCCGCTCTCCTGCGTCAATAAGTCCATCTAGCCGAATAACAAGAGAATAGGTCTTGTGCATGGCGATGTGCGGTTTATATTGACGGGATCGAGTCAACGAAAGACTCGGTCTCGTTGACCCCTGTGAGAATGGGGTTTGATGGGGCGGGCCGCTGGCCCGCCTTTTTAGTTGGTCGACAAGGTGTCTTTGCTTTGTCGCCAGCAGGAGAGGTGATGACCAGGGAAACCCAACTTCCGGTTCGGCTTGAGGCGCTTCTCGGGCCTGTGGTGGAAGCCATGGGGTACTCTCTCGTCCGGGTTATGATTTTGGGTCAAAAGAAGCCAAGGTTGCAGATCATGGTTGAGCGTCATGACGAACGCTCAATGACGGTTGACGATTGCGCCGATGTCAGCCGAGCAGTGTCGGCGGTGCTTGACGTCGAGGATCCTATTGCCGGCGCTTATGTTCTGGAAGTGAGCTCACCGGGCATCGATCGTCCCCTCGTTCGCTTGGCCGATTTTGACAGGTTCGCCGGTTTTGTTGCCAAAGTGGAAATGGTGCATCCGATCAACGAGCGGCGCCGCTTTACCGGCCGACTGTTGGGCACGGCGGCAGACCGGGTGCGCGTGCGGACAGAGGCAGGCGAGGTTGAATTGCCTCATGCGGAGATCGCGCGCGCAAAGCTTTTGCTTACCGATGAACTGATCGAGGCCTTGGGAAACCAACCAAAGGAGACAGCATTAGCAGATGAGCCGGACGCTGATTGATACGGGGGCCGTGCATGCCCGGCCCGAGTTGCTGCAGGTTGCCGACACGGTTGCCCGGGACAAGAACATCGATCGGGACGAGGTGCTGGAGGCGATGGAGCAGGCGATCCAGAAGGCCGGCCGCTCCAAGTATGGCCACGAACACGACATTCGCGCCAGAATCGATCGTACGTCCGGCGAAATTACTCTTGCCCGTTACCTCGAGGTTGTGGAAGCGGTCGAAAACGAAGCGATCCAGGTGACGGTCGACTGGGCGGTGCGCCGTTATCCCGATGCAAAGGTGGGTGACGTCCTGGTCGATCCTCTGCCGCCGATCGATTTCGGCCGGATCGCCGCGCAGACCGCCAAGCAGGTCATCGTGCAGAAGGTTCGCGAGGCCGAACGCAAGCGGCAATACGACGAATACAAAAGCCGCATCGGCGATATCGTCAACGGCTTGGTCAAACGCATCGAGTTCGGCAACATTGTTGTCGATCTGGGACGCGCAGAGGCGGTGCTGCGGCGTGAGGAGGCAATTCCGCGAGAGCATTTCAATCAGAACGACCGGGTCCGCGCCTTCATTCTGGATGTCCGCGAGGAAGCACGGGGCCCGCAGATTTTTCTGTCGCGAACGCATCCGCAGTTCATGGCCAAGCTTTTTGCCCAAGAAGTGCCGGAAATTTACGATGGGATCATCGAAATCAAGGCGGTTGCCCGCGATCCCGGTTCGCGCGCCAAAATCGCGGTGATGTCGCACGATTCCGGCATTGATCCCGTTGGGCCATGCATCGGCATGCGAGGTTCTCGCGTGCAAGCCGTGGTCGGCGAGCTTCAAGGCGAAAAGATCGACATCATTCAGTGGTCGCCGGATCCCGCCACTTTTGTCGTTAATGCGCTTGCCCCCGCAGAGGTCGCCAAGGTGGTGCTGGATGAGGAAGCCGGCCGGATCGAGGTCGTCGTGCCCGATGACCAGTTGAGCCTTGCCATTGGTCGGCGCGGCCAGAACGTGCGCTTGGCTTCCCAGCTGACCGGGTGGGACATCGATATTCTGACCGAGGACGAGGAATCGCATAGGCGGCAGGAAGAATTCCGCAATCGCTCGCAGACATTCATCGACGCCCTCAATGTCGATGACGTGATCGCGCATCTTCTGGTGACCGAAGGCTTTACGGATGTTGAGGAAGTGGCATACGTCCCCCTGGAGGATCTGACCGAGATCGAAGGCTTCGATGAGGACGTGGCGACGGAGCTGAGGGAGCGGGCGCGCGTTTTCCTGGCGGCGCGCGATGAGGAGTTCGCCCGCCGCCAGGTCGAGCTTGGCATTTCGGAAGAACTGGCGACCTTCGATGGTCTGAAGCCGGCGGTGGTCGTGGCGCTGGGCGAGAAGGGGATCAAGACCCTGGACGATCTTGCCGATCTTTCTGGTGACGAACTCATGGAGATTGCCCCGGCAGGGACTCTGACGCGGGATCGCGCCGATGAAATTATCATGGCGGCGCGCGCGCATTGGTTCGAAAAAGACGATGAAGCCAGTCCTCCGGTTGAAACAGCCAAGGCGGATGCCGGCAAGGAATAGGTGGGTGTGTCCGCCTTGCGCACAGAGATCGAGAACGACGAAACCGACAAGACGATGCGCCGCTGTATCGTTTCGGGCGTTGTTCAGGCGAAGGACGGGATGATCCGTTTTGTTCTGGATCCAAACCGCGAGGTCGTTGCCGACGTCGATGAGCGCTTGCCAGGCCGGGGATTTTGGTTGAGTGCCGATCGGGATACGCTTAAGAAGGCATGCGCGAAGCACGTGTTTGCAAAGGCGGCGCGTGGGCCGGTGCATGTCCCCGACAATCTTGTCGATTTGGTCGAGGCTGCCTTGGTTCGCCGTTGCCTCAATCTTGTGGGCCTTGCGCGCCGAGCCGGGCAGGCGGTGGTCGGGTACGAGAAGGCCAGGGAGTGGCTGCAATCCGGACGGCCGGGAATCGTTATTACAGCCGTTGACGGGTCGACTGGCGACCGGTCCAAGTTGGAGGCGTTGGCAAGCGGCGTTCCGATCGCGGTTTTGCGAGCGGACGAACTGGGCGCCGCGGCGGGACGTGAACGCGCTGTTCATGTTGTTGTGTCACTGGGGAGGTTGGCCAACAGCCTGAAGCGGGAGGCGGCGAGGCTTGCCGGTTTTCGTGGCGCGGACAAACCGGTAGCCAGCGATGCGGGTATTGGCGGAAAACACCTAGCGTAACATGGTGCATTCGAGAGATATGACGGAAAGCAAGGGCAGCGACGAGAAGGGGCAGGGGCAGTTGAACCGTCCCGGCAAGCTCGAACTGAAAAAGACCGTCGAATCGGGTCAGGTTCGGCAGAACTTCTCGCACGGGCGATCGAAAATGGTGCGGGTGGAAGTTCGCAAAAAGCGCACCTATTCCCCAGATGCGCGCGGCCGAATGGCCAAGGCAGGCCAGGAAGGTGAGGGCGGTGCTGGAGCGCCATCCAGAACGGAAGGCGCTGGGCGAGAGCGGGCCGCCGTTGGCTTGACGACCGCCGAAAAAGCAAGTCGCGCGAAAGCGTTGCAGGAAGCGATCCGAGCCGACGAAGCCCAACTCGCGGCCGATGAGATGGCTGAAAGGCAGCGGGCGGAGCAACTTCAGGCGGAGCGGGAAGCCGCCGAGGCAGCGGCGGAAGCCGAAGCCGAAGTCGAATTCGAAGCGCCACTCGTTGCATCGCAGGAGACGGCGCCTGCTCCGTCCGCAGGTCCGCCGGAGCCCGAGCGGATCCCCGAGGAAGCTGTCGAAGAGAGTCCCACGGAAAGCGAACCGCCGCCAGTTGAAGCGGTGGAGAGGGTGGAATCTGATGCGGCGCCAGTCGTTGAACCGGAAGTGCGTGAAGAGAGCGAGCAACCGGCGGAGCCCCGAAGCGCAAAAGAGACTCCGCAAGTGCCGCGGGTCGATCAAAAATTGGCGGAAGAAGCCGACGAACAAGTTCGAGGCAAGCGTGCGGGATCGCGCCCTGACGCCCGCAAGCCTGCGGTTGCGCCGCGGCGTGGCGAACCGCGGCGTCGCGCGGGCAAATTGACGGTCAGCGAGGCGCTTGAGGATCGCGCCGAACGTGTCCGCAGCCTCGCCGCCGTTCGGCGTGCCCGCGAAAAGGAGCGGATGAAGCAGCGGCTCCAGACACAGACGGAGAAGGTGTTTCGCGAAGTGGTCATCCCTGAAACGATCACCGTTCAAGAGTTGTCCAACCGCATGGCGGAGCGTAGCGCCGATGTGATGAAGGCGCTGATGCGGATGGGCGTCATGGCGACAATCAATCAGGCCATAGATGCCGACACCGCGGAGCTCGTGGCGACGGAGTTCGGTCACAGCGTGAAACGGGTCAGCGAGGCGGACGTCGAAATCGGCCTGAAGGGCGAACGGGACGTCGAGATGCTTCTTAAGCCGCGGCCCCCTGTCGTCACGATCATGGGTCATGTTGACCACGGCAAGACGTCGCTGCTCGACGCCCTGCGCAAAACGGATGTTGCCGCCCATGAGGCCGGCGGCATTACGCAGCACATCGGGGCCTATCAGATCACCTTGGCCGACGGCGAAAAGATCACGTTCGTCGATACGCCGGGCCATGAAGCGTTCAGCGAAATGCGCGCCCGTGGGGCGAACGTAACCGATATTGTCGTTCTGGTCGTTGCCGCCGATGATGGCGTCATGCCACAGACAATCGAGGCCATTCGGCACGCCAAGGCGGCGGCAGTGCCGATCATTGTTGCCATCAACAAGATTGACCGGCCGGACGCCGATCCGCTGCGGGTGCGCAACGAACTCCTCCAGCATGACGTGGTTCTGGAGGAATTTGGCGGCGATACTCTTTCCGTCGAGGTTTCCGCCAAGACAGGCGCCAACCTGGAAAAACTGGTCGAGGCGATTCTGCTTCAGGCTGAACTTCTTGATTTGCGCGCCAATCCCGAGCGGACTGGCGAAGGCGTGGTCATCGAGGCCAAGGTCGAACGTGGCCGCGGATCGGTGGCGACGGTGCTTGTTCAGCGCGGAACGCTTCGGGTCGGCGACATTTTTGTGGCCGGCAGCGAATGGGGACGCGTGCGCGGATTGATGGATGCGTCGGGCGCTGCGCTTGAGGCTGCCGGTCCGGGCACGCCGGTGGAGATCCTGGGGCTTAACGGCACGCCGGCGGCGGGCGACGATGTGAGCGTGGTCGACAGCGAATCGCGTGCGCGTGAAGTCACCGAGTTCCGACGCCGCAGGCACCGCGCCGCGCGCACGGCGGAAGCCGCGGGACGTACCTCGTTCGAGCAGTTGTTCGATCGCATCCGCGAAGGCGAAACCAAGGAACTCACCTTGGTTATCAAGGCCGATGTGCATGGTTCGGCCGAAGCCATTTGCGGAGCCCTGGCAAAACTCGCAACCGACGAAGTCGGGGTTCAGGTGCTGCACTCCGGCGTCGGCGGTATCAACGAGTCGGATGTCACCCTGGCCAGGGCGTCCAATGCGCTGATCATCGGGTTCAACGTGCGGGCCAACCCTCAGGCTCGCGAACTCGCCAAGCGAGATGGCGTTGAGATTCGCTATTACTCGATCATTTATAATGTGGTCGACGATATGCGGCAGATCCTGACCGGGATGCTGGCGCCGCAACTTCGCGAGAACATTCTCGGCTATGCCGAGATCCGGCAGGTGTTTTCGATTACCAAGGTGGGCAAGGTCGCCGGCTGCATGGTGACCGAAGGCGTAGTTCGTCGGGGCGCGAAGGTGCGCTTGCTGCGGGACGATGTGGTCGTTCATGAAGGCGACCTTTCGCAACTGAGGCGCTTCAAGGACGATGTCCGGGAGGTCAAGGAAGGCTACGACTGCGGCATCGCGCTCGCGAATTACCAAGATATTCAAATCGGCGACAAGATCGAGTGTTTCGACATTCAGGAGGTCGCTCGTCAACTTTGACCCCAGCCCCTTTGATCGCATCTCCTCCGCTCAAGTGTCTTGGCGTGGACGTTCCTCGAGTTGACGAACGGATACAGGGCCGGAAGCGGTGAGAAAGGGCGAACATGGTCCGACTCAGCGCCAATTACGGGTCGGCGAAGAACTTCGACATGTGCTTGCCCATGTATTCGAGAAGGGCGAGGTTCGTGATCCTGGACTCGGCGGCGTGTCCATCACGATCACGGAAGTTCGTGTCGGCGCCGACCTGCGCAGCGCGACGGTTTTCGCTGTACCCTTGGGTGGAGGCGATGCCGACGCCATGCTCGCCGCCCTGGCCCGCGCGCGAACTTTCCTGCGGCGTCGGATCGCCCAGGAGGTTCGCCTCAAGTTCATTCCCGATCTGATTTTTCGTGTCGATCCCTCATTTGACGAGGCGCAAAGAATTGAAGAACTGCTGCGCGATCCTGCCGTAGCGCGAGATCTTCAAGGATCTCGAGACCGGGATGCGGGAGACGACGATGGGACGTAGGCGCGGGGGGCGCAATGTGAACGGCTGGGTCGTTCTCGACAAGCCGTCGGCGATGACGTCGTTCAGCGCTGTTTCCGCGGTTCGTCGGGCGCTGGGCGCGGCAAAAGCCGGTCACGCCGGAACACTCGATCCTCTGGCGACCGGTGTTCTTCCGATTGCGATCGGTGAGGCGACCAAGACCCTCCCGTACATCGTCGACAGCCGCAAGGCTTACCGTTTTACCGTTCGCTGGGGCGAGGCGCGCGACACCGACGATCGCGATGGCCAAGTCATCGCGACAAGTGCAGAACGACCGGAAACTTCTGCGATCGAAGCGGCGATACCGCGATTTGTTGGAACGATCGAGCAAGTTCCGCCGACTTATTCGGCGATCAAAGTGGAAGGCCGGCGGGCTTATGCCCTGGCTCGCGCGGACGTTCCGATTGTCCTATCGCCGCGACCGGTCCTCATCGAGCGAATGGCGCTGATCGCGGTCCCGGACACCGATCATGCCGTGTTCGAGGTTGTATGCGGCAAGGGCGCCTATATGCGCGCGCTCGCCCGTGATCTGGCCGTCGCGGTGGGAACGGTCGGTCACGTCGCGGCGCTGCGGAGGACATTGGTTGGACCGTTCACCGAGCAAGATGCGATAGCTCTGGATAAAGTCGAGGCGGTTGGGCATAGTGATGGGACATTGCAGCAAGTGCTTCCAGTAACAGCGGCGCTGGCCGGCATCCCGGCGCTCGTGTTAACCGAGGCGGAAGCGCGCCGGCTGCGGCGAGGACAAGCGATTGCGGTATTGCCGGTTGTCAACCGATCGCCGCAAAGCGTGGTCTCCAAAGACGCAGTCGTCTGTGCTATGGCCGAGGATAAACCCATCGCACTTGCGCAAATTCAGGGCGGCGAAGTCCGGCCGCTTCGTGTCCTCAATCTTTGACCATGGAGCATGAGATGTCGATCACTGCAGATCGGAAGCAGGAAGTTATACAAGAGTTCGCGACGGCAGAAGGAGATACCGGTTCGCCGGAAGTCCAGGTTGCCATTCTTAGCGAGCGCATCCGCAATCTTACGGAGCACCTCAAGATTCATAAAAAGGACTATCACTCGCGGCGGGGGCTGTTGATGATGGTCGGCCAGCGCCGGCAATTACTCGACTACCTCAAGCGCAAGGAAGTTGGCCGCTATGAGACGTTGGTCGAGCGTCTGGGACTGCGCCGATAAATTTTGGAAGGCTGAAGCGCCGGGAAATCCACCCAGGATGGGTTTTGCTGTCGGCCAGTAAAGAGCAAGAACAACGATGATTGAGGTGAACAGAATGTTTCAGGAGTTCCGCAAGGAGATCGAATGGGGAGGCCGACCGCTAATATTGGAGAGCGGAAAAATTGCCCGTCAAGCCGACGGGGCAGTGATGGCGACCTATGGCGAAACAAAAGTCCTTTGTACTGTCGTTTTTGACAAGACGCCGAAGCCCGGATTGGATTTTTTCCCTCTTTCGGTTCATTATCAGGAAAAAACATTTGCTGCGGGTAAAATTCCCGGGGGATTCTTCAAGCGCGAAGGGCGGCCCTCCGAGAAGGAAATTCTGACGTCGCGGTTGGTCGACCGTCCCATCCGGCCGCTGTTTGCCAAGGGGTTCCGCAACGAAACGCAAGTCATTTGCACCGTTCTCAGCCATGACCTGCAGAACGACCCGGACATCGTCGCCATGATCGGGACATCCGCTGCGCTGACGCTTTCGGGAGTGCCGTTTCTTGGTCCTGTCGCCGGCTGTCGCGTCGGTTACGCAGGTGGCGAGTACATCTTGAATCCCCGCCTCGATGAACTGGTTGCAAGCGATCTTGACTTGGTGGTGGCTGGCACCAACGACGGTGTCCTGATGGTCGAATCGGAGGCAAACGAGCTCTCTGAAGAGGTGATGCTCGGGGCGGTGATGTTCGGTCATCGCCATTGTCAGCCGGTCATAGCCGGAATCATCGCGCTTGCGGAGGCGTGCGCGCGTGAACCTGTCGAACTTCCTCAGGCGCCGAAGGGCAAGGCGGAGCTTGCCGAGCGTCTGCGGATGGCGGCGGAAGCCGATCTTCGCGATGCCTATCAGGAAACCGGTAAGGCGCTGCGCCGGCAAAAGGTTTTCACGGTTCGTGATCGTGTGACCGAGGAACTGATGGCCGATGAAGAGGTGGACAAGACACTGCTCATCCAATATCTCGACGATCTTTTCCGCGATCTTGAAAAGGATGTGGTGCGTCGCGGCATGCTCGTCACCGGATGCCGGATCGACGGCCGCGACGGAAAAGCGATCCGGCCGATCGCTGCGGAAGTCGGACTTCTGCCAAGAGCGCACGGCAGCGCGTTATTCACCCGCGGCGAGACGCAAGCGCTCGTCGTCGCGACCTTGGGAACGGGGCAGGACGAGCAGATTGTCGATGCGCTGGCCGGGGAATATCGGCAGCACTTCATGCTTCATTACAATTTTCCCCCGTATTCGGTCGGCGAGGCGGGACGTTTCGGCTTTACCGGTCGTCGGGAAATCGGCCACGGCAAGCTGGCGTGGCGAGCCATGCACCGGATGATTCCCGACCGGGAGAATTTCCCCTACACCATTAGGGTCGTCTCGGAAATAACCGAATCCAATGGATCGTCGTCGATGGCGACGGTTTGCGGCGCCTCGCTTGCGATGATGGACGCAGGAATTGCTCTCCGGCGGCCCGTGGCGGGAATCGCCATGGGCCTGATCAAGGAAGAGGACGAGTTCGTCGTCCTTTCCGACATTCTCGGCGACGAAGACCATCTTGGCGACATGGACTTCAAGGTCGCGGGCACGGAGCAGGGCGTGACGGCGCTGCAAATGGACATCAAGATCACTTCGATCACCGAGCAGATCATGTCCACCGCGCTGGAGCAGGCCCGCGAGGGCAGGATGCACATATTGGGCGAGATGGCGGACGCTATTTCTCTTCCCCGCGAAGCCATCAGCCAGATGGCGCCGCGCATCACCGTCATTCATATCAACAAGGACAAGATACGCGAGGTCATCGGGCCGGGAGGCAAGGTCATCCGTGAAATTTGCGAAGTGACGGGCGCGCGGATCGATCTTGAGGATGATGGAACGGTGAAGGTCGCGGCGGTCGACCAGGCATCGGCCGATGCCGCCATCGAGTGGATCCGTAACATTGCCGCCGATCCTGAAGTGGGCGCCATTTACACTGGCCGGGTTGTCAAGACGATGGACTTCGGGGCGTTCGTCAACTTTCTTGGCAGCCGCGATGGCCTCGTTCACATCAGCGAGTTGGCTCCGGAGCGGGTCGGGAAGGTGACCGATGTCGTTCAGGTTGGCGACATCGTAAAGGTCAAATTGATTGGCATCGATGATCGCGGCAAGGTCAAGCTTTCGATGCGGGCGGTTGATCAGGTTACCGGGCTGGATCGCTCGCAGCAGCCGGCGGAAAACAAGGCCTGACCAACAGCGTTTTTTGCTGCCGGCACGCCCTCGGTGCTTGATCCCTTTTGCGCCGAGGGCTCGCTTTTCTTCGATGACTCTTTATATGACGATGAGGGCAGGAGTGTGATCCGGCCGATAAAGGCGGGCATGCCAAGCAAGGCCCGGTACGGGCTATTTTGAAAGACGGAACGGAAGCGACGAGAAATGATGCTCCTGGAGCCAATGAGGATATCAGGCCGCGAGGTTTTGCCCGTCGTTGAGGGCGGCAAGGGCGTTGCCGTGTCGAATGGCAATAGCGCCGGTGCGTTCGCGGCAGGAGGTTGCGTTGGAACCTTTTCGGGCGTGAATGCCGATTCTTTCGACGAACAGGGCCGGGTGATAGCGCAAACGTATTTCGGCAAGACACGGCGCGAGCGCTACGAGGAACTGGTGTCTTACGCGATCCAGGGCGGCATCGCGCAGGCGAAGCGGGCCTACGAAATCGCCAACGGGCAGGGCCGCTTGCACATGAACGTCCTGTGGGAGGCCGCGGCGGCTTCAAGGGTGTTGCATGGCGTTCTGGAAGGCGCGAGAGGTTTGATCCACGGAATCACATGTGGCGCCGGCATGCCCTATCGCATGGCGGAGATTGCCTCGCAGTATGGCGTCTACTACTATCCTATCGTGTCCTCCGCGCGGGCTTTCCGCGCCTTGTGGAAACGCTCCTACCACAGGTATCAGCAATTTCTCGGCGGCGTCGTTTACGAGGATCCTTGGCTTGCAGGCGGCCATAACGGGCTGAGCAACTCGGAGGATCCCAACCGCGTTGAACCTCCTTATCCGCGGGTGCGCGAACTGCGCAGTCAGATGCGACAGTGCGGCGTCGGCGATATTCCTATCTTCATGGCTGGCGGCGTCTGGTACTTGCGGGAATGGAAGGACTGGATCGACAATCCCGAACTCGGCCCCATTGCCTTTCAGTTCGGCACGCGCCCGGTGCTCACCCAGGAGAGCCCGGTCCCGGCGGAGTGGAAGCAGCGATTGTTGACGTTGAAGGAAGGGGATATCTTTCTCAATCGATTCAGCCCGACTGGTTTCTATTCTTCTGCCGTGCGCAACGCCTTTCTTGAAGAATTGGCGAAGCGCAACGAACGACAAATCGCCTACACGCGCGAACCCGTCGGCGAGCACGTCGAGCCGCTTCCTCTCGGCGCGAGAGGCCGGCCAGTTTATCTCACTGCGGCGGATCGCGGGCGCGCTGCGGAATGGATGGCGCTGGGCTATACCGACGCAATGAAAACGCCGGACTCCACGTTGATTTTCGTAACACGGGAAAAATCGGAGCAGATCAGGGCCGATCAGCAAGCATGCATGGGCTGTCTCAGTGCCTGCTTGTTCAGCAACTGGGCGGAAACCGAGGCGGGAACGACGG
The DNA here is from genome assembly GCA_964603915.1 of uncultured Rhodospirillaceae bacterium. Taxonomy (GTDB): domain Bacteria; phylum Pseudomonadota; class Alphaproteobacteria; order Rhodospirillales; family Defluviicoccaceae; genus REEP01. The sequence goes on from CAZRWU010000033.1 coordinate 14,431, forward strand.
GCAAGCTGGCCGACCCGCGCTCGTTCTGTATCCAAAAGACATTGCAGGCGATCATTCACAATGGCGATGTCGAGCACAACCTGATGTTCGCCGGCCATAACGCTTACCGGTTTGCAACGGATCCCTTCTATCGGGACGGGTTCATTCCGACCGTTAAACAGCTGATCGATCGGATCGTCACCGGCGATTGATCCGCGCTTAGGGGTTGGCTGCGATGTTCCATTGGGCAAGCGGCCCGGTTGGTGAAAGGGGCGGGCCACTCGTGCTTGCGATTGTAGAAACCAGTTCCCATATGCGAGCGAATGGATAAGCCACGACCCTATCGCCGAGCTCTCGATCTTCTGCGCAGTGCGGACCTGCGGCCGACGCGGCAGCGGCTCGCGCTCGCCAAGCTGCTTTTCGAGGGCGGCGATCGCCATGTCACGGCCGAGGGCCTTCATGAAGAGGCGCTCAAGGCGCATGTTTCGGTCTCCTTGGCGACCATATACAATACCCTTCATCAGTTCACCGCGGTCGGCTTGCTTCGCGAGATCATCGTCGACGGAACGCGGTCATATTTCGACACCAATACCGACGAACACCATCACTTCTTTTTCGAGGGGACCGGGCGGTTGCAGGACATCCCGGCCGAGCGTGTGGTTGTTTCCGAGCTCCCCCCACCGCCGGAGGGAACGGCGGTTTGCCGGGTCGATGTGATCGTGCGAGTGCTGCCCACCGTCGACGAAAAAAATAATATTCAAAATCAATAGATTATTAACTACCTTGGATCGGTTAGAATTCCTTGACTTCTGCGCGCGGGCGCGGGATAGTTGAGGGAGGGTGTTTCGCATCAGCGCCCACCGCTTAAGCGTCAACATGGGTTAGGGAGAGAAAAAGATGGCGCAACTTAAAGGGTCTAAAACGGAAGAAAACCTCAAGGCAGCATTCGCTGGCGAGTCGCAAGCCAATCGCCGCTACCTTTACTTTGCTCAGAAGGCAGATGTCGAAGGCTACAATGATGTCGCCGCGGTGTTTCGCTCAACGGCTGAGGGCGAAACCGGTCATGCCCACGGTCATCTGGAATTTCTTGAGGGAGTTGGCGACCCTGCCACGGGCCTGCCGATCGGTGCAACCGGCGATAACCTGAAAGCGGCAATCGCGGGAGAGACGCACGAGTATACGGATATGTATCCCGGCATGGCCAAAACCGCTCGGGACGAGGGGTTTGACGAGATCGGGGACTGGTTCGAGACCCTCGCCAAAGCCGAGAAATCGCACGCTGGGCGGTTCCAAAAAGCTCTCGACACGATGGAATAGGCGGCAAAGCGCGAGGCGTCTTACCTCGCTCGGCCCTTTGAATGAGGGCGGCAGCCCGCCCTCATTACTTTACTTCACTTTCGAGAGGTGCTTTTAAAACGTGCAAGCACATCTCGCTTTATTCAGCTCTTGTCGGCACGTCGTGAGTGGCAGGAACGAAATAAATGCGCGAAGGCAGCCTGGAAGCCCCGATCCGGCATCAGATCCCATGGCGGGATGACGACTTTTACGACGAGGAAAAACTTGACCTCGAAATGCGCCGGGTCTTCGACATTTGCCACGGGTGCAGACGTTGCTTCAATCTTTGCGATTCGTTTCCACGCCTCTTTGAGCTTGTCGACGACTCCGAGACCGGCGAACTCGATAGCGTCAAGAGCAGCGATTTCAAGCCGGTTGTCGACGCGTGTACGCTTTGCGACATGTGTTTTATGACCAAATGTCCTTATGTGCCTCCCCATGAATTCGCGCTTGACTTCCCTCATCTCATGCTGCGCTACCGGGCAGTCGAGTTCAAGAAGCGCAAGCCGCCTTTCATTCAGCGCCAGCTTAGCGAAACCGACCGCTCCGGTGTGATGGCCACGCGCGTAGCTCCCTTGGCCAACTGGGCGAGCCGCCGCGGCAACCGGCTGACCCGACCGCTGCTGGAGAGCGTGGCGGGCGTCCATCGCGATGCCGAACTGCCCCGCTATCATGGAAAGGCGTTCACCGTCCGTGCCCGCTCCGAGGTTCCGACCGTCAACCGCGATGCGCCGGCTTTTGGCCGCAAGGCCGTGATCTATGCGACATGCTTCATGAACTACAACAATCCCGATGTCGGAGTGGCGACGCGGGCGGTTCTGGCGCGCAACGGCGTCGAGACCGAGGTTGTTTATCCGTCGTGTTGCGGGATGCCTCAGTTGGAGCAAGGCGATTTGGCGCGCGTCGCGAAAAACGCGCGCAAGGTCTCCGCGGCGCTCCGCCCATGGGTGGACAAGGGATACGATGTCATTTCACTCGTTCCCTCCTGCAGCTTGATGATGAAGTTCGAGTGGCCGCTGATCGAGCCCGACGATGACAATGTCAAGGCGCTCAGCGAGGCGACGTTCGATGCTGCGGAATACATTGTCGCCATCGCCCGCAAGGAGGGGCTCGCCGAGGGAATGTCGCCGCTGCCGGGCGGCGTGACGGTGCACATCGCCTGTCACGCGCGCGCTCAGAACATGGGACAGAAAGCTGCCGAAGTCCTGAAGCTGCTGCCGGATACCGAGGTGACGGTCATCGAACGTTGCTCCGGCCACGGCGGTTCATGGGGCATCATGAAAGACAATTTCGAGGTTGCGCTTAAGGTTGGACGGCCGGTGGCGCGTCAGGCGCGCGAAAGTCAAAAGCCTTATATCGTCTCCGAATGTCCGCTTGCTCGCGAGCATATCATTCAGGGGATGGAACGTTTGAACGAAGGAACGCCTCCCACGGTCGAGCCGGTGCAGCATCCAATTCAACTGCTCGCCCGCGCATATGGGCTTTAAGAAACCACACAATGGATGATTGGAGAGCGACGTCGTGACCAAGCGTCAGATCACGCGGGAAGATATTCTGTCACTGGACGAATACGAGCGCGAGCGCCCCGAGCGCCGTCGCGCCATCACCTCGATGAAAAAGAACAGGCGAGTCTCCGTGGGGCCGGATGTCACGTTCTATTTCGAGAACTACGACACCATGTGGCACCAGATCCAAGAAATGTTGCGCATTGAGAAGGGTGGCGAGGATCAGATCGAGGATGAACTCCGAGCCTACAACCCGTTGATCCCGGATGGGCGAACGCTGGTGTCGACGATGATGATCGAGATCGAGGAGCCGGCGCGGCGCGCGCGTGTCCTCGCAGAACTCGGCGGAATCGATAACTGCGTCGCCATGCAGTTCGCTGGTCACACAGTGCGCGCGGTGCCCGAAGGGGACGTTGAGCGGACGACGCAAGAGGGCAAGACGTCGTCGGTGCACTTCCTCAAGTTTCCGTTCACCCCGGAACAGATAAAGGCGTTCACAGAGCCGGGCGCCCGGATCGTTCTTGCGATCTCTCATCCCAAATACGATCACATGTGCGCTCTGCCGTCGGCCGTTGTGGCTGAAGTGGCGCAAGACTTCGAATAAGAGATTGTCCGTTGCCGGGGGGCGACGGATTATTGCACGACTTCACCGGGATAGGTGCCCCAGAACGCGGTGCGGTCGAGCCATCCTTCCCAACTCTTGATACGCACCCGGCAGAACGGACCCTCGTTCGGGCATCGGATGAGGTGCCCGATCACGCCCGGCTCGGCGCGGACGACAACCGCGCTCGACGGCGCGGGTTCGGCAAGCAGATTGCGGGCGTCTCCGACGATGATGACGCTTCGCCGTCCGCTCAGCATGTTCTTGTGAACCCAGCCTTCGTCGCCTTGCCAATCGCGAACCTTTCGCCAGTCGCGGTATTCGGCGATCACTTCGATCGGCAGCATTTGGCGACGGTAGATCCACGATACCGGATACTGTGTTCCCGGTCCGGCACGCAGGTTGACCTCGTCCGAGCGCAGGCTGACGAAGCGGGGCAGGGGCAGGCCGCTGTTGTCTGACGCCGCAGCGGCAGGCAGGGCTCCTGTAAGCGCAGACATGCAGACAAGGATGGCAAGGCAGATGTGTAAACGCGGCATCATGGGTACACTGGGAATTCCCAGATGGGTACAATCGATTGCCGCATTTAATGGGCCATGCGCTGCAAAATCAAGCCGCCGGCTACGCCCCGAGCAAGCCTGGACAGCGGGGCCGGCAAATGTTATCGCCGATTGCTGGCGAAGTTCCAGGTGAGGAGCGCGATGGCGAAGGAAAAGCCGGTGGTTGTTGTGACCCGGAAGCTTCCTGACGCGATTGAGACGCGAATGATGGAGCTGTTCAACGTTCGCCTCAATCTGCGTGATGGGCCTCTCTCATCGGCAGAACTCGCCGAAGCCATGAACACTGCCGACGTCCTGGTCCCGACGGTGACCGACCGAATCGACAAGCAGCGCATCGCCGCCGCTGGCGAGCGTTTGAAGTTGATCGCCAATTACGGGACGGGAGTCGATCATATCGATCTCAAGGCGGCCAAGGCGCGATCGATCGTTGTCACCAATACCCCCGATGTCCTCACCGAGGACACGGCCGAAATGGCGCTGGCGATGATTCTCGCCGTTCCCCGCCGCCTGACCGAGGGTGAACGGGTGCTCAGAGCGGGGGACTGGAAAGGCTGGTCTCCGACGTGGATGCTTGGCCATCGTGTCTCCGGCAAACGTCTCGGCATTGTCGGCATGGGGCGAATCGGCCAGGCGGTCGCGCGCCGCGCCCGCAGTTTCGACATGTCGATCCATTATCACAATCGCAATCGGGTTCATCCCGACATTGAGGATGAGCTTGACGCGACCTATCACGAGAGCCTGGATCAGATGCTCTCGCGCATGGATATCATCACCGTGCACTGTCCGCACACGCCGGCGACGTATCATTTGCTCTCCGCGCGCCGTCTCAAGCTGCTGCGGCCTCACGCCTATATCGTCAATACCGCTCGCGGCGAGATCATCGACGAGGCGGCGCTGATCCGGATGTTGCGCAATCATGATATCGCCGGCGCCGCCCTTGATGTGTTCGAGAACGAGCCGGCTCTGAATCCGAAGCTGCTTCAACTCGACAACGTTGTCCTGCTCCCGCATATGGCGTCGGCAACGGTCGAGGGCCGCAGCGCCATGGGCGAAAGCGTCATCATAAACATCAAGTCCTTCGTCGATGGACATACGCCGCCGAACCGCGTTTTTGCTGAAATGCTGGGATTTTAGGATCGGGCCGATTTCAGGATCTGGCCGAACCGTCTGCTATTCAGCCAGCCTGGCCGCCCGGCTGAGTTCCGTCTCGGCGTCATTGTAGTACTGAGCGGCTTGCTGAACTGAGCGGTGCAGGGACTGGCGCATGGCTTCGGGCAACGCGACGCCATCCTTGGCGGCTTGTGTCAAATAGCCGGCCCGGAGACCGTGGGCGCTGTAATCGGCTGGATCGTATCCGGCGAGCTTAAGTCGCCTTTTGACGATGTGGTTGACGCCCTCGGGACTCAGCGGGTGGCTGCCGATGTTGTTCCAGCGATCGATCTGGCGAAAGACATAACCCGAACTGATCGCCGCCTTGTCAAGCCAATGGCGAAGCGCATCGGCGGCGCGGCCGACGAGCTTGACGCGGCTGCCGTCCTCCGCCGTTGTCGTTTTGGTTCTGCCAAGCTCAATCGTCATGCAAGAAAGCATGCGGCCGTCGGGTTTGGCGGGATCGGCCGGCACCGCCGCTTCCGTGATCAGGTTTTCGACCCGCAATGCGGCGATCTCGCTGCGCCGGCGGCCGCCAGAGGCAAAAGCGACGAGAAGGAGAGCGCGGTCGCGCAGAGCGGTGGAACCACCTCCGTTGCAAGTGGCAAGCAGGTCGTCCAGAACATCGCGGACAATGGCCCGCTTGCTCTTGCGGGTCGGACGGCGGTGCGAGGCGCTGGCCGCGCGCCTGATCGCCTCGCGTACCTCCGGATTCGCGAACGGCCCGCGCAAGCCGCGCAAGCGATGCAGCGTCGCCCAGTTGGCCATCCGCCGCCGCACCGTCGACGGGGCGTGAGGACCTTCACAGCGCAAAAGGCCTTCCCTCTTCAGTCGAATCGCCACGTCGGCGGGCATTCCATGGCCCGGATCCCGGTTCCGCTCATCCGGATCATAGAGGTGATGCGCGATGAACTTGAGAACCAGGGCTTCCGGCGCCGGCCATGGCAGCGCCGCGCCCGTGGCTGCAAGACACCACGCTTCGAGACAGGCGAGGTCGGAGGTCAGCGCCCTCAAGGTGTTTTCAGGCATACCCTTGCGAGCGAGGTGCTTGAGGGTTTTCAAATCGTCATCCGTCAACAGCCTGTCGATCACGTCCTGGCGGTTGAACGAGACGATGCTGATCAGATTGCCAAGCCGCGCGGCGGGATCGTCTGTGGGTAAAGACCGTGGTCCTTTCATGAGTCGGTTCCCATAATATCACGCTGCGGCAAGCCACCCGTTTCGATGATGAAGCGGATCACTGCATCCACTCCCGTACCTGTTTTGAGGTTGGTGAACACCAAAGCTCTCGCGCCACGCATCTTGCGGGCGTCTTGGTCCATGACTTCCAGGTCGGCGCCGACATGATCGGCAAGGTCGATCTTGTTGATGACAAGCAGGTCCGAACGGGTGATGCCGGGGCCGCCCTTGCGCGGGATTTTGTCGCCGGCGGCAACGTCGATGACGTAGATGGTGATGTCGGCCAGTTCCGGAGAAAAGGTCGCGGCAAGATTGTCGCCTCCGGACTCGATGAACACGATGTCGAGATCGGGAAAGCGCGCCATCATGTCGGCGACTGCCGCCAGATTGATGGATGCGTCCTCGCGAATTGCCGTATGTGGACAGCCACCGGTCTCAACGCCGACGATTCGATCTGCCGGTAGCGCCCCGGCCTTGGTCAAGAATTGGGCGTCTTCCTTGGTGTAAATATCGTTGGTGATGGCGGCGATATGGTAGCCGGCGCGCAGCCGCCGGCATAATCGGTCAAGCAGCGCCGTCTTGCCCGAGCCGACAGGTCCGCCGACGCCGATCCGGAGCGGCCCGGTCATGGTTTTTGTTTCATGGGGTGCGTTCACCTTGCCCTTCAAGACCGGAAGAGACGCGTATATTGCGTCTCGTGGCGCATCGATGTCCAATCGACCGCCAACGTCGCGCTGCCGATTTCATCCAGCGTCATCGTCCGCGCTTCGTCGGTGACAGCGTGAATGACCGGCTCGAGGCTGGCAAGCGCCTTCAGCCCGTTCGTCTGACCGAGTGGAACCAGCCGAATGCCCGCCGACACCAGGTTGCTGGACAATGCCTGAAGAAAGGCGGCGACGGCGAGATGTTCCGGCACATCGATTGTTGCCGCGGCAACGCCGACGGCAACGGCATATGCCGGCGCGCAGTTGCTCTCGTCCAGCCGGCAGGCGAAGGTATTGAGGATGGGATGGGGCCATGCCGCTCGCACGGCATGGAGAAAGGCGGCGCCTTGCGCCGCGCTTTCGTGCGCCAGTTCGGCGGTGCCGCGCCAGGCTGCCGCCCGCTCCGCAATGCTGTCGAGCGCCGCCCAATCGCCGTCTCGCGCGGCGCGCAATGCCGCCGCGAGGAAGACAGCGTCCATCCTTCCGGCGCCATGGGCAAGAATCGCTGCGATCCACTCGGCGAGGCTGGCTTGGTCCCGAACCAACCGAGCCTCGATCGCCCATTCAAGGCCATGGGAATAGCTGTAGGCGCCGATGGGGAATGCCGGCGACAGCCACGTCATCAGCCGAACGAGAATCCCATCGCCGGTCCTGCCGGGTCGGTTACCGGTTGTGCTGGTGGCCGGACTCATGGGAATCTTGAACGGCATAGGTGCCGGTCTCCGGAGAAAAGGCGGCGTTGCGTCTAACCACGCAAGCGCCAAGGCGAATCAGCATGTCGACCAGGACGGGATCGTCGCGGACGCGGAAGTTTCCGTTGCTCAGCACCTCGATCGGCGTGTGCCGGTTGCCGACATGCCAAGCCAGGCGAACCTTCTCTTGCGGGGTAGGCGCGGAAATGTCGGCGACGGACTCAAGCGCGGCCCGCACCCGGATGACGCCACCGCTCTCGAGCACCAGTCCGTCGCCATCGGCCAACACAGCCGGCCTTGCAAGATCGAGCAGAAAAGGCTCGCCGGCGTCATCCGTCATGCGCAGCCGGCGGCGGTGGCGCTCATTGAACGCAAGGGTCACGCTGGCGATGGCAGCTCGGAGCGGCCACTGTCCTGCCGGCGCAACATGGGTCGCCCGGCGCAAGTGCAGATCGGGTTTCAAAACAGAAAGTAGCGTTGGGCCATGGCCAGTTCCGTTGCGGGCGCGCAGGTGAGCAACTCCCCGTCGGCGCGGACTTCATAGGTTTCCGGATCCACTTCCATGACGGGCGTGGCATCGTTCAGCACCATGTCTCGCTTTGTCAGCCTCCGTGTGCCCTCGACCGCGAGGACCTGTCGGGCGAGGCCGAGAGCGGCGTCGACTCCAAGGTCCATCGCCAGCTTCGAGACGAACGTCAATGAACTCGCGGTGAGGGATCGGCCGAAACTGCCAAACATCGGCCGATAGTGGACCGGCTGCGGCGTCGGGATGGAAGCATTGGGATCGCCCATCGCGGCGGCGGCGATTGTCCCGCACTTGAGCACGAGGTCCGGCTTGACGCCGAAGAACATCGGCTTCCACAACACCAGATCGGCGAACTTGCCGACCTCGACAGAACCCACGTGCCGCGCGATGCCGTGCGTGATCGCCGGATTGATCGTGTATTTCGCGATGTAGCGCTTGATCCGGAAATTGTCGTTGCCGCTTTTATCGCCGGGCAGCGCGCCGCGCTGCTTCTTCATTTTATCGGCGGTTTGCCACGTGCGGATGATCACCTCGCCAACCCTGCCCATGGCTTGGCTGTCGGAAGCCATCATCGAAAAGGCGCCCAGATCGTGAAGGATATCCTCCGCTGCGATGGTTTCCCGGCGGATCCGACTTTCGGCAAAAGCGACGTCTTCGGCGATGCGGGGGTCGAGATGATGGCACACCATCAGCATGTCGAGATGCTCGTCGAGCGTGTTGACGGTGTAAGGGCGGGTCGGGTTTGTCGACGACGGCAGTACGTTCGGCGCGCCGCACACCTTGATGATGTCGGGCGCGTGGCCGCCGCCGGCGCCTTCGGTATGAAAAGCGTGGATCGTGCGGCCCTTGAAAGCGGCAACGGTGGTTTCGACGAACCCCGACTCGTTG
>CAZRWU010000034.1:0-23294 GCA_964603915.1 uncultured Rhodospirillaceae bacterium
AAATTGGCGCCGTCCACGGTTGAGCCACCTGACACGTCTAGACACTTTCCGCTGTTCCGTGCAAGAAGCATTGGGAAAGATGGATTCCATTGGCCTTCCACGGGAATGTCATTGTAGTTCAGCCAAACACGGGAGATTCCCCCCAGCTGGGCCCTGAGCTTTTCGTTTTCAGAGCTGTTGGTCGGAACATCGAACATATAATCACCATTCATCGCAGCACATGCAGCGGCACCGCCGACCCAATCACCTTCCTGCATTGTTATGATCCAGTTATCGGAACCTAGCTGCCGGCAGGCATACGGGTACGACTTGTAGCAGTGATCATCGTCCCAGCGCCCATTGTTCATCTGCACTGCGCAATCTTGGTCATTCCTGTAATTGTTGGGCTCGTTCTTGGCCCAACTCCACACGCCCGCCTCCAGGCGACCATCAGTGATCCCCATGAGGTCGAGGTTGACGATATTGCAAGGGTTATTGTTACAATCAGGCGAAAGACCAACCTTGAAGGCCACTACGACGTCTGAAGATGTCAACAAAGGTCTGCCGCCGTTGATTGCGTAGTCCCATATGCCAGGAAGGGTACGATCTTCCCAGGTACGTTCCAGATTACCAAGGCCAGTATAGGCCAGCGCCGCCAAACCTGCTTCGGGTGAACATTCGGGATTACCGTCTTTCCAGAGGACTACCTGTCTGCCGGCCTTTAAAACCTCAGCCTTGGTAAGTGTGTCGGGAATACTTTTACAGCCATTGCTGGGGTAAATGCGGCCTCCAAGCTGCTCATTGAGAACATTTAACAACTCGCGGTGATGACCATCCGTATGATCCTCGATATAAAGAATGATCACTTCGTTTCGGTTCTGATCCAGCCACTCGTGTATTTCCTTCAAACTTTCCCATACGTAGCGCTCTAGTTGGCTGCAGGTAGCATGGCCGTTGCTAGAATGGCAGAGTAGTAGGTCTTTAGGGTTCCACGGCATCTTACCGACTTTCCACGTCCAGTGTGCATCCAGCTCGATAAAGCGAGAACCCATACGCAGCTGGTCTTTAATGGAGACGTGCTGATTCGGAAGTGCATAAATGATACTGGAGTAGGCAGAAGAATTATAGGAATTGTGCGTCCCAAGTATGTTATTGTCCTTCAACGCTGAAAACAGATCCAGCGTCCGCTGATATGCCAACGCCTTCCCAACCCAGCTATCTTTGAAATCATCTATACTATCTGCTAAAGCGTTAGAGGTGAAGAGGAGGCTTAGTGCGATACCTAGGAACTTTCTTAACATGAAAAAATATCCCTTGTATCTATGTCAAAACCGTTGGGCTGGCATGTGTTGATGCGAGCATAGCAGCACCTCTTGTTTCCCATGGGCTGCGGGCTCTGATTGCGCCCCTATCCCGCCGCAGCGGCCGAAGCCGATGGGCGGGCGGCCACCGGTCCGGGACCATTCTGTTTGTGCTCAAAATCGGCATTCCTTGGGAGATGCTGCCAGTTGAGAGGGGCTGCGGCTCGAGAATGGACCTGGTGGCGGCGTCTGCGGGTGCCCGAGGGGGCGCCGAGAATGGCGCCCGCCTTGACGCGTTGGCCCGCCTGCTTCGTGGGGTTGCCACCCCGAATTACCATCCGCCATGCGCGCCGCTTTGATATGCATCTTGCCTTCCGCCACCTTGCCGCCAGCCTCGTCTGCTTGAGTTTCGTCCGCTGATGGCTTTAGTTAGGTGCACTTAATGGCGTATAGCGGAATTGGGATGACGCCGCCAGGCGACCATGACAATGCCGCCCAACGCCGTGAGAAACAGCGGCAACGCCGCGGGAATCGGGACAAGGTAAAAGGCGCTCTCGGTGTAATAATTGATGTCGGTGTCAGTCGAGATTCCTCGGAACGCGTTGGTGGCGGGATCGACCGCCCCGTCCTTCACATTGATCTGCGTGACAACCGCAAGGCCGTTCGTCGGGGCCGCGTAGAATGCCGCGAGAGCCGAGTCGAGCGTGGTATCGAGCGACGCGCTGAGGTTGACGTTGAGCGGACCTTGCGCCAAGACATTCGTGACGTCGTTGAAGGTTCCACTGATCAGCGCGCCGGCGGCGATTGTCGAGGCGCCGTTCTTGGCCGTCCCTGTCAGCAGCATGCTGCCACCGGGGGCGAAGGACCAGAATGACGGCGTGGCGACAACATTCGCGCCGGTAGTGAAGTTGAGCGTACAGCCTTCGCAGGTCAGCGTCGAGCCGGCGCTGGCCGCCGTGCCCAAGCCTAAAACCGCATCGAAAGCAATGCTCGTCCCCATCAGCGCGCCGCCGCTTCCATCGTAGGACAGGGCACCCCCCTGAACCACCACATCATCGAACAAGACCGTCGATATCGGAGCCGATTCCGCATGCGAGGCGCTCGCCAGCACGCCGCCGGCGAGCGCGACCGGCAAAACCCAGGCCCGCGCTAACCTCTTCAATCGAACCATCGCAATTTCTCCTGGTAGTTGCCATTCCTGCCTTCCGAGTGGCATCGTTGTACCACGCTGGTTGTTAACTACTCATGGAAGAGAATGTGCCATGGTGCGGCGAAATTACAGCAATATTTTACCTCATATGGGGCGATAGCTGTGGAAAACTTGCGGTAAGGCTGATGGAATCGTTACCGGCGCAAGGGTCGAAGACGCATTGGCGGCCCACCCGGCCCTGCGCTGTCCGGCTCTCGCGATGGCGCTCCTCGCAGATCCGCTATGTCCTGCGCGACACCGGGCACGTGCTGAGACCGACCAGGCGGTACGCCGGGCACCAGCCGACCAACGCCGTGACCAAGGGAACCAAGCCGATCCAGCCCCAGGGGGTTTGTGGGCCAACGAAGACAAGAGCAATCAGAACAAGTCCCGCGACAATGCGGATAATGCGGTCGATACTGCCAATGTTCCTAGTCATGCGCGTGCAGCCTCCAAAGCTTCGGGCGATGTGCATCGGCGTCATCGAAGCACAAGCTGGAGGATTTCGTCTGTGACTTGGTCACCGTGTCGAGCATGCCAGGAAAGCTTCAAGCGCCGTTACATCGACGACATCGATTCGGCCGCGCGCCAACGTCAGCCAACCGCGGCGTTCGAACTCCTTGAGCTGGCGGCTGACGACCTCCCGCGCCGACCCCAATTCAACGGCGAGTTGCTGGTGCGTCATGGCCAGCCCGCGATTCGTTCCGCGACACTTGCTGACCAGGCACTCCGCCAGCCGCACATCGATTCGCCGGAAGGCGACCTCCTCGATCAACAGCATCAAGTCGGCGATTCTCCGGCCGTACGTTTGAAAGACGAAAGAGCGGAACGCCGCCGACCGGTCGAGCAACTCGTGAAACGCCGCCGCCGGCAGAGCCGCCCCGACCACGGCCGTTTCCGTGACGGCCTCGGCCGGATAATCTTCATTCGCCAGAAGGCAGGAGGTCGTGAGGATACACGTCTCGCCGCCGCCGATTCGATAGAGAACGATTTCCCGGCCGCTTTGCGAAATCATCTGCACGCGGATAATCCCGGAAATGACGAAAAGGAAATCGCGGCACGGGCTGCCGGGAGCGAGCAGGCCGGAATGCGCGGGCAGCGCGAGGAGCGACGCCGCGCCCCGCAATCTGGCCGCCGCCCGGGGATCAAGCGTCTTGAAGTGGGGAAACGCGTCAAGCCAGTTATCGGCCACGGAATGTCCTCGAAACGGAAGCGGCGCATCCTATGCCTCCGCCGTTCTCCGCGCATCTGGAGACTGATCGGCTGCACCCAACGCCGCGCCGGGCCCTCGAACATCAACAATTGAAACACTGCGGGACATCCAACGGCAACATCGCATTCGTATTGTCGCCGACGGCCGCTCTGCCGGCGGAGAGACCACCCGTGGTCATGGACGGAGGAAAAGGATGACGAAAACCGCGCGGTTATTTTGGGCCGTCGCTCGCGCTTTCGGGTTTCGGCGCCGCCATATCGAGGTCGTGTTCGTAATTCCGCCTTCGGGACGCTGACCATCGCGCGGCGCCCGACGCATGCGCGCGTCCGGCAGGACATTACCTACGACAGGCCCGGTCGCTCATTATCTTGACCCGGTACAATCGCATCTCTATATATCGCTTTGATACATATCGGGGCGATACTAATGACATGGATGTAAAAACTCTGTGCCTTGGCGTGCTGATGCTCGGTCAGGCCAGCGGCTACGAGATCAAGAAGCACTTCGAGGAAGGCCCGTTCGCCTGCTTTCACGCCACCGGATTCGGCTCGATCTATCCGGCGTTGAATGCATTGAAGGCCGAGGGAGCGGTGACGTGCACCGAGATGGAGCAGAAAGGACGACCCGCCAAGAAAGTTTACAGCATCACCGATCGCGGGCGGGAAGCCCTTCGCCGCGCCTTAAGTAAAGAGCCGGCGCCCGACAGCTTTCGCTCGGAAGCCATTTTCATGATGTTTTTTGGAGACATGCTCGATCAAGGCCACTTGCGGCATGTCTACGACGACTACATCGCGCTCTATCGCGCCCGCGCCGACCGGATGGCCCGGCAAGAAATGACGAATTGCTCGACCAGCCGCCGATTTGTCCACGGCATGGGCCTCGCCATTTACCGCGCCAGCCTCGCCTACATGGAGGAGAACCGGGATTTGCTGTTCGGACCCGGCGATGTCGGGGATGCGCGACGCGAACAGGCGCCGCAGGATCTCGTTGGCGACAGCGGTGCGAGGGGCTGAACCAAGGCTATCTGGATCGGGAATACGCCCTTGAAACGCTCTTACCTCGTTGCCGCCGCCATCGCCGCTGCCGTTACCCTTTGGCTCGCCACCGGCCTTTTCATCGGCGATCGCGATGAAGCCGGCAAGCCCGCCGAGGCGACAACGCAGGCGTCCGTTCAGGTCGCAGACCTCGTCGCCGAGGTCCATGAGCGTCGTCTTGCCTTGTTCGGCCGCACGGAAGCGCAGCGCAAAGTGCAGGTCAGGGCCGAGACCGGCGGACGGGTCCTCGAGAAGGTTGTCGAGAAAGGGCAGCTTGTCGAAGCTGGCGATGTCCTGATCCGGCTTGCCATGGAAGACCGGAACGCCAGGCTGCGCGAGGCGGAAGCCCTGGTCGAGCAGTGGCAAGCGAAGGCACGGGCGTCGTCCTCCCTCGCCCGCTCCGGCTTCGGGGCGGCGCTGCAAAGCGCAGAGGATGTGGCGGCGCTCGAGGCCGCCCGGGCGCGTTTGGAAGCCATCAAACTGGACATCGACCGCACGGAAATCCGTGCGCCGTTTGCCGGCGTGGTCGACGACATCACCGTCGAGGAGGGCGATTACCTCGACGCTTTCGATCGGGTTGCGCTCGTTGTCGACCTCGATCCCATCAAGATCGTCGCCCAGATCACCGAGCAAAACGCTCCCGGCATCCGCGTCGGCGGCGAAGCCAGGGTCCGCCTCGTCTCCGGGCCGAGCGCGCAAGGCGCCGTCACTTACGTGGCGCGCACCGGCGATCCGGGAACGCGGACATTCCGGGTCGAGGCTGCCCTTGCCAACCCTGGCTTGAGCATCGCCGAAGGTCTGACCGTAGAAGTGATCCTGCCTGTCGGCCGGGAACTTGCTCATCGCGTATCGCCCGCCATCCTGACGTTGGACGACAAAGGCGCGGTCGGCGTCAAACTGGTCGACGGCGAAAACCGCGTCGGGTTCCGACCGGTCGAAATCATCGACGACACCCCGGAAGGCATGTGGATCGCGGGCCTGCCGGAGCACGCGCGCGTCATCACCGTCGGGCAGGAATTTGTGCGTGAAGGGCAACAGGTTCGTCCCGTCAGCGCAACGGCCCGGACGGCCGGAAGCGGAGAGACATCCTGATGTCGCTGATCGACGCAGCCATCAATCGTTCGCGAACGGTCCTCGCCGTTCTGGCGCTGATCTTGATCGCCGGAACCGTCGCGTTCATCGAGATTCCCAAAGAATCGGAACCGGACGTCAACATTCCGATGATCTACGTTTCGATGACGCACGACGGCATCTCACCCGAAGACGCCGAGCGGCTGTTGATCCGCCCGATGGAAGTGGAACTCCGCGCTATTGAAGGCGTCAAGGAGATGCGGGCGAGAGGCTACGAGGGCGGCGCCTATCTGGTGCTTGAATTCGACGCCGGCTTCGATGTCGACAAGGCGCTCCTGGATGTCCGCGAGAAGGTCGATCAGGCCAAGGCCGACTTGCCTGAAGAGACCGACGAGCCGATCGTGAGCGAAGTCAACTTCAGCCTGTTTCCCGTGGTGGTGGTTGCCCTGGCGGGTGAAGTGCCGGAGCGCACGCTGCTCCGGCTGGCCCGCGACCTTCGCGACGAAATCCGTGCGATCACCAGTGTGCTCGATGTCGAAATTGCGGGAGAACGCGAGGAACAGGTCGAGATTCTCGTCGATCCCTTCGTGGTGGAAAGCTACGGTTTCACCGCCGAAGAGACCTTCAATATCGTCCGCAACAACAATCTGCTTATCGCCGCCGGCGCCCAGGATACCGGCCAGGGGCGCTTTTCCGTCAAGGTTCCGGGTCTGCTTGAAACGGCGTCGGACATCAGATCGCTGCCGGTCAAGGTCGGCGATGACGCGGTGGTCACCGTCGCGGACATCGGTGAAGTACGCCGGTCATTTTTGGATGCGGAAGGCTTTGCGCGGATCAACGGCCAGCCGGCGATCGTCCTGGAGGTGACCAAGCGCGCCGGCGAGAACCTGATCAACACCGTCGAGAAGGTGCGCGCGGTCGTCGCCGCCGAACGGGCGGAATGGCCAGAAGGGCTGCAGAAGTCGATCCACATCGCCCTGCTTCAGGACAAGTCCGACCATATCCGCACGATGCTGAACGATCTGCTGAACAGCGTCGTGTTCGCCATCCTCCTGGTGATGATCGTTATCGTCGCCGCCCTCGGAGTCCGTTCGGGGACGCTTGTCGGCGTCGCCATCCCCGGCTCTTTCCTCGCCGGCATTCTCGTGCTCACCGGCCTTGGCCTGACCATCAACATCGTCGTGCTGTTCGCGCTGATCCTTGCGGTAGGCATGCTGGTCGACGGCGCCATTGTCGTCACCGAACTTGCCGACCGCAAAATGATCGAAGGCGAGCCGCCGGCCCGCGCCTACGTCATTGCCGCCAAGCGGATGGCCTGGCCGGTCGTCGCTGCGACGGCGACCACTCTCGCCGCTTTCCTGCCGCTGCTTTTCTGGCCGGGCGTCGTCGGCGAGTTCATGAAGTATCTGCCGATCACCCTGTTGGCAACTCTCGCCGCCTCGCTGGCGATGGCCCTGATCTTCGTGCCGACGCTCGGCGCGTTGATCGGCCGCCCGGGCGTGGCGGACGCGAAAACCATGAAAAGCCTCGCCGGCAGCGAGGAAGGGGATCTTGCCGACATTGGCGGCTGGACAGGCCGCTACGTCGCGGTCCTGCGCGCCGCGCTTCGCCACCCCGGCAAGATCATCCTCGCCACTGTCGCTCTGCTTGTCGGCGTTCAAGTGGTTTACGCCAGTTTCGGCAAAGGCGTTGAGTTCTTCCCCAACGTCGAGCCGGAGATCGCCAAGCTTCAGGTTCGCGCCCGCGGCAACCTCTCGACCTACGAGAAGGATGACCTGATCAAGGAGGTCGAACGGCGCATCGTCGGCATGCCCGAGATCGAAACGGTGTACTCGCGGACCGGAACGCCCGAGCGCAGCGAGGAGGCGGAAGACATCATCGGCACCATCACGTTGGAATTCGTCGACTGGGAGCAGCGGCGGCCCGCGCATGAAATTCTCGCCGAAATCAAGACGCGGACCAACGAGATCGCCGGCATCTTCGTCGATCCCCGGGAGGAAGAAGCGGGGCCGCCGGTGGGCAAGCCGGTGCAGCTTGAGTTGGCGTCGCGTTATCCCGAAGTGTTGGCGCCGACGGTCGAAAAGATCCTCGCCGGCCTTGCCGAGATCGGCGGATTCGAGAACATCGAGGACAGCCGGCCGCTGCCGGGCATCGACTGGGAACTGACGATCGATCGCGCCCAGGCGGCCAAATTCGGCGTCGACACGCAAGCTCTCGGCAGCGCCATTCAAATGGTGACGACCGGCATCAAGGTCGACGGCATCCGTCCCAACGACGCCGACGACGAGATCGACATCCGCATCCGCTATCCTGAGCCGTATCGCACGATCGACAAGCTCAATCAGGTCAGGGTCAACACCGAGGCGGGCCCTGTTCCGGTCAGCAACTTCGTGACGCTTGCTCCGCAGCCGCGGGTGGGCATGGTGGACCGCACCAACAGCCGGCGGGTGATGACGATCAAGGCGGATGTCGCCACCGGCGTACTGCCCGACACCAAGGTGAAAGAGATCCAGGCCTGGCTCGCCGGCGCCGACATCGATCACCGCGTGCAGATCGCGTTCAAGGGCGAGGACGAGGAGCAGAACAAGGCCCGCGCCTTTCTCGGCAAGGCGTTCGCCGTCGCCATCTTCCTGATGGCGATCATCCTTGTCACGCAGTTCAACAGTTTTTACAGCGCCTTCCTGATCTTGTCGGCGGTGGTGATGTCGACGATCGGGGTTTTTATCGGCCTGCTGGCGACGGGTCAGCCGTTCGGCATCGTCATGGGCGGCATCGGCGTGATCGCGCTCGCCGGGATTGTGGTCAACAATAACATCGTGCTGATCGACACCTTCGACCGCTTGATCAAGACCGCCAAATCGCCGCTGGACGCCATCCTGCGCACGGGAGCGCAGCGCTTGCGGCCGGTGATGCTGACGACGATCACGACCATTCTCGGCCTTCTGCCATTGATGTTCCGCGTCAACATCGACTTCATCGCGCGCCATGTCAGCATCGGCGCGCCGGCGACGCAATGGTGGACGCAGCTGGCGACGGCCATCGTCTTCGGCCTGGCGTTCTCGACGCTGCTGACCCTGATCGTGACGCCCTGCGCGCTGATGCTGCGGGCGAATGTTCGGGCTTGGCGCGACCGCCGCCGGGCGAAAGTGGACTTCCAGACGCCGCCCACGCCAGCCTATGAACAGGCCGCGGAATGATCGGCGCGTTTTCGCACCCTACGCCAGAAGCGGGTCGGCCGCACCGGGATCCGGCAACACGGAGGCGACCGGGTCATCGGGATCGACCGGGTACTTGACATAACGGTAGTCAACCGTCCCGTCCGCGCCGTCGTCTCGTTCCTCGCTGATCAGGCCGCCCTTCCTGTCGTAGCCGTACCGCCACGATGTCCGATCATCAATCGTTCCATCCGCGCCAAGGTCAGACTCATAGACCTTGCTGATCAGGTTGCCCTTTTTGTCGTAGCGATATTGCGAGGACCAACGGTAGTCGACCGTCCCATCCGCGCCAGAGTCGAACTCGTAAGCTTCGCTGATCAGGTTGCCCTTCCTGTCGTAGGTGTACTGCAACGACTCGCGGCGATCGATGATTCCGTCCGCGCTCTCATCCACTTCAACAATCGAGATGAGCTGATTGCCCTTCTTGTCGTAGTCGTACCGCCACGATGTCCGATCATCAATCGTCCCATCCGCGCCAAGGTCAGACTCATAAACGTAGCTGATCAGGTTGCCCTTTTTATCGTAGCGGTGCTGATCCGACGCGCGGTAGTCGATTGTCCCATCCCCGTCATAGTCGATCTCATAAATTGCGCTGATCAGGTTGCCCTTCCTGTCGTGGGCATACTGCGACGACGAGCGGTAGTTGATCGTCCCATCCGCGCCAGAGTCGCTCTCATGAAGCTGACGGATCATGTTACCCTTCTTGTCGTAGGCGTATTGCCACAATGTCCGATCATCAATCGTTCCATCCGCACCAGAGTCCGATTCATGAAGTTGATGGATCACGTTGCCCTTGTTATCGTAGGCATAGTAAAACGAGTGCCGGTTATCGATTATTTCATCCGCGGCCCGATCGTTTTCATCAATTTGGCTGATCAGATTACCTTTCTTGTCATAGCTGTACCGCGACGAATCCTTAATGGTTTCGTCAGGACCGGTCCAGTGATGTCTGGAGACTGCTGTGACCAAATTACCCCTGTTGTCGTAGCTGTACTGCGACGAGAGAGAATGTTCAATCAGCCCATCTTTTTGCGAGTCGTATTCATAAAGATGACTGATAGTATTCCCAACATTATCGTAGCTGGTTTGCGACCAGATTCGGTCGATGTATCCATCGTAATCCCGCTCTTCTTCTATGATCTCGACAAATGACACTGGTTTTTTGTTACGCATAGCCGTCGTTCTAGCCCATTTCTGAATTGTTTATTCTCAGGCGCTCGGGACAGCTTGCCGCATTCATGCAGCGCTGCCGGTTAACCGATGCCCTGAGTATGATGAATAAGATTATATACCTTCTGTAAAATTGGCACAAGTGGTTTTACAGTATCTATGTTACCACTATGCAGTATTAAGAGTGATAATCATGATGATATGGTTTTCATCCGCATGAGGGTCGATGAATAAGAACCGAGGTTTTCCCGCAAGAACTTGAAGTTTTACTCGGGAAATTAGCTACACTTGGAATAGGCGCAACTGGTGCAGGTGTCGCAGTCTTCCTGGCGGATGAGAGAGGGGGCGCCGCACTTCGGGCACTGGCGAAAGCGGCGGTCGCCGCGTTGCTCGGGCCCCACGGCGCCGGCTGCTTCGCCCAGATACGCACGCTCATCCTCGGAGACTGTGCCGCTGTGCGGCGAAGGCAGGAAGCCGATGTCGATCATGTGGCGCTCGATCACCTCGCCGATGGCGGCGAGCAGGCTCGGCACGTAGCGGCCGCCCATCCACTGCCCGCCGCGCGGATCGAACACCGCCTTCAATTCCTCGACGACGAAGGATACGTCGCCGCCGCGCCGGAACACGGCGCTGATCATCCGCGTCAACGCCACCGTCCAGGCATAATGCTCCATGTTCTTGGAATTGATGAACACCTCGAACGGACGCCGGCGGCCTTCTTGGACAACGTCGTTGACGGTGATGTAGGTGGCGTGATCGCTTTCCGGCCAGCGCACCTTGTATGTCTTTCCCGACAGCGCCTCCGGCCGGTCGAGGGGCCGGAACATCTGGACAATCGCGCCTGAATCGCCGAAATCCTCCGGCTTCGATGGCGGTTTCGGCGCATCGAGCGGCAACTCCGCTTGCGGAGATGGCGGCGCCTGCTTGCGGACCTCGAGCACCGCTCCGGTCACCGCGTTCGGCCGATAGGTGGTGCAGCCCTTGCAGCCGAGGTCGAAGGCCTGGATGTAGATGTCCTTGAAGTCTTCGAAAGGAATGCTTTCGGGGCAGTTGATGGTCTTGGAAATCGAGCTGTCGATGAACTTCTGGACGGCCGCCTGCATGACGAGATGATCGCTCGGGCTGAGTCCTTGCGCATCGACGAAATAATCGGGAAGCGGCGCGGACTCCCCTTTCATCCGCCGGAACTGCCGGTAGGCGTAGTCGCTCACTTCCTCCTCCCGCCGGCTGCCGTCCGGCATCAGCACGTGACGGGTGTAGCGGAAGCTGAAAACGGGCTCGATGCCCGAGGAAACGTTGTCGGCGAACAAAGAGATCGTGCCGGTCGGCGCGATCGAGGCGATCAGCGCGTTGCGGATGCCGTTTTTCGCGATCGCCGCGCGGACGTCGTCGTCGAGCTGACCGATATGCGCCCCGGCCAAGTAGCGCTCGCGATCGAACAGGGGAAAGACGCCTTTTTCCGCCGCGAGATCGCACGAAGAAAGATAGGCGGTGCGCTCGATGGTTTGCATCCAAGACTCGCAAAGCCGCACCGCCTCGCCGCCGCCGTAACGGGCGCCGCACATGACCAGCGCGTCGGCGAGCCCGGTGATGCCGAGGCCGATGCGGCGCTTGGCTTTGGCCTCATGCTCGTGCTCGGGCAGCGGGTAGCCCGAAACCTCGATGACGTTGTCCAGCATCCGCACCGCGACGCGGACGACCTGTGCGAGTTCCTCCTCATCCAGCCGCGCCTCCGGGGTGAACGGCTCGCGGACGAAGCGGGGAAGATTAAGCGAGCCGAGCAGACAGGCGCCATAAGGTGGAAGCGGCTGTTCTCCGCAGGGATTGGTCGCGTGAATTTCTTCACAGTAGTAGAGATTGTTGAGACGGTTGATGCGATCGATGAAGACGACGCCCGGCTCGGCGTAGGTGTACGTCGCCCGCATGATTTTGTCCCACAGCTCGCGCGCGCGAACGCTCCTTGCGGTGACGCCGCCGAAATGAAGCTCCCAAGGCCCATCCTCCTTCACCGCTTGCATGAAGGCGTCGCTGACCAGGACGGAGAGGTTGAACATGCGCAGCCGTCCCGGCTCTCTCTTCGCGTCGATGAAGTCTTCGATGTCGGGATGATCGCACCGCATCACGCCCATCATCGCGCCGCGCCGCGATCCCGCGCTCATGATCGTCCGGCACATCGAGTCCCACACGTCCATGAACGTGACCGGGCCGGAAGCATCGGCGCCCACGCCCTTGACCGGCGCTCCTTTCGGCCTCAGGGACGAAAAATCGTAACCGATGCCGCCGCCCTGCTGCATCGTCAGCGCCGCTTCCTTCAGGTGCTGGAATATTCCGCCCATATCGTCGGGAATGTCGCCCATCACGAAGCAGTTGAATAACGTCACGCGCCGCCCGGAGCCGGCGCCGGACAGGATCCGGCCGGCTGGCAAGAAGCGGAATCCGGTCATGGCTTCGTAGAAGCGCGCCTCCCACAGCGCCGGATCGCGCTCCGGGCGCGCCACATCCCGAGCGACACGCCGCCAGGTATCTTCCATCGTTCCGTCGACAGGCTGGCCGTCGGCCGTCTTGAGACGGTATTTCATGTCCCAGATCTGCTGCGAAATGGGAGCAACCTGCACGAGAATTTGCTCCGGCTACCGAGAGGAAAGATGGATATCGACTTTATGGAGCGGCAGCCGCTTCGTCAACGCCTTTGTTCTTGTTATGTTTTCCTCTGTCGATCACGAAGGATATTCCCCGCCGGCGATAACCAAGAACAAAGCCGACCAACCATCTGCGGAGGTTATCCCCGCCGTTCAACGCGACCCTGCGGAATTGGTTCCCATAAGTCGTGAGGTCTTGCCGCGACGCCGCGCCAGCCGCCATTGCGGCGGAAGCTGCCGGTCGGCCTCGGCGCAAAGCCGATCCGAAGCGGTTTCGATATTCTCCCTCAGTTCGTGAAGGAAACGGTCGCGATCAAGATTAACCGGCATCGGCGGCAGGATTTCGATGGTGATCACGCCGGGATACTTGTGGAACGCGCGCCGCCCCCAGAACACGCCGGAGTTCAACGCAACCGGAATCACCGGCGCGCCGCCGCGGTTGTAGAGGCCGGTTACGCCTGCGTGGTATGGCTGCTGGAATCCTGGCGACACACGGGTGCCTTCGGGAAACACGATGACCTGACGACCCTCCGACAGCGCTTGGCTCGCGCCGGCGATCATCGTCCGCATGGCGCGGACGGGGGACGAGCGGTCGATGCTGATGCAGCCGGCCTTGCGCATGTACCAGCCAATCAACGGAACGGCGAACAGCTCCCGCTTCACGGCGAACACGGGATCATCGAGAAGCTGGTGAAAGATCATCGTGTCCCAGGCGGACTGGTGCTTGGCCGCGATCACCACGGCTCCGGCGGGAAGGTGCTCGCGGCCGCTGACGCGGCACCTGATGCCGCAGATCATCGCGGCGAGGAACAGCACACCGCGCAGCCAGAACCGTGCGCCGCTCTGCATCGTCCGACGCGACGTCGCAAGCAGGGGCAGATAGGCAACCGCAAGGACCGCCGTCCACACATAGAACGCGATGTGAAACAGAAGCGAGCGCAGTCCAATCATCGTTCACGTGCTCCGATGACGGTCGAAGCGGTCTGGCGCGCCCAGCTCAACAGGAACTTGTTATATTCCCTCACGACCAACCCCGCTGTCCCGCGCCACCGCCACCAGTTCTCGATCTTGACATCGTCGGGAAACACGGGGTGAGGAATGACGATGGCCTCGGGCATCTCATGTTTGAATTCAAGAAGGCTCCTTGGCATGTGATAGCTCGCGGTGACGAGGCGCAATGAGCGGAAACCGTGCCGCCGCATCCATTCAGCCGACTCCGTCGCGTTGCCGGCGGTGTCGAGGGCGGCGCGGCCGGCTTCGACGCAGCAGCGCAGATCCTCCGCCGGAGCGGTCGTGCGGCGGAGCAACTGCTCGATCTCGACATCGCGATGAACGCCGGAGATGAGCAGCCGTTGCGCAAGCCCCTCGCCGATAAGATCGAGTCCCACAGCAAGGCGCTTGCTCCCGCCTGTCAGCACGACAATGGCGTCGGTTGGCGTTGCCCGGTCGTGAACCGCGTTCGGAATGCTCCGTGAAAATGCGAACAGTCCGCCGGTCCAAGCTCCGGCCATCATGAGAACGCAGGCGATGATCAGCCTGCCATTATTGCCTCGGGCAAGCATGCGTCGTCCGCGGCGCTGTGGAAGGGCGGTCAAACGCGGGCCGCCAGCGAGCGACGCACGGCGACCTGCGTCGTGATCAGCGCGAGCAGCGCCATGACCAACGGCACCGCCGACACCGCGGCCCAATGCGCCGGCGTGAAGGCCACGGGGGACAACGCCGCGTCTGACAGCTCAGCGACAACCCGCTGGAGCGCCAGGAGGCAAGCAACCGCGCCGCCCCACCCGATGATTCCGCCCAACAAGGCTTGCCTGACGACGGGCCACGTGAACTGACGGGCGACGTAGGCATCATCCGCGCCGATCAGGTGAACAATCTCGATGGTGTCGCCATGGATGCCGATCCCGGCGCGCGTCACAACGAACACCGTTCCCATTGTCACAAGAGCAATCGCAACGATGACGCCGATACTCACAGCTTTAAGCGTTGTCGTCAGGCTGCGCAAGGCGGCAAGAGACTCGCCATGATCGTCGACCAGGGCCGCGGGCGCCGACTGTTGCAATCTCCGCTGGAGCGTGCTCGCCGCGACGCTCGCTCCCGGAGCGAGTTGCACGTCGATGAGACGCGGCAGCGGCAGCTCGTGCGCGAGCGCGGTTTCGCCGAGCCACGGCGAGAGCAGGCTCAGCATTTCCTCTTCCGATACCGGTTCCGCCCGCGCAATGCCCGGGGTGGCGCGCAGAACGTCAAGCGCCGCGTCGACTTCGCGCCGCGCGGCAATATCGTCGTCGGCGGGAGGAAGCTGCACGGTGAGGACACCGCCGAGCGAGCTTTGCCACTCCGACGTCACCTGCTGGACGAAGAGGAAACCCGCCACGGCCAATGCTCCGAGGTAAACCATGAACGCGATCAACCACGGCAGAATGCGTCCCACCGTCCCACGGCATAAGGAGAAACCGGGCCTTGGCATGTTCTCGCCTAGTCTCCCCCCGCAACCCCGACGGCAGCCATCGTCTTCTCCTTGTCCCGGACGCCGGCTTGGCCGTCCGGCTCGCACCGGAGCGTGCCGTGCTCCAGCCAGAATCGCGGGAAGCCCGACCGGATGACCAGCTCTTGATTATGGGTGGCGACGAACACCGTGGTGCCGAGCCTATTCAGTTCAGCAAAAAGGTACATTAGCTTGCGTCCGGTCGGATCGTCGACGCTTCCTGTCGGCTCGTCGGCTAGCAAGAGATTCGGCCGGCCGATCACCGCGCGGGCGACGGCGACAAGCTGCTGTTGACCCCCTGAAAGCACCGCCGGCCGGACATCGGCGACATCGCAAAGCCCCACCCAGTCAAGCAGCTCACGGACGCAGCGGCGCACCTCATCCTCGGGAGTGGCGACGATTCGCAACGGCAGCGCCACGTTGTCGAACACCGATATATGGCCGATCAGACGAAAATCCTGGAAAACGACGCCGATTTGCCGCCGCAATGCCGGCAATTGCCGCCGCCCGACGGTTGAGAGGTCATGGCCGAACAGCGTGATGAGACCGCGCGTCGGTTTCATCGCCAGATACATCAGACGCAGCAACGAAGTCTTTCCGGCGCCGCTTGGACCGGTCAGAAAATGGAACGAACCGCGGTTCAAGAAGAAGGTTATATCACGAAGAATCTCCGGCCCGTTTCCATAGCGAAAGCCGACGCTTTCGAACTGGACGATGCTGTCGCCGCCGTGTTTCGCCGCCATCAGGTCGTGCCCTTTTATGCTTCGCCGTGACGCGAATGCCCATACTCGAATACCGGAACCCTGCTTGCAGTGATCTAGAGGCAAGCCTATAAGCAGATCAACCACCATACTCATGCCAGCGATGATTATCACCTGCCCGCACTGCACAACCCGCTATCGGGTCGCCGCCAAGCAATTCGGCGCCACGGCGCGGCCGGTCAGGTGTTCACATTGCGGCCACCTTTGGACCGCCCAACCACCCCAAAAGGACCAAGATTTGGAGCGCGGGTCAAAGAAACAAGCCGGTGCGCCAAGCGCCGGATCTTTGTCGTCACGACAGGCTGCACTGCCGGCAACCGTGCGCTCGACGCGGAGCGATCGCATGCCTGTCGACGGGCGAAATCAGAAGGGAGACCCCAGAAACGCCAAGAGCGCCGAGGCCGATCAACCGCCACTTGATCACCCAGAAAGACGCGCAACGGCCTCGGAAGAACCGCCGGATGCTCGGCGCCAGTCCGGGAACCCGGCGACGCCCGAGGCCGCCGCGCTGCCGATCGACATCCCGCCGCCCACGTCATGGCCGGACAGGCCACAGCTCGGCACCCCAGCCGCGGGGACCCCGACCCCGCCCATCACCATCGATGCGATCAGCGCGCCTTTGGACGATGAGTTGGAGGCGGCGCTGGTTCCCGCGGAAACACCGGATCCTGCCAGGGCAAAGGCCATAGCCAAACCTGCTTCTGACTCATCGTCCCGTTCGCCCTCGGCAAGGCGCGCGAGGGCGTTGGCCGCCGTGCTGGCCGTCGGTGTTCTGGCGCTTGGACTCGCCATGCTGGTCGTGGGGCGCGAGGCGATCATATCAGCCGCGTCCAGCTTGTTGGTAATTGTCGGTTTTCAAGAACCGCTGGGGGCCGGGCTTGAGATCGACGCCGTGACGTCGTTCCGCGAGGAGACGACAGAAGGGGACGTGCTTGTCGTCGAAGGGACCATCACCAATGAGTCCGACGATGAGCGCGCAGTGCCCCTCGTCCGCGTGGCCTTGTTCGACGGCAACGATACGGAACTGCAACATGTCATAATCTCACCGAACGAAAATGTCCTCGCCCCTGCCGCACGCATCGCTTTTTCGGCGCGTCTCGCTCAGCCGGCGCCGACGGCGCGGCGCATCAAGGTGACCTTCGCGAAACAGCGGGAGGCTGATTGAGCTCCCGGGCGACGATCAAAAGCGCCGCAGAAGACGCTCGATGTATTCGCGCTCCAGGCGCGGGCGCTCCTGATCGCCCGCCCGACGCCTGAGCTCGCGCACGATCTCTTCGACATGCCTCATCCGCGCGCCGTCCGGGATCTCCACGTCGCCGATACCCAGGCCACGAAGGCCTTCGCTGCCAAAGCGGCCAAAGGGATCGCCGCTCCCCCACGAACCCCCGCCAGGCTGGATCGCGAGGACGCCGCTCCCGCCTCCGAACTGCTCGGCCATCATTTGCGCCGATGTCTGGGCCGCGGCGCGCAGTCTCTCCACCGCGCGAGTCTGGCCCGGCACGGCCTCGGCCAGCCGCTGCGACCGCAACGCCGCCGCGGCCTCTCCCATCGCCTGCCGCGCCTCGCCCATGGGCGGCGGAGCGCCGCCAAGCAGTCCATCGAGGCGACTCATCAGATCGCCCAGCGCAGAATCAAGCGCTTCCTGCTCGGCGGCGCCCTCGGCCAGTTCCGAGTCCAGGCGCGATGAGAGCGACTCGCCAAAAACATCGCTTTCCAACCGGCGCAGGATGTCGAATGTCGCATCCAGCAGCGCTTCCTGCCGTTGCGTCACATCCCGCAGTTCCTCCATCAAGCGTTGCGCTTCCGCCAACTCCTCGGCCGACTGGATGCTGGCGTTAAAGCCTGAACGGACGCGGTCGACAATGCGCTGCAGCTCGGCAAGCAGGTCGCGGGCGCGGTCATGCGCGCCCGCGCGGGCGAGTTGCCGGGCCATGTCGACAATTTCTTGAAGATCCTGCCCGCGCATCATCGGGCTCATCGGCATCGCCGGCATGCCGGCGACGCCTTGACGCGCCATTTCATCGGCAACCGCTTGAAGATAATCGTCCAGCGCCCGCTGAAGTTCATCGGCCAACACATCAATCTCGTCATTGTCGGCGCCCTGTCGCAGCGCCTCCTGCAAACGGTCGCGCGCCTCGCTCAAGCGCCGCTCGGCCTCCGGCAAGATGCCTTGTTCGAGCCGCAGGGCCGTCTCCCACAGGATGCTGCGCACGGAAGAAACAGCGCTCAGTCCGCGATCATGGAGAAGCCGCCCCTGTGCGACGGCTAAGGCCAAGGACACGACGACATCGCCTTCGAACCGTTCCGGCTGGCGAGAGATCGTCTGAAGCGCGGCGGCCACCCGCGCGCGGGTTTTGCCGCCTTCGTCGTTGAGCCGCTTGCGCTGCTCGATCAGCGCACGGGCCACCGGATGGGTGAAGACTCGCTCCGGCAGGACACCCGAAACAACCGGGCTG
Source organism: uncultured Rhodospirillaceae bacterium (assembly GCA_964603915.1). Taxonomy (GTDB): domain Bacteria; phylum Pseudomonadota; class Alphaproteobacteria; order Rhodospirillales; family Defluviicoccaceae; genus REEP01. The sequence goes on from CAZRWU010000034.1 coordinate 18,514, forward strand.
AAACCAATTTGTCCCGCAGCGTCTTCCGCCTCCAGGTGAATGGCGACCTCCTGGCCCGCCCACGAGTGAGCGGTCAGGTCGTGTTGCCCCTCGCCCTCCACCGTCGGCGACCCCGGATTGGTCAAGGGCATCGACACCCGGATTCCATGTCCGCCGTCCGGATACGCGCCGCCATCGTCCCGATGAATCACGGCGGTGACCTCGACGACGCCGTGATCGTCGACCGCCTCATACGCCACGCGAAGAAGGCCCTCCGGGGTTGCGTCGGGGAGGGCCGGAAATCGCACCTCAGGCAACCTGTCGGGAACGACTTCGACCGGCCAACTCGCCAGCGTTCTGTGTCCGGATCGGATGGCCAAGCGGTTCCCGTCACGAACTTTGGCTTCCGCCCGGTAGCCGGTCCCCTCCCCGGCCGCGCCAAGAGGCGTGAAGGCCACCGGTTCGTTTCCGATCAACAACCGCGGCGCTTGCGCAAGTCCATGAACCTGCGCCAGCACCGTGCTTCCGACCGGAATCAGGATCGGCGCGGCAACCGTTACGGGATTCTCCTGCCGCGCGCCGGGTTTCTTCAGGTACTGGGGCGCCATGCCGGTGTACGCCGGGGGCGTCACCCATACATCGATAGACGCGGTTGGAAGGGAGGCCACCGCAACTTGCGGCGCAAGAGCCCGCCACAGGCGATCGCCCGCCTGCCCGCCGGCCGCGACCATGCCGACGATGAGCATGAGCATCACGACAGCGCGCAAACCGTACGGATCAACGCCAGCCATGCCGGGCGCGGGCAGCCGCACTCTCAACCGTTCCGCCGTCGCCGCCATCCGCTCCCGATGCCTGCGCCACAGCGCCTGCGCCGCCGGGTCATTCCTTCCCGCGGCAAGATCGTCCTCGAGGGCCGCCAACGGGCGGTGCGCCAAGCCGCTGTCCTGCTCCAGCCTGTGCCGCGCCTCCCGCCGAGCCACAGGCGCGAACCCGATCACTGCGTTGCGAAGCGCCAGCGCAAGCACGGCCACCACGATGAAAACGACCGCCGTATGCAGCAACGGCGGCAGCGCGGGGAGCACATCCAGCAAGGCGACGGCGACAAACGCGCCGGCCACGCCGAGCGCCGGCCACAAGCGGGGCCACAAGCGCTCCCAGACGACGACGGCTTCGGCGAGTCGCAGGAGCCGCCGGTAACGGAGTTGATCGCGCCCGCTCAATTCGTCCCCCGCAACCGGGCTTCCCGTGGCGCAGCGGCGTGTGGTTCCAGCCATGGGGCCAGCCGCTGCCGCCGCAGCCAGTCGGCAATTCCCAGGCGTTCCCCCACCACCGCGAAGTCGGCGCCGCTGACGAGAATCTCGGCTGGAACAGGACGCGCATTGTAAGTCGACGCCATCGCCGCCCCGTAAGCGCCGGCGGTGCGCAAGGCGAGCAGATCGCCGGCCTTGACGGGCGGCAGCGGACGCGATGTCGCGAACGTATCGGCGGATTCGCAGATCGGCCCGACGACATCGACCACGGTGCGCTCGACCTCCGGCGGTGCTTCCACGACCGGCACGATCGCATGATAGGCTCCATAGAGAGCCGGCCGGAGCAGGTCGTTCATGCCGGCATCGACGATCACGAACGTGCGCGTCGCCCCCTCCTTGACGTAGATGACGCGCGTGACCAACAAACCGGCGTTGCCGACGAGCAATCGCCCTGGCTCGAGGATGATCCGGCAACCGAGATCGCCCACCGTCTCTCGCACAACCTCCGCGTACGCGGCGGGCGATGGCACGTCCTCCGGCTCATCGCCATGGGGGACGCCGAGCCCACCGCCAAGGTCAAGGCTCGCTATCCGGTGACCGTCGGCGCGCAGGATCGCGACAAGATCGCGCAGCCGGCGAAAAGCGTCGCGAAACGGCGAAAGACTGGTCAATTGCGAACCGATGTGGCATGCAACGCCGCAGACCGCAATGTTTGGCAACGCGGCGGCGCGGGTATATGCCGCGTGCGCGGCCGTCCACTCGATCCCGAACTTGTTTTCGCGCCGGCCGGTGGTGATCTTGTCATGCGTGAAAGCATCGACATCGGGATTGACGCGGATCGCCACCGGCGCGACGACGCCGATCGACTGCGCCACGGCCGAGAGCGCCAGCAGTTCCGGCTCGGATTCGACATTGATCTGCAGAACCCCGGCGCGCAGCGCGGCCGTCATCTCCTCCATCGTCTTGCCGACGCCGGAAAAAACGATCTTTTCTCCCGGCACTCCCGCCGCAAGCGCCGCCTGCAACTCCCCTCCGGAAACCACGTCCGCGCCGGCGCCAAGGCGGGCAAGCGTCCGCACCACGGCGATGTTGCCGTTAGCCTTCACCGCGTAACAAATCAAGGGATCGAGATCGGCGACGGCGCCGGAAAAGACGCGATAGTGCCGCTCCAGCGTCGCCGAGGCGTAAACGTAAAGAGGGGTGCCGACTTCCCGCGCCAGACGGTCGATGGGAACCTCTTCCGCGTGAAGCAAACCGTTTCGATAATGGAAATGATCCAACCTTCAAACCCTCCGCTCGCCGCTCATCACCACCGCCTGCCTCGTCACTGGGCGGGATAGCGGCGCGGATAGTCGGACTCCGGCGGAAAATCCGGCGTCGCTCTTCGCCCACAGTTCGACGCTGTCAGCGCAACCGCAAAGACCAGGAGCAGGACCACAAGAGTGCGCATCACCGCTTCACCATTCGCTGAACCCCACCAAGTATGACCACTCCGCCGAGAGGTTGCGAGTGCAAATCTGTCGTCGCGCGCAGCGCGTCATCGACCGATGCATAACCCATCGGCATTGACGCCGCGACGGCGCCGCGCCACTTGATGGCGCCAAGGGATGTCCTTGGCAAAGGCGGCGCCGCATCGTGAACACCCGGCCTCTTCTGATCGGCAGCGACATTTACCGCACCTTGCCTCATCCTCCCGGCCATCCGCTCGGTATTCCACGGGTTTCGCTGGCGATCGACCTGTGCCGCGTTCTCGGCTGGCTGCCGGACACGGTCTATATCGACAGTCCGCGGGCAAGCGTCGACCAGATCATGCGCTTTCACCATCAAGATTATGTCGCGGCGGTCATCGAGGCGGAACGGAACCAATGCGTGTCGGCGGCGACGGCCCGCACCTTCAATCTCGGCGTCAACGGCAACGCCATCCACCCGCATATGTTCCGCCGGCCGGCAACGGCATGTGGCGCATCTCTCCTCGCCGCCCGCCTTCTCGTCGCGGGAGAGCGGATCGTTTACAACCCGGCCGGCGGAACCCATCACGGCCAGCCAAGCCGCGCGAGCGGATTCTGCATCTTCAACGATCCGGTTCTCGGTATTCTTGCTCTTCTCGACAGCGGCGTCAGACGGGTGTTCTATCTTGACCTCGATGCCCATTTCGGCGACGGCGTGCAGGATGCGTTCCACGAGGACGAGAGGGTGTTCACGCTCTCGATCCACGAGAAGGGACGATGGCCGATGCGCCGCAGCGATGACGCGACAGCGCCCGGGGGCGTGCTCGATCGTGCTCTCGGGACGGCGCGAAACCTCCCCATACCGCCCCCTTCCAACGATACCGAGATCGAGTATCTGGTCGATGTCGCCGTCCTTCCGCTGATCGACGCGTTCGATCCCGAGGCGGTGGTGATTCAGTGCGGCGCCGACGCCCTGGCTGAAGATCCATTGAGCCGGCTTGCCCTTTCGAACCTCGCGATCTGGCGCACGGTCGCCGCCGTCATGCCGCGCGCGCCCCGCCTGCTCGTTCTTGGCGGCGGCGGCTATAATCCCTTTTCGGTCAGCCGTTGCTGGGCGGGCGTCTGGGCGGTTCTCAATCGCCTGGATAGTCCCGGGCGGCTGCCGCCGGACGCAACCAGCCTGCTGCGCAGCGTCGCGTGGAGCCACCGCCGCGCGCGCGCCGCGCCGGAGACATGGTTCACGACCTTGGCCGATGCCCCGCGCGAAGGTCCTGTGCGGCCCGAGGTCCGCGCGCTGGCAAGAAGCGTCCTTTCCCCGTGATGTGGGGATAGTTGGCGTCAACGATTGTGCGCAGGGGACTGCTCCGCAGTCCCCTGGCCTTGCACGGCGCCGCGCGCCCTGCTCCTCGCTGCGTCAAGATCTACTGGAAGTAGCCGGCAAACACGTAGAAAGTGAGAAAAATCGCGGTGATGATTGCGGCATATGGCGCCACCCGCGCAATCGCCGAATCCCAATTCATGGCGGACCTCTCTGTTACGACGCTTCATGACACGGCGCTTGGACGGCTCTCCCCGGCGTTTAGGCTTGGTTCGCCCGGTTTCTTGAAGCTCGATCATGAAAACCTGACGGCCAGCATACATGAATTTCCTTAACACAATCCTTACGCGATTGTGCAACGCAGCATTGCTCGACACGCATGGAGCCAGTTGACTTGAGCGGCTGCCCCTCGTCATGATCGGGGCAACGAGCGGAGAATCGGCATTGCCGCTGTCGCGCTTGAGGTAAATCGACGCGAGAGCGATGGGTTATGGAGGGGAAAGCGGCTTCGGCGCTGTCGGGATTGATCAGGCGGATGCTCGCCGATGGCGAGGCGAGCTGGAGTCTGGGCGTCTTCGGGACCATCGCCGAGTTTCATCATGTCGAAGGCGATCCGGCGCCGAAGGTGCAGGCGATGCCTCATGGAGGTGAGGTGGTGACGGCCCGCGGAGCCGTGCGGATCACCATCGCCCCACAGACTCGAGCCATTGCCTATGAGGCCTTCAGCGCGCGCAGAGACGCCTGGACTCAAGGCATCGCCCTCTGTCTGCCCGAGGACGGCGCGGC
>CAZRWU010000035.1:0-23264 GCA_964603915.1 uncultured Rhodospirillaceae bacterium
GCGATCCGTTCAATCTCCTCGCCGCGACTTCCCTTCGCGCGCGATCAGCAAGTTGACCGTCCCGGCCGAGACCCGCGTCCAGTGCGCCGGCCGCCGCAACCCCTCGGGCAGCGTAGTGGTCTCGTCCCCGAAAGCGCCGTCGATCTGTTCCTGGGTGAGCAGCTTGGCGCGTTCGAGATGCGCGCCCATGAGATAAGCGCCTTTGAGGCAGGTGTCCTTGAGGCGCGCCCCCTTGAGATCGGCATTTTCGAGGTGCGCCCCTATGAGATCGGCGTCTTCGAGGTGCGCTCCGACAAGGTCGGCGCCCTTGAGGCTGGCCTCCATGAGGTAAGCGCCTTGCAGAGCGGCGTTCCCGAGGTAGGCGCCGTCGAGACACGTCCGGATAAGGACCGCCTCTTCGAGGTGGGCTCCCTCGAGGCCGGCGCCGCGCAAGTCGGTGGTTGAAAGGTTGAGGCATTGATCCTCCCCCTTGCGGTTGCGCATGTCATTCCTGCGGCGCCTCAGGATGGTCAGAATGGCTTGAACATCCGTCGCCGGCTCGATCCTCTCGCTCACGGGGCCGGACTCTTTTTGTTGATCGGCGGCGCGGGGCGGCCAGGGCGCATGCTCGCGAACATAGGCGCTCAACGTCTCCATGATCGGCCAGTACTCCCGTTCGCTTTCGCGCGAGAGGCCTTCAAGCGTGTAGATGCCCCCGAGACGGGTGGCGAGCTTGTCGCTGCCGAGAAGTTCGGCCGCCTTGGCGAAACTCTCCGTGATCCGGCGCTCGCGGTCCGCGTTGGTCTGGGCGTCGTGCCGATCGGTGGCTGTTTTGGCCTGCTCCAAGGCCGCGCGCGCCGACCGGTTGGCCGCTTCGGCCTGCTCCAGGGCGGCCCGGGCCGAGCGGTTGGCGGCGTAGGTCCGGGCGGAGAGGAGGACAATTCCAATCGCGCCGCCGATCAGCGTCGCCAGCGAAACGATCGTCTCGCGGTTGGCGACAAAGGCCGCCCAAAACTGTGAGAACGCGTCGAGCAGAGTCGGCATCGCGAAATCGTCCGGGTGGTGAACACGCCATCATTCCTTGCTACTCCTTGCCGCGGGCTTTGCAAAGCCGTTGCGTGCGGCATCCATGCCGGCGCCGGCGCGGGCGGCAATTGTGGGGCGGCGCTCGGTCGCCGGTCACGCCGCCTTGCCGATCGCCTGTTGCGCTGGCCGGTTGGCGAGGACCAACGTTTCGATGTCTTTGTCGTCGAGAGTGGCGAGCTCGTCGAGGGCGCCCGCCCACTCCGCCAGGCTATCCCATGCATGATGGTAAACGGCGCGCTGAATCCGCGCGATCCTTGCGGCGCTCGTCGCGCTTGCCGGGGTTTCGATCTCTTTGGGCATGGACATTTGTCGTCTCCCTGTCGGCTGCTGGACGCCATTCGTCGAGCCGTCCCGAGTGCGGTCGTGCGCTTGCCGAGGGGAACGGCGGGTTGGTCCTTGCGCAGCCTTATAAGTAAAATAGTACCAAAATACCTATTAACAGTCAATCCCGCTTCGGGCTCCGGGTCCGGCTTTCCGTCGGGCTGATCCCTCGCCGCCTAATTCCTGGCCGCTCTCCCGGCCGCTTCCAGCGTCGACGCCTGGCGAAATGGCTTCAATCAGGGCTTGACTCTAAATAAGTATTGATGTACCTAATTACATTAATGCGCGGCGGCGGAACGCGCCGCCATCTGGCGGGCAGGACCATCATCGATATCCGCAGCCAGACGCGCGCGCCGATACGAAACGTCTAGGGAGGACGCGAGGCGATGACGAACACGGCGACTCGTTGGCTGATGACCGCGAGCAGTCAACCCCTCACCGCCCACAGCATCGATTTGCCGGCGCCACGGGCCGGCGAAGTGCTCGTCCGCGTCGCCGGCTGCGGCGTCTGTCACACCGACCTCGGCTTCTACTACGATGGCGTGCGGACCAAGCACGCCCTGCCGTTGACCCTTGGCCACGAGATCAGCGGCCATGTCGTCGCCGCGGGAGAAGGCGCCGAGACATGGCTGGGGCGCGCCGTCATCGTTCCCGCCGTCATTCCCTGCGGAACGTGCGACACCTGCCGGCGCGGCAAGTACACCATTTGCCCGCATCAGCTCATGCCCGGCAACGACATTCACGGCGGATTCGCCAGCCATGTCACGGTCCCGGCGTTCGGCCTGTGCGCCGTCGACGAGGACAGGCTGGCGGCGCTCGGCATCGATCTGGCGGAAGTCTCGATCGTCGCCGACGCCGTAACCACCCCTTATCAGGCGGCCGTCCAGGCCGGCATCGCCGAGGGCGACCTGGTCGTCGTCGTCGGGGTCGGCGGCGTCGGCGGATACGCCGTACAGATCGCCGCCGCCCTCGGCGCCGAGGTCGTCGCCCTCGACGTCAGCCAGGACAAGCTCGACGCCGTCGCCGGTTTCGGCGCGGCGGCGACGATCAACACGCGCCACCACGACGGCCGCGCGACGCGCAAGGCGATCAGCGACTTCGCCGCAAGCCGCGGCTTGCGGACCGGCGAGTGGATCATCCTCGAGTGCTCCGGCACGGCCGCCGGCCAGCAAACGGCGTACGGCCTTCTCAATCACGGCGCCACGCTCTGCGTGGTCGGTTTCACCATGGAGCGCGTCGAGATCCGGCTCTCCAATCTCATGGCTTTTCATGCCCGCGCGCTCGGCAACTGGGGCTGCGCGCCGACGCTTTATCCCGGCGCGCTCGATCTGGTCCTCAGTGGGCGCATCCAGGTCGCTCCCTTCGTCGAGAAACACCCTCTCGACGACATCAACCGGGTTTTCGAAGCCGCCCACGCCGGCGCCCTGGCCCGCCGCGCCATTCTCGTTCCGATGCACTCAGTGGGAGAACGTTCATGAACGATCAAACGGGTTTCGCCCCGCAGGCCGGGGCCCAGGCGCTGAAGGATCACGATCTCGTTTCGGACGAGATGCGCCAGCAGGTATGCCAAGGGGTTCTGTTCGAGAAGCGCCCGGCGCGGGACGCCGATGGAACGGCCGCTCGCGGCCTCTATAACGCCTGGATCACCCTCGACAACCCGGACCAGTTCAACTCCTACACCACCGACATGGTCAAGGGGCTGATCCTCGCCTTCCGCGCCGCCAGCAACGCCCGCGACGTTGTCGCCGTGGTCTTCACCGGCGGCGGCGACAAGGCTTTCTGCACCGGCGGCAACACCAAGGAATACGCCGAATACTATGCCGGCCGGCCCCAGGAGTACCGTCAGTACATGCGGCTGTTCAACGACATGGTGTCGACCATCCTGGTATGCGACAAGCCCGTCATCTGCCGCGTCAACGGCATGCGGATCGGCGGCGGCCAGGAGATCGGCATGGCCTGCGACTTCTCCATCGCCCAGGACCTGGCGCGCTTCGGCCAGGCCGGACCGAAGCACGGTTCGGCTGCGATCGGCGGCGCCACCGACTTCCTGCCGGTGATGATCGGCTGCGAGCAGGCGATGGTCTCGGCGGTCCTGTGCGAGCCGTTCTCCGCTCACAAGGCGTGCCGGCTCGGCATCGTCATGGATGTGGTTCCCGGGCTCAAGGTCGACGGCGCCTTCGTCGCCAATCCCCTCGTCTGGACCGATCGCCTCGTCGACGACTGGGGCCGCCTGATTCACGGCGAATTCAAGGAAGGCGATGACCTGAAGGCGGCGAAGGCGGTGATGGCCAAAGGCGTCGTCGACCTCAGCCTGCTCGATCGAAAGGTCGAGGAGTTGTGCGCCAAGCTTCTCCATACCTTCCCCGATTGCGTCACCAAGTCGCTCGAGGAGCTGCGCAAGCCGAAGCTCGAGGCATGGAACCGCAACAAGGAAGACGCCCGCGCCTGGCTCGCCCTCAACATGATGACCGAGGCGCGGGCCGGCTTCCGCGCCTTCAACGAGGGCACCAAGGACACCGGCCGGGAGATCGATTTCGTGGCGTTGCGCCAGGCCTTGGCCGAGGGCGCCGGATGGAGCGACTCCCTGACCGAGAGTCTGATGCCAAAGGCGCGGTCATGAGCGCATCGCCCCTCAAGGTCTGGCTCGCCCAGGACGGGCGCCTCCTCCGCCTCCGTCTGGACCGGCCGCGCGCCAACATCGTCGACGCGGGAATGACGGCGGCCCTGCAATCCGCCTTCACGACCTACCGGGACAACGCCGCCCTGAGCGCCGTCCTGCTCGACGCCGAGGGCGCGGACTTCTCCTTCGGCGCGAGCGTCGAGGAGCATCTGCCCGAGCGGTGCGCGGCCATGCTGCAAGGACTGCACGCGCTGATCAAGGCGATGCTGGACTTCCCCAAGCCCATTCTCGTCGCCGTTCGCGGCCAGTGTCTCGGCGGCGGCATGGAAGTGGCGCTGGCCGGCGACCTTCTCTTCGCCGCCGCCGACGCCCGGTTCGCCCAGCCGGAGATCAAGCTCGGCGTGTTCGCCCCGGCGGCGTCGTGCCTGCTGCCCCGGCGGGTCGGTCCGGCGCGGGCGACGGACCTGCTGCTGTCGGGGCGTTCGATCGGCGGCGACGAGGCCGCCGCCATCGGCCTGGCGACGGCGGTCTGCGCCGATCCGCAACAAGCGGCGCTCGCTTACGTCGCCAAGCACCTCGCGCCGAAAAGCGCAAGCTCGCTCCGCTATGCCGTCAAGGCCGCCCGCGCCGGCGTCGCGGCGGCGGTCAAGCGCGAACTCGACGGCCTTGAGCGCCTTTATCTCGAAGAACTGATGTCGACTCGCGACGCCGTCGAAGGGCTGCGCGCCTTTCTCGCCCGGCGTTCCGCAGCGTGGGAGAACCGCTGATGACTGCAACGACGGCTGAGATTGTCGCGCGCTGCCAAGCGCTGTTCGAGGACCTCGCTTTCACGGCGGCGCGGGAGTGGAAAGCCGCGCGACCGGGGCGCAAGGTCATCGCCTACATGCCGATCTACGTGCCCCGGGAGATCATTCACGCCGCCGGCATGTTGCCGCTCGGCATTCTCGGCGGCGGCGACCAGATGGAGGTGATCCACGGCGACGCCTATTACCAGAGCTACATCTGCCGGATTCCACGCTCGACCATCGAGCTTGGCGTGTCCGGGCGGCTCGATTTCGTCGACGGCATGCTGTTCCCCAGCATCTGCGATGTCATCCGCAACCTCTCCGGCATGTGGAAGCTGATGTTTCCCGGCGTGTACGCGAAGTATTTCGACGTGCCGCAGAACTACCGCGACGACATCGGCGGCAATTACTACATAAGCGAGCTGCAAGAGCTGCGGCGCGACCTCGAAGGCATCGCCGGCGCCCCGATCACGGACGAGGCGCTCAGGACATCCATCGCCGTCTATAATGAAAACCGCCGGCTGATCCGCGAACTCTACCGGTTCCGCGCCGACAAGCCGTGGCAGGCCCCGGCGCCCGAGGTCTATCTGCTGCTCCGCGCCGGCATGGTGCTGCCCGTCGAGGAGCACACGGCGCTGCTTCGCGGCTACCTGAGCGCGGCCGCCCGCGAGGAACGGCCGATCCGCGATAACTGTCGCATCGTCCTGAACGGCGTGTTCTGCGAGCAGCCGCCCCTCAATCTCATCAAGTCCCTGGAGATGGCCGGCTGTTACGTGGTCGACGACGACTGGATGCTGGTCACCCGCTGGTTGAAAGACGACGTCGCCAGCGACGGCGATCCGATCGAGCGCCTGGCCAGCGCGTTCTTGCATCATTCGGAGGACACCTCCGCCAAGTACGAGCCGGATCAGGCCAAGAAAGGCCAGTACCTCGTCGCCGCCGTCCGCAAGGCGGGCGCCGAGGGCGTGATCTTCGCCGCGCCCAGTTTCTGCGATCCGGCTCTGCTGGAACGACCGATGCTGCAGCACGTGCTGCGCGACGCCGGAGTCCCTTACATCGCCTTCAAGTACGCGGAAAACTCCGGGCAAATGCAACCCATTCGCGAACAAGCGGGCACCTTCGCCGATTCGATCAAGTTGTGGAGTTAAGCATGACCGCCAACCCCGCCATGAAGCCGGAGATCCTCAAGGATTCCTCCATGCTGAGGCAAAAGGAGATGATCGCCGGCCACTACAAGCGGCTCGCCGCGGCCAAGGCGGACGGCCGCAAGGTCGCCGCCACCTTCGTGCCCGGCAACCTCAACGAACTCATCATGTGCTTCGACCTGCTCAACAATTTGCCGGAAGTCAACGCCATCCAAAGCGGGCTTCGCAAGGAGAGCGGCGGCTATGTCATGGAGGCCGAGAAGATCGGGCATTCGGAAGACGTCTGCACCTACGTCAAATCCGACCTCGGCATGCTCGCCCGGGGCAACACCGGCCCTTACGGCCTGAAAATGCCTGAGCCGGACGTTCTCTTGTTGTCGTACACCGGCTGTTTCACCTTCATGAAATGGTTCGAACTGCTGCGCGAGCAGTACAAGTGCGAAACGATCATGCTGCACACGCCCTACACCGGCGATGGCAAGATTACCCGCAACATGCGCGATTACATGGTCAAGCAGATCAAGCAAGAGGTCATTCCCAAGCTCGAGAAAGTCAGCGGCGTCAAGTTCGACATCGACCGGCTGCGCGAATTCATGACCGAATCCGCCAAGGCGGAAGATAACCTGGTGTGGGTGCTGCAAAGCGCCAAGAACAAGCCGTCTCCGATCGACGCCTACTTCGGCGGCATTTACTACATCGGCCCGATTTTCGGCGCCTTTCGCGGCACCACGGACGCCACGGCGTACTACCGGTCCCTGCGCGCCGAGGTCGAGGACCGTCTCGCCCGGGGCCAGGGGCCGGTCACCCCGGACGGCGACATGGAAGGCGAGAAGTACCGCCTGGTGGTTGAAGGGCCGCCCAATTACACCAGCTTCCGCGACTTCTGGAAAATGTTCTACAGCGAAGGCGCGGTGGTGGTGGCCTCAAGCTACACGAAGGTCGGCGGGGTTTACGACTTCGGCTTCCGCCACGACCCCGAAAACCCGATCGAGTCCCTCGCCGACTACTGCCTGGGCGTCTACACCAACCGCTCCCTGCCCGAGCGTGTCGGCATGCTGACCAAGTACGTCGAGGAGTACCAGGCCGACGGTCTTCTGGTGAACAGCATCAAGAGCTGCAACAGCTTCTCGGCCGGCCAGCTGCTGATCATGCGCGAGGTCGAAAAGCGCACGGGCAAACCGGCCGCTTTCATCGAGTCCGACCTCGTCGATCCCCGCTACTTCTCCGCCGCCAACATCAAGAACCGGCTGGAGAGCTATTTTCAGATGGTCGAGCAAAAGCGCCTGGGCGTCCACAGACCAGCGGAGACAGTGGCATGAAAACGTTCATCGGAATCGACCTCGGCTCGACCACCACGAAGGCCGTGCTGATCGACGAGAACCAGCGGGTGCTCGGCCGCGGCATCACCAACTCGCGCTCCAACTACGACACCGCGACCCGGGTCGCCCGCCAGGAAGCGCGGATCGACGCCCGGCTCATGCTCTGCCATCGCGCCCTGGAGGGGATCGACGGCATCGGCAATCGGCTCGACGAGTTCCTCGACGCCTTGGCGAGGGCGTTCCGCCTGGAGCAGTTCCTCGAGCAGCTCGGCGATCTCGAGCAGACCTGCGTTCGCCAGCTCGCCAACGCCCGCTTCGCCGAGGTGCGCGGCAAGGCCGAAGACGCTCTCAAGGAAGTCTTTCGCCGGCTGCGGCAGGACGCCCCGGCCCTGTTCGCGCCCGGCGCCAAGCGCAAGTCGGATTTCTTCCGCGACGTCGCCGGCGGCCGCTATCTGGCGATTGCCGAAGCCGTCGCCAGGCAAGCGCGGCTTTCCTACGATCTGCTTCTCAACATCTACGACAAGTCGATCATCGAGGTCGAGAACCGGCCGCCGAGCGGCAACATCAACGACAAGTTCCGCAAGGGGCTGCAGGTTCTGCTCGATCGGGACGACCTGTTGGAAGACGTTCGCGAAGACATCGCCGCGGCTCTCGAACAGGCCCTCGCCATCGAACTGGAGGACGCGTTCCTGGTCGGCACCGGCTACGGCCGGGTCACCCTGCCGTTCTCCAAGGAGCACATCCGCTCCGAGATCCTCTGCCACGGGCTCGGCGCCCACATGATGTTCCCGGGAACCCGCACCGTTCTCGACATCGGCGGCCAGGACACCAAGGGCATCCAGGTCGACGCCAACGGGATCGTCGAGAACTTCCAGATGAACGACCGCTGCGCCGCCGGCTGCGGCCGCTATCTCGGCTACATCGCCGACGAGATGAAGATGGGCCTGCACGAACTCGGCCCCCTCGCCGTCAAGTCGGATCGTCCCGTGCGGATCAACTCGACGTGCACCGTCTTCGCCGGCGCCGAACTGCGCGACCGCCTGGCTCTTGGCGAGAAGCGAGAGGATATCCTCGCCGGCCTGCACCGGGCCATCATTCTTCGCGCGATGTCGATCATCTCGCGTTCCGGCGGCATCACCGACCAGTTCACGTTCACCGGCGGCGTCGCCAAGAACGAGGCGGCGGTGCGCGAACTCCGCAAGCTCGTCAAGGAAAACTACGGCGACGTCGCCATCAATATCGACCCCGATTCCATTTACACCGGCGCGCTGGGAGCGGCGGAATTCGCCCGCCGCGCCGCCCTCGGCCGGAGCGAGGAGGCAACGACATGACCATCACGGCGGGAATCGACGTCGGCACCGGAGCGGTCAAGACCGTCGTGTTCGACGTGCACAACGGCGACAGCCGGTGGCTTGGCCGCCAGATGCTGCGCATCCGCCAGCGCGATCCGATGCAGCTGGCGGCGGAGTCCTACGCGCACGCCCTCAAGGAAGCCGGCGTTGCCGCCGGCGACGTCGCCTATGTCGCCACCACCGGCGAAGGCGAGGGCGTTCCCTTCCGCACCGGCCACTTCTACTCGATGACGTCCCACGCCCGCGGGGCGATCTATCTTGACCCCGAGGCCCGCGCCGCCCTCGACATCGGAGCGCTGCACGGCCGCGCCATCCGCATCGACGAGCGCGGCAAGGTTCTCAACTACAAGATGACCAGCCAATGCGCATCGGGCTCGGGGCAGTTTCTCGAGAACATCGCCCGCTACCTCGGCATCGCCCAGGACGAGATCGGCCAGCTCTCGAAGCGCGGCGAGAAACCGGAGATCGTCAGCTCGATCTGCGCGGTGCTCGCCGAGACCGACGTCATCAACATGGTCTCCCGCGGCATTTCGGCTCCCAACATCCTGAAGGGCATTCACCTGTCCATGGCCGGCCGCCTCGCCAAGCTTCTCAAGGCGAGCGACGTCACCGCGGGCGTGGTGATGGCGACCGGCGGCCTCGCCCTCGACGACGGCTTGATGACCGCCCTGGGAGAAGAGATCGCCAAGATCAAGGGCATGGCCGCGACGGTGAGGAGTCACCCGCACTCCCCCTACGCCGGCGCCATCGGAGCGGCGCTGTGGGGCGCGTTTCGCCATGAAAAGCTGGCCGCGCTCGGTCAACTGCGCCGGGCGTCGTGAAGCCGAGAGACGAGGAGATTTGCCCGTGGCCCTCATCATCACCGATGCCTGCACCGCCTGCGACGCCTGCGTTGAGGTCTGTCCCAACGAAGCGATCACCGCCGGCGATCCCATTTACCGGATCGATCCGCTGCGCTGCACCGAATGTGTCGGCGCCAAGGACGAGCCGCAGTGCCAGCTGGTCTGCCCGGCCGAATGCATCGAGGCCGATCCGGATTGGCGCGAGAGCCGGGAACAGCTTGAGATGAAGTACGCCCAACTGCACAGCTGAACGCGGGGGGAAGGCCCCGGCGCGGCAAAATCGATAAGGATCGAAGTCATGAACGATGCGAGCGCGGGACATCCTGCACCGGCCGAGGCGATGCCGGCGTCTCCCCCCTTCGCGTGGGACGACCCCTTCTTTCTCGAAGATCAACTCAGCGAGGAGGAACGGCTGGTTCGCGATACCGCCCGCGGCTACGCCCAGGAGAAACTGCTGCCGCGGGTCATCGAGGCCAACCGCCGCGAGCGCTTCGACCCCGAGATCATGAATGAGATGGGCGCGCTCGGCCTCCTCGGCCCGACGATCCCCGAAGCCTACGGCGGCGCCGGCGTCGGCCACGTCGCCTACGGACTCGCCGCGCGCGAGGTCGAGCGCGTCGATTCCGGCTACCGGTCGGCGATGAGCGTGCAATCCTCGCTCGTCATGCACCCGATCCACGCCTACGGCTCGGAGGAGCAGCGCCGCAAGTACCTGCCGAGGCTGGCGACGGCCGAACTCATCGGCTGCTTCGGCCTCACCGAGCCGGATTTCGGCTCCGACCCCGGCGGCATGCGCTCCCGCGCCGACAAGGTCGACGGCGGCTACCGGCTGACCGGAACGAAGATGTGGATCACCAACTCCCCGATCGCCGACATCTTCATCGTCTGGGCCAAGCTCGACGGCAAGATCCGCGGCTTCATTCTCGAGCGCGGCGCCAAGGGACTCTCGGCGCCGAAGATCGAAGGCAAATTCTCCTTGCGGACCTCGATCACCGGCGAGATCGTCATGGACGGCGCGTTCGCGCCGGACGCCAACATCTTCCCCGAGGTGGAGGGCCTCAAGGGGCCGTTCGGCTGCCTCAACAAGGCGCGCTACGGCATCGCCTGGGGCGCCCTCGGCGCCGCCGAATTCTGCTGGCACGCGGCGCGGCGCTACACCCTCGACCGCAAGCAGTTCGGCCGGCCGCTCGCCGCCAACCAGCTGATCCAGAAGAAGCTCGCCGACATGCAGACCGAGATCGCCCTCGGCCTGCAGGCTTGCCTGCGCGTCGGGCGGCTTCTCGACGAAAAGCGCTGTCCTGCCGAGAACATCTCGCTGATCAAGCGCAACTCGTGCGGCAAGGCGCTGGAGATCGCCCGGATGGCGCGCGACATGCACGGCGGCAACGGCATCGTCGACGAGTTCCACGTCATCCGCCACGTCATGAACCTGGAGTCCGTCAACACCTACGAGGGAACGCACGATATTCATGCGCTCATCCTCGGCCGCGCCCAGACCGGCCTGCCGGCTTTTTGCTGACCGCCGCCCGGCGCCGGCCGCCGCCGGTTTGCGATCCGGCGGCGGCCGGCGCGCAAGGCGCGCTCACGCGGATCGTCGCCAGGAGGCGGCTTGCAGGCCGGCGTTCGCGGCCTACAGCAGACCCGGCTTGCCCGCCCGCCAGCGCTCGTATTCGGTGGCGAGGAGCTGGGCGTGATCCCGCTCCTCGGCCGCCAGCTCCCGATAAAGCTGCCACTCAAGGGAGCCTTCCGCCGCCTTTTCGCTCTGGGCGCTGAAGAACGCCACCGCCTTCTCCTCGCAGGCGATGGCGATCCGGAAGAGATTGGCGGGATCGTCCGGACGGTGGCCGACTCCCGCGTAGATCGCCGCCCGCTCGATCGGGAAGGCCTCGCCGGGCGCGGGCACATCGGCGTGATAACGGCGGGCGAGGGTCGCCATGTGCTCGTCCTCCATGGCGGCGAGCCTGCCGAACAGGTCCTTGAGCGCGGGCTCGGCGGCCTCGGCGGCGGCGCGGGCGTAGAACGCCTGCCCGCCCAGCTCGATCGCGAAGGCCATGCGGATCGCCTCCAAGGCCTGGGCCGGGTCGAGGCGGCGGGGATCGAGGATGGCGAGGTGGCCGCCGCAGAGCGGGCAGCGGCCATAGGGGAAGGCGAAGCCCTCGCTGACCTTGCCGCAATCGTCGCAGCGCCATGCGATCGACGACGCGCCGCAACAGATATACTCCTCGTCGCCTTCGAGGGGGCGGCGGCACTTGGGACAGAGCATGGACTGGCTTCCTTCTCCCTGCGTTCAAACGACGGCGGCGACGGCGGCGACGGCGGCGGCGGCCTCGGCCGGAACCGGCCAGCTGCGCCGGTCGTCGCGAAGATAGGCGGCGATCGCCCGCGCCGCGCGGCGGCCGGCGCCCATGGCGAGGATCACCGTCGCGCCGCCGGTGACGATGTCGCCGCCGGCGAACACGCCGGGCAGGTTCGTCGCCTGCGTGGTTTCGTCGGCGACGATGTAGCCCCAGCGATTGAGCCCGAGCCGAGCCGTCGCGCGGGCGACGATCGGATTGGCCTGGGTGCCGAGGGCGTAAATGACGGTGTCGCAGTCGAGATCGACGCTCTCGCCGGTCGGCAGCGGCTTGCGGCGTCCCTTGTCGTCGGGCTCGCCGAGGACCATTGTTTCGACGCGCATGCCGCGAACGTTGTCGTTGTCGTCGGTGTGGATCTCGACCGGCGCGTGCAGGAAGAAGAACTGGATGCCCTCTTCCTTGGCGTGGCGCAACTCCTCGACGCGCGCCGGCGCTTCCGCCTCCGAGCGCCGGTAAACGCAGCGCACCGTCGGCGCGCCGAGACGCTTGGCGACGCGCAGGCAGTCCATCGCGGTGTTGCCTGCGCCGATGACGACGACGCTCCGGCCGAGGCCGATGGGCGTGTCGCGCAAGGGAAACTGGTCGCCGCCCATCAGATTGACGCGGGTGAGGAACTCGTTGGCCGAGTAGACCTGGCCGGCATGCTCCCCCGGGATGCCGAGAAAGCTGGGCGCGCCGGCGCCGGCGCCGATGAACACGGCGTCGTAGCCGCGCTTCTCGAGCAGTTCGGCGACCGTAAAGGTCTTGCCGACAACCTTGTTGGTTTCGAACCGGACGCCGAGATCGATCAGCCGCTGCACCTCGCGCTGAATGATCTCGCGAGGCAGGCGGAACGCGGGAATGCCGTAGCGGAGCACGCCGCCGACGACGTGCAGAGCCTCGTAGACCGTCACCTCGGCCCCGTAGCGAACCAGGTCGGCGGCGGCGGCGAGCCCGGCCGGCCCGGAGCCGACGATGGCGACCCGGCCCAGGCGCTCGGCCGGCTCGAGCGGCGGCGCCGGCGCGGGCCCGGCGTTGTCGCCAACGAATCGCTCGAGCCGGCCGATGGCGACCGGCTCCATTTTTTTCTTCAAGAGGCACTGGCTTTCGCACTGGCTCTCCTGCGGACAGACGCGGCCGCAGACAGAGGGAAACAGGTTCGATTCATTGATCACGGCCAGCGCGCCGTCGAGATCGCGGACGAGCAGATGGCGGATGAAGCGGGGGATGTCGATGGCCACCGGGCAGCCGGCGATGCACGTCGGTTTCTTGCACTGGATGCAGCGCTCGGCCTCCTCCAGGGCGTCCTGGAGCCGGTAGCCGAGGTTCACCTCCTTGAAGTTGCCGGCGCGCTCGACGGCGTCGCGCTCCGGCATCGGGACCTGGGCCGGCCGCAGTTCCGAGAGTTTCTTGTAACTGCGCTTGCCCTCTTCGAAGAGCTGCTTTTCGAGATTGCAGACATGGGCGTAGTCGGCGCTGGCATGCCGCTCCTGGCTCTTGAACCGGCGCTGGCGGATCATCAGCTCCCTGAAGTCGACCTTGTGGCCGTCGAAATCGGGACCGTCGACGCAGGCGAACCGCACCTCGTCTCCGACCGTGACCCG
Organism: uncultured Rhodospirillaceae bacterium; assembly: GCA_964603915.1. Classification (GTDB taxonomy): domain Bacteria; phylum Pseudomonadota; class Alphaproteobacteria; order Rhodospirillales; family Defluviicoccaceae; genus REEP01. The sequence goes on from CAZRWU010000035.1 coordinate 13,387, forward strand.
GCACGAGCCGCACATGCCGGTGCCGTCGACCATGATGGCGTTGAGCGACACCAGGGTTCTGACGCCGGCCGGACGGGTGGTCTGGACGCAGGCGTGCATCATCGGCAGCGGTCCGATGGCGACCGCCAGATCCGGTCGATCCCGCGCCAGCAGGTCGTCGAGAGCCGCGGTCACCAGTCCGGCCCTTCCGTAAGAGCCGTCGTCGGTGCAGACGATCAACTCGTCGCAATAACGGCGGAACCGCGCCTCCCAGAACACCAGGTCCCGGCTCCGGAAGCCGATGATCCCGGTGGTTCGGCAGCCCGCTTCCTTGAACGCCCGCAGCTGCGGATAAACCGGCGCAACGCCGAGGCCGCCGCCGACCAGGACCACGTGCCCGACCGCCTCGATGTGCTGGGGCAGGCCGAGCGGGCCCGCGAAGTCGAGGAATTCGTCTCCTTCGCGGTAGCGATCGCGCATCTCGATCGTGGTCTTGCCGAGGGCCTGGACGACCATCGTCACCGTCCCGCGCTCGCGGTCGAAGTCGGCGACGGTCAAGGGGATGCGCTCCGAGCCCTCGTGCAGCCGCAGCATGACGAAATGGCCGGGCTGGGCAGCCGCAGCGACATCCGCGGCCGCGACTTCCCAAAGAAAAGTGGTTTCCGAAAAGACCTCGCGACGCACAATACGATACACGGGGGTCGTCCTCCCTCCGATGGCGGCAATCTATTATTATAGTACTATAATACCTATTTAGATCGCCGTGGTCAACGATGGATCCGGCTCGAGACGAAAAGACCCACGTCCGCACGGATTCAGGAGGATTCGATCCGAGGTTCAAGCTGGGCCGGTGTTGCGCCGGGCGCCGGATCCCGCCGCCGGCGCTCGATCAGGTTGAGCATCGTCGCCAGGGTGATCGAGCCGAGCGTCGCCCGCGTGACGTCGTCGATTTCCTTGCCGACGTCGCGCAGCGCTTCGACTTCGGCGCGCGCGCCGTTGGCCGCAGCAGGTTCAGGGGCGTCAAGGAAGTCGCCGAACAGCTGGACCACGTCGAGCAGCGTGATGCGCTTGGCGTTTCCCGAGAACTGGTAGCCGCCGCCGACGCCGCGCACCGCGCGCACGAGTCGGGCGCGGCCAAGCGTATGCATGACCTTGGCGAGGTGATGCGTGGAGACGCCGTAGCGCTCGCCGATTTCGGCGACCGAGAGCTGGGCGCCCGGCGCCTTGGCGAGCTCGAAGAGCGCGTAGAGAGCGAGTTGGCTGGCCATCTGCAGCTTCACGAAGCGGCTCCCGCGGCGTCCTCGTCGAGCGCTTTCTCCAGCTGCAGATAGCGCCCCGCCATCATCCCCTCGCTGCGGAAGAACATCATGTGAAGGGTGTTGTCGCGCGCGACCATGGTGCGCATGGTGCGCGCCCCGGCGCGCCGAAACGCCGCCGACAACGCCGCGAACAGGCGCCGGCCGATGCCCTTCAAGCGCGCCTCGGGCCGCACCGAGAAGGCGAACACCCAGCCGCAAGGCTCGGAGCCGAACTCCCAGGCGCGGATTTCGCCGATGATGAAGCCGACGATGCCGTTACCGAGTCTCCCGCCAGCGGCCTCGGCGACGAGAAAGAAGCGCTCGTCCTGGCGACGCTCGCCGTAGCGCTCGAACACGTCGCGCCAGTAGGACGCCTTGGCGATGCCGGTGATCGCCGCGTCGAGAGCGACGATCTCGGCGAGATCGGCCGGCTCGGCGCGCCGGATGCGAACCGGATTCGGCGCATCGCCTTCGGCCGGGGAAGACGGGACGGTCGTCGTCGGGGAGCGCTGCATGCGCATTCTCTTAAAAGGCATTTTCGTACCAGCATGCACTATATGCGCCGGCCGGATGTCCTTTTCCAGATCTTTCGACACGCGATTTCGTGGCGGGACGCGGTCCGCCTGGGCCGCTTCAGATCAGCTGTCCGGCGTCGACGTGGAGAACCTGGCCGGTGATCATCCTCGCCCGCTCGGACAGGAGGAACACGACGGCGGCGGCCACGTCTTGCGGCTCGGCAAGGCGGCCGAGGACGGTTTCCTGCAACGCCCGCTCGCGAACAGCCCGCGGCAGGGCCATGGCCAGCTCGGTCATCACCATGCCGGGGGCGACGGCGTTGACGGTGACGCCTTTCGGACCCAGTTCGCGGGCGGCGGTCTTGGTCAGGCCGATGAGGCCGGCCTTCGCCGCCGCGTAGTTCGCCTGCCCGAACTTGCCGCGGATGCCGTTGATCGACGTGATGTTGACGATGCGGCCAAAGCCGGCGGCGATCATCGCCGGGGCGGCGGCCCGGATCACGTTGAAGGCGCCGGTCAGGTTGACGCCGAGAACCTGGTGCCACTCGGCGTCGCTCATCTTGACGAGGGAGCGGTCCCGCGTGATCCCGGCGTTGTTGACCACCAGCGTCGGCGGCGCCGGCAGAGAGGCGATGGCGGCGGCGACGGCGTCGGCGGCGGCGACATCGACCACGCGCAGCGGATACGGAAGCGGCGCCCTCTCCTCCTCGGCGCCGACATCGAAGACATGGACGTCCGCGCCGGCCGCGGCCAGAGCATCCGCTATGGCGCGGCCGATGCCGCGACACCCGCCGGTGACGATCGCCAGCCGACCATCGAGCTCCCGTTCCGTCATCGTGAAACTCCCTTGACACAGCCGACACAAACAAGCATTAAAGTTCTTTAATACTTATTAAACGCGTTCCGTGAGCCTGCGTCAACATCACAACGGCGTGACGACCAATGAAAACGCGGACAACGCAGCCGCATTGCGGCGATAGAGGCGCTCGGCGGTCCGACGAGCGGGCATGCCCGCAATTGCGCGCGCCGCGACCGGCGGTGGCGAAACTCGGCCTCGGCGTCAGGCTCGACGAGAACAAAAACACCGTCTGGGAGGATCTTCAGGATGACAGCGACAGCGGCCATCGACGTTCAGGACGTCATCAACCGGCATCCGCTTTCCGGCTTTCAGAAACGGATTATCGGTCTCTGCTTCCTTGTCGTGATGATCGACGGCTTTGACACGGCCGCCGTCGGCTTCATCGCGCCGGCCCTGCGGGCGGAGTGGCAGTTGACCCCGGCGCAGCTCGCGCCGATGTTCGGCGCCGGGCTGTTCGGCCTGATGATCGGCGCCTTCGTTTTCGGCCCGCTCGCCGACAGGGTCGGACGGAAGAGCGTCCTTATCATCACCACCTTGTTCTTCGGGGCAGCCACTCTGACCTCGGCGGCGGCCACCTCGATCGAAATGCTGACCTTGCTCCGTTTCATCACCGGCCTCGGGCTCGGCGGCGCGATGCCGGCCGCGATCACCCTCACCTCCGAATTCTGCCCGGATCACAAGCGCTCCTCGCTCGTCACGCTGATGTTCTGCGGCTTCACCATCGGCTCGGGCGCCGCCGGCTTGGCGGCATCGCCGCTCGTCGCCAGCTTCGGTTGGCAGGGTCTCCTCATTCTCGGCGGGGTTCTGCCGATTGCGCTGCTGCCGGTTCTGTGGCTGACGCTTCCCGAATCGGCGCGCTATCTCACGTTGAAAGGCGCCGCGCCGGAGCGGATCGCGGCAACGCTGCGGCGAGTGGCGCCGGATGTCGACTTCGCCAACGCCGCCTTCACCGGCGTGCGCAAACTGCACGGCTCTCCGGTGATTCACCTCTTCCGCGAGGGGCTGGCGGCGACCACGCTGCTCATCTGGTTCACGTTCTTCATGAGCCTGTTGGTGTTCTATCTGCTGTCGAGCTGGTTGCCCCTTCTGATAACCACCGCCGGGTTCTCGCTCAGTCGAGCGTCGTTGATGGCGGCGATGCTCGCCATCGGCGGGACGTTCGGCGCGATCCTCATCGGCCGGTTGATGGACCGCTTCGACCCGCCCCGGGTTCTCGCCGCCGCGTACGCTCTCGCCGGGCTGTTCGTCGTTCTGCTCGGCAGCGCGACCGCCTCGCCGGCGCTGCTGGTCTTCGCGATATTCGGCGCCGGCTTCGGCGTCGGCGGCGCGCAGGTGGGCGCGAACGCGCTGGCGGCGGCCTCCTATCCGACCGCGAACCGGGCAACGGGGGTGAGTTGGGCCAATGCCGTCGGCCGAACCGGCTCGATCCTCGGCTCGATGATGGGGGGCTTTCTGTTGTCCCTGGGATGGGAGCTGCCTTTCGTCTTCAGCGTCGCTGCGCTCCCCGCATTCCTCGCTGGCGGCGGCATGCTGACGCTGGCGTGGCTCAACGCCTCGGCGCGCGCAAGGGCTCCTCAGCCGGCGATCGGCTAGCCCGCCAGTCGGAAGAAGCTTTGAACGGGGAGGAGGAGGCCCTTGCGATCATGAGGCGGACGGCGCGCGCCGGCGCAAGTCGGGCGCGCTCCGCGATTCCCCTCGCCTTGCGTCGAATCGCTCCGTCGTCGCCGGTCCCCCGATCCCGCCGCAGAGGCGCCCTCATGCGGCGCTAAAGTCATTACCGGTAATCACTTTGCGATCGGGCTTGGCGACGAGGGGCCTTGCGGATACAGCTGTTCGGCGTTCACAGGGGAGGATGGCGAATGGCCGTCAAGAACGGCGCCAAGCGCCTTTTGATCAGCAGTCCGAAAGGAGGCGTCGGCAAAACGACCTTGACCCGCAATCTCGCGGTCGCGGCGGCGCTGACGGGCGCGCGGGTCATGATCGCCGATCTCGACAAGCAGCGCTCGCTGAGCCAGTGGTGGTCTCGGCGGCCCGATCAACTGGCGCCGCTCGATTGCCTGACCGCCGATCTCGCCGACGCCGCCGACGTCATGGCCGCGGCCGATGGCCATGACGTGCTCGTCATCGACACGCCGACTGCCGTCGAAGAGCACCCGGCGTCGGTGAAGATCTTGCTGCTGGCCGCGGACTTCGTGCTCGTGCCGACCGGCGTCGGCCGCGACGATACCGAATCGGTGGCGCGCTGGATGGAGTTGGTGCAAGGACTGCAGCGGCCCGCGGCGTTCGTCTTGACCCGGGTCAACCGGCGGGCGCGCAGTCTCCTCGACGCCAAGCGGCGGCTTGCCGGCGCCGCCGGGCGGCTGCTGCCGATCGAGGTGCCACTGTTCGAGGATTTCAACCTGTCGGCGGATACCGGAATCGGCGTTCTGGAAATTCGCGGCGCCAACGGCGCCGCCGATGTCGCCGCTTTGTGGTTGTACGTCGCGAAGGAGATGGGGCTGTAGGCGATGACCATGCAAATTCTGTCCAAGACGACCGTCCGGCAGCGGCAGGCGGCCGGCGACGAACGAGTCGCCGCGATTGCCGTGGCCGAGGTCGACCTGCGGACCAAGGAGGACTTCGTTCGCGAGATCTCCCATCTTTGGCTCGATGTGCAAAAGCGCGTGCTGCTCATCGGGCGCTACCTCAATCACGCCAAGAGATTGCTGCCGCATGGCGAATTCCAGCAGATGATCCGCACGGAGCTGCCGTTCTCCGAACAGGTCGCCTACCAGATGCGCCAGGTCGCGGCCGCCATCGACGCCGGACGATTTCACGAACACGAAATGCCGCCGAACTACTCCGTCGCCTATCAGTTCGTGACCTTGTCCGAGCGGGAGCTTGCGGTTGCCCGCGAGCGGCAGTTGTTCCGCCCGGACGTGAAACGAGCGGAGGTTCTGGCGCTCAAGCGCGAGCTCCGCGCGATGCATCGGCGGCGCGGCGCGGAAAGCCGGGATGCCCTTCTCGCCGAGCGGGCGCGGCTGTTGCGCCGCCTGGCGGAAATCGAGGCGGCGCTGGGGCCGATCATCGACGGCGTGGCGAGTGCGGAAACCGGCGACCGGTAGCGGTCGCCCGATCGACTGCGGCCGGCGGCGAAGAGCGACTTTGTTGCAGCGAGGTGATTTCGGTCGCAGGAAACCCTTTCCCGGCGTTCTGATTACGCGACGCGGACGAAGTCCGGGCGTCCGAGGTCAAGCATGTGGTTCAGGATCCGAACCGCGATGGCGATCTCGGTGTTCCGCCGATCCTCGGTGAGGAACCGCAAGCCGCCGCCGATGACGCGTTTCCAGCGGCTGAAGAGCGTCTCGACCAGGGCGCGGACATTGTATCGGGAGGCTTTCTGCCACGCCATGCGTCCATGCTCGGCAATGACCCGGATATGGTGGTCCCGCTGGGTTGGATCGGTTTGCGTCGATGGACTGAGCACGGCTGTCGCCCGCGGCGGCACGACAACCGCAGCCTCCGCCGAGTGCTTGGCGACATCATCGTAAACTCGATCCTGGTCGTAAGCGCCATCCGCGACGACGACGGCGAGCGGGTCGTCGACCTGGTCAAGCAACGCACCCAGTTCGGCGGCATCGTCGATCTCCTTGCTGGTCAGGGAGGATGCCACGATCCTGCCGGTCCTGGCATCAATGCCCAGGTGCAGCTTCCTCCAGGCCCGGCGGCGCTGGGCGCCATGCTTTTCGACCAGCCACTCGCCCGGCCCGCACAACTTCACGCCGGTGCTGTCGACCAGCAGTTCCACGGCTCCGGCCGAGGAGGTCGGCACGGCCGGGAGGCGCAGGGTCCGGGCACGCCGACTCAGCGTCGAATGGTCCGGAACGGCGAGCTCGATATCGAGCAGCTGGACGATGGAAGCAATCAACCCTTCGGTCTGGCGCAGCGGTAGCCGATACACCGCGCGCAGCGTCAACGCCGTGGTGATCGCCAAGTCCGAGTAAGTCCGTTGACCGCCCGGCGTGGCCCGCGTCTCAGCCTGCCAGCGCTCGACCGCCTCCGGCGTGAACCAGATCGTCAGGCTGCCACGCGCCCGAAGCGCCGCGTCGTACGCCGCCCAATTGCGAACCCGGTAGCGCTGCCGGGGAATGTGATGACGACGCAACGCATTGGTTTTGAACGGCATCAGCAGACCTGCAGGGAGAGGGGCCGGCCTTTTAACCCACCAGCTTCCGTATCGCAACCACCCGCCTCGATGCAACAAGGTCCCCTATGCGGTAACGGAATCCAAAAGGCGCTTCACTTTCTTCAGGCGCGGCGCCCTTGGGGCGCGGCGCTGACTTTGGATCATTGCCGCGGGTTCTGTTCGTGGTCTACACCCGGCGCGGCGACGTGATCCGGCTGATCTCGGTGCGGAGAGCCAACCGAAATGAACGAAAAGCGTATGAGACGAGTCGTTTATGACCCCACCAATCCGCCCCCCGATGAGACCGATTGGGCGCGGGTGGATGCGCTGACGGAAGACGAGATCAACGCCGCCGCTGCCGCCGATCCGGATGCGCCGCCGCTCTCCGAGGAGGATCTCGCGCGTTTCCGCTCCGTTATCGATCCGAAGGCGGTCCGGGAGGCGACCGGTTTGACCCAGGAAGAATTCGCCCGGACCTTTGCGCTTCCGCTCGGGACGGTGCGCGATTGGAAACAGCATCTCAGCCGGCCGGACCGCGCCGCGGAAAACTACCTTCGGGTCATTGCGACCGATCCCAAGGCGGCGAAGCGGGCGGTTGGCAGCCTTTGAAAGCCGCACAGCGGCGCGGCTGCCCGCCGCGTGTTGTCCGGGAAATCCTCATCAATTTGCTTTATCGAGACCTCAGAGCGCCGATCGCCCTTTTTCTTCTGTCACTCCCGATAAGCGGCCATGATCGGGAGTCATGGCCGTGCCCGAAGGCAGCTGCGCCTGAAGAAAGCAAAACGTCTTTTGGGTTCCGTTATGGAAAAAGAAAGCATCTGAGACAGAAATTTATACTCTCCTTCCCCAGGCCCAATCCCCTCCCCGCCTGACCGCCAAAGACGCCGCCGCTACCGTGGACCACGGGTCCGCGCCATCGCGGCACAAGCGCTCGTGGCGCAAGGAAGGGGCAGACCAACCTCCGCCATTGCCTTTGGCCGATACGAGCGAGCGCTTTCGCTTTCCTGTCGCCATGGCGGCGCCAATCCGCCTCGGCGGCGATCCCCAACCCAAGGGATTGTCAACGGATTCGCAAATGCGATAGCCGTGGCGCGCAATCCTCCTTCATCCTGGCGCGTGGACGCGTTGTCATGAAAAGAATGCCGCATCGGCCCATCCTTCCCTGGCTGCTGATCGCCGCGCGTCGCCTGCTTGGCGATGATCGGGTGCTGCTCGCCGTGCTCGCCGTGCTTCTCGGCGCCATCGCGGGGGCGGCGGCGATCGCCTTCCGGTTGGCGATCGCCGGCATTCAGGCGCTCGCCTGGGGCGACGGCGGCGACCTGCTGGCCCGCCATGCGGCGACGCTGCCGTGGTGGCAGATTCTTCTGGTTCCCGCCCTCGGCGGCCTCGCCATCGGCGTCGTGACGAGCCGAGTCCTGCCCGGCGGCCGTCCCCAGGGCGTCAGCCACGTCATCGAGCAGGCGGGTCGCCGCGGCGGCCGGCTGCGCCTGGGCGCCGGCCTGTGGGCCGCCGGGCTCGGCGCCGCCTCGCTCGGGTTCGGCGCCTCGGTGGGGCGCGAGGGGCCGGTGGTCCATCTCGGCGCGACGCTCGCCTCGTGGCTCGGCCAGCGGCTGAGGGTGCCGACGGGACTCCTGCGCACGCTGCTCGGCTGCGGCGTGGCGGCGGGGGTGGCGGCCAGCTTCAACGCGCCCATTGCCGGGGTTTTCTTCGCCCTCGAGGTTGTCGTCGGCCACTACACGCTGACCGCCTTCGCGCCCATCGTTCTCGCCTCCGTGACCGGCACCGCGGTCAGCCGCGCCTGGTTCGGCGACTATCCCGCCTTCGTCCTCGCCTCCCAGCCCATCGCGAGCTTCGCCGAATATCCGCTCTTCATGCTGCTCGGCGTGGTCGCGGCCGCGGTCGCGGCGGCGTTGATCCGCGGCGTGTTCCTGGTTGAGGATCTTTTCGCCCGGTGGGGCCCGCGCCTGCGCCTGCCGGCCTGGACCTGGCCGGGGATCGGCGGCCTCGGCACGGGGCTTGTCGCGCTGGTCTATCCCCACGTGCTCGGCGTCGGCTACGAGGGGACCGATCTCGCCCTGCAAGGCGCGCTGCCCCTCGCCATGCTGCTCGGCCTGCTCGCGGCCAAGCTCCTGGCGACGGCGCTCTCGCTCGGCAGCGGCTTCTCGGGCGGGATCTTCAGCCCGGCGCTGTTCCTCGGCGCCGTGGCGGGCGGCGCCTTCGGAATAGCAGTCGGCCTCGCCGCTCCCGGGTTCGCCTCGGGATCCGGCGCGTACGCCACGGTGGGGATGGGAGCGGTCGCGGGGGCGGTGCTGGGGGCGCCGATCTCCACCATCTTGATCGTTTTCGAAATGACCGCCGACTACGCCGTCACCCTCGCCGTCATGATCGGCACCGTGACCGCCGCGGCGCTGTCGACCTCGCTCGCCGGCCATTGCTCGTTGTTCGCCGGACAGCTCGCCCGGCGCCGCGTCGCCGTCCCCGATGAACGCTCGCTGGGCCCGCTGTCGCTGGCCCGGGTCGGCGACGTCCTGCGGACGGACCCGCCAACCCTGCCCCGCCGCCTCTCGCCGGTCGAGGCGGCGGCGGCCCTGCGCGCGCTTCCCTATGCCGAGGCCGTCGTCGTCGACGACGACGGCGCAGTGGTCGGCATGCTCTCGGCGGCGGATCTCCTCGGCGCGGGCGGCAGCGCCGGCGCCCTGGCCCGCGCCGACATCCCGCGGCTCACCCCGGCCGACACCCTGCGCACGGCGCTGGACGCCTTCGCGCTGGCCGGCGCGGCGCGGCTTCCGGTGGTGAATGGCGGCCGGCTGGTGGGGATCGTACAGGAACGGGACGTGCTCGCGGCGTGGCATCGCGCGGTCGAGAAAGCCCGCGCCTGAGCCGCATCGGACAAGCGCGCCAAGCGGCATCGACGCGGCGACGCCCGTTCGGGCCCGCGCCAGACGGCGACGCGATCCGACGGAACGCCTTGCCAAGATGCCGGGACCTCCTGTTTAGTCGGGGTCTCTTGTCAAGCGAACTGAAGATTTGCCCCCTTGGACGAACTGAAGATCTGCCCCCCT
>CAZRWU010000036.1:0-22618 GCA_964603915.1 uncultured Rhodospirillaceae bacterium
CCCTTGGCCACGGCGAGGTCCGGCTGGAAGCCTTTCAGTTCGCGCACCGGATCGCCCTCGTTCCATGACGTCAACAAATCGAGGACCCGCTTGCGAACCGGCGCCGCCTTGAAAACGCCGCCGTTGAACAGGACCGCTGTCGGAGCGAGGAAGGATCTGGATGTGACCTCGGGGCCGACGAGAGCCGTCAGCGCCTCGCTGGCTTTGACGTTGGCGAGACTGCGGGTGAGAAAACGGGCAAGATGCTTGCTGACAACGGGATCCGTCGCGTATGGCAGGCCGAATTCCTGAAGTCCGATGCTGCGGCTCTCACGTGGTAAATCGTCGATCGCGGTCGTGGCGAAGAAGCCATCAACGACGACTTGTTCCAAAGTCTCGCGATCGAGCCGCGTCGATACGGTTCCCCCGAGCAGGCTCGATCCCCGCGATGGGACGGCGATCGGCGCGTCCGGCATCGACTCGTTGTCGAACAAGGTGACTTTCGCGTTGGACGCGGCGTGAACGAGAGCAAGGAACTGCCAGGAGTCGATATTTTTGCCTTCCGCTTCAAGTCTTGCCTGAAGCGTGTAGGCGAGCGCGAGATCCATGTTGTCGCCGCCAAGGAGGATATGCTCGCCGACGCTGATGCGCTCCAACTCCAGCGCGCCGTCCTTCTCAGTGACCGCGATCATGCTGAAGTCGGCGGTGCCCCCGCCGACATCGCAAACGAGGACAATATCGCCGGGACTGACGAGGCTGCGCCAGTCCTTTCCCGCCTGCGCGGCCCAAGCGTAAAACGCCGCCTGCGGTTCCTCGAGAAGGACAACCTTGCCAAGGCCCGCCGCCTCGGCGGCCTCGGCGGTCAAATTGCGGGCGACCTCGTCGAAGGACGCCGGAACAGTGAGAACGATTTCTCCATCCGAAAGAGTCCAGTCGCGCCCTTGGGCGTGTTCGGCGTAAAGAAAGCCCTCGCGCAGATGTTCAAGATAAAGGCGCGAACATTCGACCGGTGAGAGCTTTTGATCGCTGATGTCCGAGCGCCACGGCAGAACCTTTTGCAAGGGATCGATGTGCGGGTTGGACAGCCATGATTTCGCGGACGTAATGAGCCGATCGGGAACCAACGCCCCGTGGTCGCGGGCGAACTGGCCGATCAGGGCGGCATTCTTCTCCGGCTGATCCGCCGTCTCCCAGGGCAACGCAAAGCCTTCGGGAAACTCATCCTCATGGGGAATGTAGATCGCCGAGGGCAGAGTTGGTTTCTCGCCGATCTGGTTCGGTCCCACGATCTGCGTCACTTCGACGATTTCGGTTTCACTGCCTTCGAGATCGTTGACCGCAAGCGCGCTGTTGCTGGTGCCGAGATCGATGCCGAGACTGAATTTCATGCTCATGATGCGCAAGTGTCTCTACAAAGTTGGTGGCGGCCGAAGTCGGAGATGCTTGGCTACGATTGGCATCGCCTACCGCAATTCCACCTCTGCAGGTGCAATGGTCGGAAGCCGATCATCGCCGGCCCTCAGCACCCTTGGAAGCTTGATCGACACTGTTTTCCAGCCTCGGTGGACAAGCCGGCCGCTAAAAGGCGCCTCGCCGCTGATCCTGCCGACAAGGCGATATTCGTCGGCGTGGTAGTTCTCCGGAACCGTGATGTTTGAACCTTCGCTCTCCGTCCGGATGGGCGTGATATCGAAGTGTTCGCGCAGGACCGCCCGGCAACCCTCATGAACGACCCGCGCCGCCGCGCCGACCTCGGCGTCGCCATAGGCGCTGACGTCGTCCATGAGAAAATCGATGAAGCGGCCCTTATCCTGCAGCGTGGCGAGAAAACTGACAACCTCCGCTTCGGCCTGATTGGTTGGTGGCGGAACCGCCGCCGGTACCGCCGCTTCGGCTTTGGCCGGCTCGGCTTCGCGTGTTGGCTCCGTCGCGCGCCCGACCGGGCTGATCAGAATGATCACCAGCAACAGGCCGGCGGCCGCCAGAGCCGCAACTGTCGCATGAAAGTGATATTCCTGCAGTTCGGGCACGAACGCCAGCCCGATCAGCGCGAGCAAGGCGATCGCAATCAAGATCAATAATGCTTTCATGGGCTATCGGATGTCTTTGCTGTGTGGCGCCGGCCGCTGTGGCGCCAAGGCTTCCAGGGATCGGGCAATGGACAAAATTTGTTCCGGTTTGGCAAGCCCAAAACTGGCAATTTAGTTTCTGTCAAGGGTGATCGCCATGCTGGCGCGCCCGAAACGGTGCGGCGAACGCGAGCAAGGAGGTTGACGCGCAAGGCATCGGCGGTCACGGTCGGAACCGCTTATCGGATCGGGGAACGGTTGATCGGTCCGGTTGTTGTCGAGACATGTCCGAGCGGTGAAAGAGGAGGGTGCTATGCGATTGGAAAAGGAGAGAGCGCGGCAGGGAGAGAAGAGCGGGGTGGTCAGATACGTTCTCGGGGCTTCCTTGGCCGCAGTCGTGATCGCGATGCTGCTGATCTGGTTCTATTACGCCGGTTGACCGTCGCGCCGGAACGCGTGAGGGCGGGCGGGCCGGAGAGTGCGCAGAAGACTGGAGACGCGGCAGCGTCTCTACCGGGCTCGGAGCCTTGGTCCGCCGGTCTTGAAGAACTTTGCCGGGGCCGCGTCTTTTGAGCTAGAGTGAGAAGGCTGGCCGCGCAAGGGGCATCCTTGTGCCAGCTGTGGGGGTAACCTAAAAAATGGCTCCGCTGTCTGCCGCCGGGAGATGGAATTCCGAGGCGGTTGAGCGCAGCGACAACGGGACATGCAAAGATAATCGCTGGAAATGGCCGCGGAGCAGATCTTCCTTCTTGTTCTTCTCGTCACAATTCTTGCGCTTTTCGCCTGGGGGCGTTGGCGCTATGACGTTGTGGCGTTCGTCGCCTTGATCGTTGCTACCGTTGTCGGGACGGTGCCGGTCAACGATATGTTCTCCGGTTTCGGTCATCCGGCAACCGTGACCGTCGCCCTTGTTCTCGTCATCAGCCGCGGCCTTCGCAACTCCGGCGCCGTCACTCTCATCGCCCGGCATGTGCTGGTGCCGCAACAGGCGCCAAGTCGACAGGTCGGTCTTTATGCCGGAGTCGGCGCGTTCCTCTCCACCATGATGAACAACGTTGGCGCGCTGGCCCTGTTGATGCCGGCGGCGCTGCAATCGGCGGGGAAGGCGGGGCATCCACCCTCACGAATCCTGATGCCGCTGTCGTTCGCGACGATCCTGGGCGGCATGGTGACGCTGATCGGAACGCCGCCCAATATCATCGTCGCGACCTATCGCGGCGCCGTGACGGGAACTCCCTTCGGGATGTTCGACTTTACCCCGGTCGGCGGCCTCGTCGCCGTCGTCGGCGTGCTCTTCGTCGCCCTTGTCGGCTGGCGGTTGATTCCGAAGGCGCGCGAGCCGAAGGGACCCGCCAGTGAGCTCTTCAAGATCGACGATTACGTCAGCGAGGCGGTTGTTTCGGAAACCAGCAAGTCCTGCGGCCGGTCTCTAAGCGAGCTCGACAAGAAGGCGGCGGAGCATGACGGCGTTATCCTCCGCTTGTTCCGCAATCGCCGCCGCATCGACCGCCCCGACCGCCAGCAGGATGTGCTGCCGGGCGATGTTCTGGCGATCGAGGCCAGCCCCAAGGCGCTCGACGGCTTGCTGTCGGCGCTCGATTTGAAGCTGACCCACGGCAAGGGCAAGGCTGGCAAGGAAGGCGCGCTGTTCGGCGGCGCCGATAGCGTCATTCTCGAGGCCGTCGTGCAGCCGCGCTCGCCGGTGGAGGGACGCACGCCGGCAAGCTTGCAGCTTCGGCGCCGCTTTGGCATCAATCTGATCGGCATCTCGCGCCGCGGCCGGCCGTTCGGCGGCCGCCTGAGTTCGTTCCGGATCGAGGCGGGCGATGTGTTGCTGCTCGAAGGCGATGCGGAGCGGCTGCACTCGGTTGTCAGCACGCTGGGCTGCCTGCCTTTGGCAAGCCGTGGTCTCGTGATTACCGACAACCGTCAGGCATTGCTGTCGATCGCGATATTCGCCGTTGGGATCATTGCTGCGACTGTCGGGCTTGTCTCGATTACCCTCGCTCTTGCGGCGGTGGTCGGAGCTTTCGTGCTGCTCAACGTCATGCCGCCACGCGATCTTTATGGGAGCGTCGACTGGCCGGTCGTGGTGCTGCTGGCGTCACTGATACCGGTTGGCGATGCCCTTGCGACGACCGGCACGACAACGGTTGTGGTGAATGCTTTTCTCGCGATGCAGGAGGGATGGCCGCCGACGCTGGTGCTAATGACTCTGATGATCTTGACGATGATGCTGACCGACGTGATCAACAACGCCGCCACCGCGGTGGTCATGGCGCCAATGGCGATTGCAACGGCTGCCGGTCTCGACGTCAGCGCCGATCCGTTCTTGATGGCGGTGGCCGTTGGCGCATCTTCAGCATTTCTCACCCCAATCGGACACCAGAACAATACCCTGATTCTGGGCCCCGGCGGTTACGCCTTTGGCGATTACTGGCGGATGGGACTTCCGCTGGAGATGCTCATCATTGTGATCACAGTGCCGATGATCCTGTGGGTCTGGCCGTTTTGATCGGCGCCGCGCGCATCTGTCGCCGATTCACATTACGACCAACGTATGATGATGTGCTTTGCTCCGCCACGCATAGGATTATGCCTCCGGGGGGAGCGGCAATGGACACTGGCGGGCAATTGCGATGACCGAGTTCAAGGACGGTAGCGACAAAGGCGCCGCGTGGTGACGCAGCGCGCTTCCGACGCGCATCGTGTTCTGCGCTCCGCCGCCATCGTTCTCGCGGTGGGGGCGGGCGCCGCCTTGCTGGTTTACGCGGCCGATGTCTTTCTGATCGCCTTCGCCGGCATCCTGATCGCCAATCTTCTCCGCACCCCGAGCGAATGGCTGAGCGAGAAAACAGGAATTGGCGCGAACTGGTATGTGGGGGCGGTGACGCTTGCCCTCCTCGCCGTCATCGGACTCGTGGCCTGGCTCATGGCGCCTCGCATCGCGGCACAGTTCGGCGAACTGGCCCAAGGTCTGACAGACGCTCTCGGCGCCGTGCAGAAGGGAATCGAGAACGGCCTTGGCATCGACATCGAGCAGGATCTCTTGCCCGCGAGGGGGGACGGGGGGCCGCCGATCATTCCGATGATTCTTGGGAGGGTCAGCGGCATGATCTCGGGCGCGCTGGGCGCCGTCGTCAATGTTATCGTGATCTTGGCTCTCGGCTTCTACTTTGCCCTGCACTCGCGTTTCTACGTTGAAGGATTTGTCAGACTTTTCACCATCGACTCGCGACCGCGCGTGACCGAGATCATCGAGAAAACCGGGTTGACGCTGCGCTGGTGGCTGTTCGGGCAGCTGATTACGATGGTGATCGTCGGCATTCTGACGACGCTCGGCCTGTGGCTCATCGGCATCCCGCTTGCGGGCATGCTTGGGCTCATCACGGGGCTTTTCGAGTTCGCGCCGTTCATCGGTCCGATCCTCGCCGCGATCCCGGCGCTGCTCATCGCTTTTACCCAAAGCCCTATGGACGCTCTTTACGTTCTCATTCTCTTCATCGCCATCCAGCAGATCGAGGGCTATGTGATCACGCCGTATGTGCAGCAGCGGGCGGTCAGTTTGCCGCCGGCGTTGACGATTTTTGCGCAGCTTTTGATGGGCGTCCTGTTCGGTCTGTTCGGTCTTCTGCTGGCGACTCCGCTTGTCGCTGCAAGTATGGTTGTGGTGAGAATGGCGTATATCGAGGATGTGCTTGGCGACCGCGGCGCCCGTCCTGAAGCGTCGGAAGCTTGAACGCGGTGACGTGCATTGGTGAGGGATCTGCGGGAACATTTCCCGCTTGAGAGGGGTTTACCCACTCGGGCTCGGAGGGGAGGGAAATCGTGCAACTGTTCGAGCGCCGAGCCGATAGGATCTTTTGGACGGCCATCTTTGTCGGCGTGGGGGTTGTTATCAGCTCGATTTTTCTCGCTTACGCGATGCCGCGGCGTGACGCCGCCTGGAACGTCGGCGTGCCCGTGCCTCAGCCGGTTCCATTCAGCCATGACCATCACGTCGGCGGCCTCGGCGTCGACTGCCGCTACTGCCACACCTCCGCCGCCCGCGCCGCCTTTGCCGGCATGCCCTCTGCCGAAACCTGCATGAGCTGCCATTCCCAGATCTGGACCGCGGCGGCGGTCCTCGAACCGGTCCGAAGGAGCGCCGAACTCGGTGAACCCCTTGAGTGGCAGGTCGTGCATAACTTGCCTGCTTTTGCTTACTTCCATCATGGCATCCATGTCGCGAAGGGAGTCGCCTGCGAGACCTGCCACGGACGGATCGATTTGATGCCGCAAACAGTCAAGGTCGAGACGCTCTCGATGGGGTGGTGCCTCGACTGCCATCGCAATCCCGAACCTCATCTGCGGCCGGCGCAAGCGTTGTTCGCCATGGGATGGGCGGGCGAAAGTTCAGCGGATTGGTCAAGAAGCACCTACGACGGGCATGCCGTTAGGCAGCTCACCGATTGTTCGACCTGCCATCGTTGAGCCATAGCGATGAAACGCAAAGCCGATCCGCAGCTCGCCGCTCTCGCGCAGAGGTTGCGGCACAAGCGTGGGCGGGAGCTGTGGCGGAGTCTCGACGAACTGGCGGATGCCCCGGCGTTCCGACGTTATCTGGAGGCCGAGTTTCCCGACACCAGCGGTCTTCTGACGATCAATCGTCGCGATGCCCTGCGGCTGATGGGGGCTTCGCTGGCGCTGGCCGGCCTCTCCGCTTGCGATGACGCCGCGCCTGGGGGGGTGGTTGCCGCGCGGGATTCCGGCTTGCCTGGACATACGCCGGGCGTGCCGATGTTTTTCGCCACCACGCTCGAGCTTGGCGGGTTCGCAAGAGGCGTTGTGGTCGAAAGCCATGACGGCCATCCGTCGAAGATTGAGGGCAATTCGCTGCACCCGGCCAGCCTTGGCGCCACCGACCCGTTCATGCAGGCCGAGCTTCTCAGCCTTTATGATCCGGATCGATCCGGCGATGTCCGCCAGGGCGGCCACAAGACGATTTTCGATGCCTTCACGGCGGCGTTGACGCGGGAGCGGGCGCTTTTGCAGGCGCGGCGAGGCGATGGCCTGCGCCTTCTGACCGGCGCCGTGACGTCGCCGACGCTTGCCGCGTTGATCGACGGCGTCCTGACAGCATTTCCCGAGGCGCGTTGGCATGACCATGAGCCGATCGGCGACGACAACGTCCACGCGGGCGGGCGCCTTGCGTTCGGAGAAGCGGTGGACACCGTTTACGATTTTTCCGTCGCCGATGTCATTGTCGCTCTCGATGCCGACTTCCTCGGCTCAGGGCCGGGCCACCTCCGTTATGCCGCGGACTTTGCCGCGGCGCGCAGGAACAACGCGCCGGCCGTGCCGCGATTGTATGTGGCGGAGAGCAGCCCGACCCTGACTGGCGCCAAGGCCGATCGCCGCTTCGTCCTGTCCCCGGACGATATCGTGACGTTGGCGCACGCCCTCGCCGCGTCGCTCGATATTCCCGGCGCCGCTCATGACGCTCGACCGGCGCCGCCGGCTCCGATCGAGCGAGTTGTCGAAGATCTGCGCCGCGCGGGCTCGCGCGCCATCGTCATTGCAGGCCCGCAGCAGCCGCCCGTGGTGCATGCGCTGGCGCACGCGATCAACGAAGCTTTGGCAGCTGTGGGAACGACTGTCTTCCACATCGATCCGGTCGCCCGGCGGCCCGCCGCTGAAGGGAATTCTCTGCGCGAGCTGGCCGCGGACATCGCCGCCGGCGGCGTCAGCCATCTCTTCATTTTGGACAGCAATCCCGCATACACCGCGCCAGCGGATCTCGCTTTCGCGGCGGCCCTGGCGGCGGTTCCGTTCACCGTCCATCTCGGACTGTATTTTGATGAAACGGCACAAGTCTGCCGATGGCATTTGCCGCAAGCCCATGCGTTGGAAAGCTGGGGCGACGCGCTCGCCTTCGATGGCACGGCGAGCTTGAGGCAGCCGGTGCGCTCGCCGCCGGCGCCCTGCCGCAACCCCTATGAAGTTCTGGCGCTTTTGCTCGGCGAGGCGCTACCCGGCGATGAAATGGTGCGCAGATACTGGCGGCGGCAATGGCGGGGGCAGGGGGAGGACAGCTTCGCGACACGCTGGACCGAAGCGCTCCACGACGGCGTGATTCAGGGAACCGCACATGCGCCCCGCCCGCGGATGGTGCGCGCTGACTGGGCCGGCGAAGCCGGGCCGGCTGGAGCCGCGGGCATTGGCGCGGACAATCGCTCGGCAGCTCATCGCTCAAACGACTTCACCGTCATGTTCGCGCCGGACCCGGGCGTCTGGGATGGCCGCTATGCCAACAACGGTTGGCTCCAGGAATTGCCAAAGCCGCTGACCAAGCTGGTATGGGGCAATGCGGCGCTGATCGGACCGCAATCGGCAACGGCGCTCGGCGTCGGCGACGGCGACGTCATCGCCATCGAGCTTGGCGGCCGCAGCATCCGGGCGCCGGTATGGATTGCGCCAGGGCATGCCGAGAACGCGTTGACGCTCCCTCTTGGCTATGGGCGAACTTACGCCGGCCGGGTCGGCAGCGGCGTCGGCTTCGATGCCTACGCCATAAGGCCCGCGGATGCTCCTTGGTTGGCGAGCGGCGCCCGCGTTACGGCCACGGGCGAGCGCGCACCCCTTGTCAGCACCCAGGAACACCACGGCATGGGCGGACGCGATCTCGTACGGGTCGTCGCCGCGGAAGCGCTGGATGCCTTGCCGGACACAGCTCGGATGACCGCAGAGCCGGCCTCTTCGATTTATCCCGATTGGCCCTATCCCGGGCATGCATGGGGCATGACGATCGATCTCGACGCGTGCATCGGCTGCAATGCCTGCATCGTCGCCTGCCAAGCCGAGAACAACACGCCCGTCGTTGGCGCCGACGAAGTGGCGCGCGGCCGTGAAATGCATTGGTTGCGCGTGGACCGCTACTACGAGGGCCCGGTTGAAGACCCGGCGACCTACTTTCAGCCGGTGCTGTGCATGCACTGCGAGAAGGCGCCGTGCGAGCCCGTCTGTCCCGTCAACGCGACGGTGCACAGCAGCGAGGGTCTCAATGACATGATCTACAATCGCTGCATCGGCACCCGTACCTGCTCGAACAACTGCCCCTACAAGGTGCGCCGTTTCAACTGGTTCGACTACGCGCAAGGGGAAACGGCGCGGCCTGCCTCCGCACATAATCCCGCTGTTACGGTGCGGGGGCGGGGAGTAATGGAAAAGTGCACCTACTGCGTTCAGCGCATCAGCGCCGCCCGGATCGCCGCCAAGCAGGACAACCGGCGGATCGAGGATGGGGAGATCGTCACCGCCTGTCAGCAGGCCTGTCCGACGCGCGCGATCGTGTTCGGCGACATCAATGATCCCGAGAGCGCCGTCGCCCGCTTGAAGACGAACTCCCGCAACTATGCCCTCCTGGGAGAACTGAACACGCGGCCACGGACCACCTATCTTGGTCGCATCATCAACGTCCCTCATGACGTGGCAGTGGATCGCCTGCCCGACTCTGACGACGATCGAATTGACCCGCATGGCGGAGAAGACCTGTGAGCGGGGCTCCCGCGAGCCTGACAGCGCCCGTCGCCGACCGCGTTCTTCATCCGCGGCTCGGCTGGGGTTGGAGCGCCGCCTTCGTCGGCGCTTTGATTCTGCTCGCGGTGCTGATCTACGCCCTTGTCGAGCTTTTCGTGTTCGGCATCGGCGTGTGGGGGACCAATGTCCCATTCGTCTGGGGTTTCGATCTCATCAACTATGCGTGGTGGATCAGCATCGCCAACGCGAGCAGTCTGATCGCCGTCATCCTCGCGCTGCGCCGCCACAGGCTGCGCACGGCGGTCAACCGCTTTGCCGAGGCGGCGGCGCTGTTTTCGGTCATTTGCGCTGGCATCTTCCCGATCATCCACCTCGGCCGTCCCGAGCTGTTCTACTGGGTCTTTCCCTATCCGCCGACGTTCGAAGTGTGGCCTCAGTTCCGCAGCCCTCTGATCTGGGATTTCTGGAGCATTACCAGCCACATCATCGTGACGACCTTGTTCTGGTACGTTGGTCTCATACCCGATCTCGCCAACCTCCGCGATCGCGCGGTCGGCGGAAAATCGAAATTAGTCTTCGGGGTGCTTGCTCTTGGCTGGCGAGGTTCCGACCGGCAGTGGTACCACCATCAGCTGGCCTACCGGATCCTCGCCGCGTTGATCGTGCCGCTGATCCTGGTGATGCAAAGCGTGGTCGCTTTCGAATTCGCGGTGACGCTGGTGCCGGACTGGCACCAGATGCGGTTTCCTTTCCATTTCGTGGTGAGCGCGCTTTCCTCCGGCTTGGCGACCGTGCTCCTCATCGCGCTTGTCCTGCGCCGTTCGCTTCGCCTGGAATCGTTTATCACGAGCGAGAACATCGACATGATGGCCAAGCTTCTTCTCGCCGTCAGTGTCGTGCTTGCCTACTCCTATCTTGACGAGGCGTTCAGTGCGTGGCTGGGCGATCCGTTCGCCCGCAGCTCCTTTCTCGCCCGGGTGGGTGGGCAGTTTGCGCCGATCTACTGGGGTGCGCTCCTGTGCAGCGTTGCTGTGCCCCAGGCGCTTTGGGCCAAGCGGATACGGGTCAGCTTCGCCGCGCTGATTGTCATCGCGATCGCCGTCAACGTCGGTATCTGGCTCGACCGGTTTTCAATCGTCATCATTGGGCTCTATCGCGACTATCTGCCCTCGGCCTGGGGTCATTATCAGCCGACGCTGGCCGAATGGATGCTGCTGATTGGCACCGTTGGCCTCTTCGCCGTGCTCATGCTTCTGTTCGTTCGGTTCTTGCCCGTCATCGTCATGTTCGAGATAAAAGAGGAACATCAACGGCATGTGCGCCGTGAGCGGCGGGAGCTGGCGGAGTCATGAGCGTCATGAACAGTCCGTACGGGTTGATCGCGCGTTTCACGACGCCGGAGCAACTGCTCGCCGCCAGGAGCGCGGCGCGTCGAGAGGGATACCGGAGGGTCGAGGCTTTCAGTCCTTTTCCCGTGGAGGGGCTGGATGAGATTGCCGGCCGGCGTTCGCTGCTGCTGCCATTGCTCGCGCTTGCCGGAGCGCTCGCTGGCGGTGGGCTCATGTATGTCGCGCAGGTCTACATGAACGCCATCGATTATCCGCTCAACGTCGGCGGCCGGCCGCTGCACAGTTGGCCGGCGTTTCTGCCGGCGACCGTGCTTCTCGCCATTCTGACCGCCGCCTTGGCGGTGGTCCTGGGGATGTTTGCGTTGAATCGGCTTCCGCGCTTTCATCATCCGATGTTCAATGCCCCTGATTTCGCGCATGCGACACAGGACGGCTTCTTCCTTTGCATTACCAGCGATGATCCCTCCTTTTCCATCGACGGCACTCGGAAGTTCCTCGAAACGCTGGGACCGCACAGCGTAGCGGAGGTGCCATGGTGAAACGGGCGGCTCTCATCGGCTTGACTGTCCTGTTGGTCATCGCGGCATGCGACGATCCAATGCAGCAGCACCCGAGAGAGGCGCTGCCGCCCACCGCGCCGATCCCGCCGGGAAGCGTGCCGCGCGGCGCGTTCGATCGGGCTGCGGCCGAGGTCGCGTCGCAACCGATCGATCTCGCCATGCTGCGGGAAGGTCGGGAACTCTTCGACGCATTGTGCGCGGTCTGTCATGGCCGTACGGGCCGCGGCGACGGGATGGTCGTCCGTCATGGGTTTCCCGCTCCACCGTCGTTCCACACGGCGCGCCTGCAGACGATTTCCCTTGATCGGATCGTGAAGGTGATCACGGAAGGGCAGGGCGATATGTATTCATACGCCAATCAGGTCGAACCCGAGGACCGATGGGCGATCGCCGCCTATATCAAGGCGCTTCAGCTCAGCCAGGGGCTTCCTCTCGACGCGCTGCCAGATGAGGACCGATTGTTGCTGCCGGAGGGCATCGAATGACTGCCGGGGTTTTCGAGGCATGGCTGCTGGCGTTTGTGCTTGTGACCGGCCTCGCCCTCGGCTGCCTTGGTCTTCTCATGATCGGTCACCTGTTCAAGGAAAGCTGGCTGCATCCGCTTCGCGATGAACTGGAGGCAGGCGCGCGGACCCTGCCGCTGACAGCGCTCCTCGCCTTGCCGCTGCTGCTCGGCCTGAGCGATCTTTATCCATGGGCGCGACCGGGTTTCGCCGATGAGCCCATGTTGCCGTCGTATCGCGTGTCGTATTTTCAGCAGACGTGGGTCCTCGTCCGGAGCGCCGTTTTCTTTGTCGTCTGGATCGGCCTCGCCCTGTGGATCGCAAGACCTGGCCTCCACCGGCGCGCCAGCGCCCTTGGCCTTGTTGTCCTGAGCGCCACCGTCAGTCTCGCCGCCATCGACTGGGTCGGTTCCCGGCAGCCGGAGTGGTGGTCAAGTCTCTTTGGCATGGCTTTCGGCGTAAGCCAGCTTTTGGGGGCGCTGGCGCTGGTGAGCGTGGTGGACTTGGCGCGTCCCGGCATGCTGTCGCCGGATCAGACGCGGGGTCTCGCAAAGGCCCTTCTGGCGCTGGCGCTGGTTGCCTTGTGGCTCTGGTTTTCGCAGTTTCTGATCGTCTGGTTCGCCAATCTTCCTCATGAGGTTAGGTGGTACCTCGTCCGCCAGGACGGCTGGAGCCTGCTCAATCTCGGCATCGTGATTCCGACGTTGATCCTGGCCATGGCCTTGCTGACGCCGCGGCACCGCGGCCAGGCGCGGATGATGATTGCCTGCGGCCTTCTCCTGCTCCACCACCTTGCCTACATGCTGTGGTTGATCAGGCCCGCCGCCGTCGATCCTGCCGCGCATTGGTTCGATCCGCTCGCGCTGGTCGTCGTCGGTGTGTTGTGGGGCAGTGTCTTCGTTTATGGCCTGCGCCAACAGCTGGCCACGGCGGCGCCATAATCCTGCGAAAAGCTGCTAACCTGCCTCGGCATTGCGGACAAAAGTTGATCGCGACCCGGGAACCGAGGTGGTGGGCCCGGCAGGACTCGAACCTGCAACCAGACCGTTATGAGCGGCCGGCTCTAACCAATTGAGCTACGGGCCCAAAATCCCCTGACGGATTAGTAGTCGAGGAAGCTGCGCAGCTTGCGCGAGCGGCTCGGGTGCTTCAGCTTGCGCAACGCCTTGGCCTCGATCTGGCGGATGCGCTCGCGCGTCACGGAGAACTGTTGCCCGACCTCTTCCAAGGTGTGATCGGTGTTCATGCCGATGCCAAAGCGCATGCGCAGCACCCTCTCTTCTCGCGGCGTCAACGAGGCAAGCACCCGGGTCGTGGTCTCGCGCAGATTACCGTGAATGGCGGCATCGAGAGGCTGCACGGCGTTCTTGTCCTCAATGAAATCGCCGAGATGGCTGTCCTCCTCATCGCCGATCGGCGTCTCCAGGCTGATCGGCTCCTTCGCGATCTTGAGGACCTTGCGCACCTTCTCCAGCGGCATCGACAGCTTTTCCGCCAACTCCTCCGGCGTCGGCTCACGGCCGATTTCGTGCAGCATTTGGCGCGAGGTGCGCACCAGCTTGTTGATCGTCTCGATCATGTGCACGGGAATGCGGATGGTGCGCGCTTGGTCGGCAATCGAGCGGGTGATCGCTTGGCGGATCCACCATGTCGCATAGGTTGAGAACTTGTAACCGCGACGGTACTCGAATTTGTCCACGGCCTTCATTAAGCCGATGTTGCCTTCTTGAATAAGATCAAGAAATTGCAAACCACGATTGGTGTATTTCTTGGCGATGGAAATGACAAGGCGGAGATTGGCCTCGATCATCTCTTTCTTGGCCTTGCCGGCCTCGCGTTCACCCTTTTGCACTGTTGCGACGATCCGCCTCAGCTCGCAAACAGGCAGGCCGGCTTCATGCGAGATCTCTGCGATGCCGCGGCGCGTAGCCTCGATCTGAGCCTCATGCGCCTTCATCTTTTGCCAGCCCTTGCCGGGTAACTTGCTGACCGTCGCCAGCCAATCGGGCGCAAGCTCATTGCCGAAGTAATGCTGGAGAAAGTCCTCGCGCTTGATCTTGCAATCCATCGCGATCCGCATCAGGCGGCCCTCAAGGCCGATCAGCTTGCGGTTCAAGTCGTAAAGCTGCTCCACCAACTGCTCGATGCGCGCATTGTTGAGGTGCACGTTTTCCATCAAAACGACCAGTTCGTGGCGCAGCTTTTCATAGCGCCTTTCCGCGCTGGCGCGGATCTCCTCGCCTTTCTCGAGCGCCTGAATTCGGTGCATTTGCAGCTTGTGCAGCTTTGCGTACGTACTCGCGATCTGCTCGAACGTGGCAAGAACAAGCGGCTTCAGGCTGTTCTCCATCGCCGACAACGACAGGTTGACGGATTCCATGTCATCATCGTCGTCCTCGCCCTCGCCCTCGCCGTGCCGTGCCTCCCGCTCTTCACCGTCAAGGTCGAACGCCTCGCCATCGTCGGCGTCAAAGCCGACGATTTCCGCCTCGTCCTCCTCCTTGTCGCGCACCTCGCCGTCGTCTTGCCCATTGATCCGCACGGACGATGCCGGTTGCCCTGCGCGAGCACACTTCTCGTCCTCGAGTTCAAGGTGATCTTCGGCCTCCCCCTTCAACGGGCTGTCGGCTTGACCGCCTTCGGCCGAACCCGAGTCGGAGGTATTGACGCCATAAGTTGTTTCCAGATCGATGACGTCCCGCAACGCCATGCGCCCTTCAAGCAGCGCGTCGTGCCATTGAATGATCGCCCGAATGGTCAGCGGAC
Source organism: uncultured Rhodospirillaceae bacterium (assembly GCA_964603915.1). Classification (GTDB taxonomy): domain Bacteria; phylum Pseudomonadota; class Alphaproteobacteria; order Rhodospirillales; family Defluviicoccaceae; genus REEP01. The sequence goes on from CAZRWU010000036.1 coordinate 14,745, forward strand.
TTTCGCAAATGCCGCCAATCATCATCTCGCGCCCGGCTTCGATCCGCTTGGCGATGGCGATCTCGCCCTCGCGCGACAACAGCTCGACACTGCCCATCTCGCGCAGGTACATCCGTACCGGATCGTCGGTCCGACCCAGGTCAGCCTCATCGACATTGCCGGCGGGAACCTCAACGTCCGCCACCTCGGCCGACGCGCTCGCCTCTTCGCCCTCTTCGGCATCGACGATGTTGATGCCCATCTCCGACAGCAGGGTCATGGTGTCTTCGATCTGTTCGCTCGACACCTGATCCGGCGGCAACGCGTCGTTGAGCTCGTCGTACGTAATAAAGCCGCGCTCCTTGCCGCGGCCGATCATCTTCTTGATTCCCGTGCCCAACGTGTCCAGAAGTGGGCTGTCCGTGGTCTCTTCTTGCGTTTGCGCGATTTCAGCGCCCGCCGTGGCTTTGTTCGACATCTAGCCCATGCTCCTCATGTTCGCGATACCGTGCGATGCCACCATTTGCCCCTGTTCCCAGTTAAATCTTGCCGATTGCGCCGGCGTCTTCGTTGCTCAGTCTTGCCAAAGTCATTTTTTAGCGGAACTGTCCGCTCCCGGTTTCAGCAGCTCTTGCAAAGGTTCTTCCTTGCCACGCTGTTCCTCATTCTTCAGCGCTTCGAAGTAGGCATAGCGTTGCTTCGTCGCCCGCCCCTCGGAAGAACCGTCAAGACCCCGGCATTCGCCTTCGATGAAGCGAGCCAGCTCTCGTTTTTCGGCGCTGATTTCCGTTCTGATTCTCTCGCGCATATAGAAAGCGTAAGTTTCTTCCCATCCCTCGACCGCCGTTTCAAGCGCGGTGCCGCGCCGTGAAAAAAATGCGTGTTCAAAGGTCCATGCGGTCATGATCGAATCAAGGGCGGTTGAATGCCCTAAGCTTCTGAGGTGGCTTTCCAGATGCTGGGAGTCAAGACCGGCTCCCGCCCCCAGCGTGTCCAGGAGCGCTTGCCGCAGCTTGTCAAGATCGGGATCGGAAAAGCTCATAAATCCAAGGCGTTCACCAACTTTATCGAAGGCCCCGGGGTTGTTGACGAGAACCGAGAGAAGAATCGCCTCGCGCTGACGCAGTGTATTCCGGTGACCTTGTGACATTTGGGTCACATGACCGGCGAGTCCGGTGACGGGGCGCGCGGTCGCCCGCCGATCGTGGCCGCCGCGACCGGCGCGCCGGCCACGGTCCCACAATCTCTTCTTGAAATCGGCGATGAAGTAGGCGCGCACCGAGGGATCGGCAATAAGCCGCGCCTGATCCTCAAGCTGTCGTTGAATGCGCGCTTTCTTTTCGGGTGTATCCGCCCGCTTGCCCTCCGCCGCCGCCCAGTACAAAACATCGGCAAGGGATAGCGATGCCGAGAGAGCGCGAGCGATGAACTCGGGCGGGTAGCGCCGCACGACGCCGTCCGGATCGTCTCCCGTAGCGGTCTCGATAAACGCAAACCTCAGTCCGTAGCCAGGCTTCAGCAATGGCAGCGACCGTTCCGCCGCCCGCATCGCCGCCCGCTGACCGGCTGCATCGGGATCGAACAGGATGATCGGCTCAGGCGCGATTCGCCACAATTCGCCGATCTGTTCGGCGGTCAGCGCGGTGCCCAAGGGCGCGACCGCATTCGCCCATCCCGCCCCGACGAGCGCGATCACGTCCATGTAGCCCTCGGCGACGACGAGCGTGCCGGCGTCGCGAGCGGCTTTCGCAGCGTCGGTCAGTCCATAGAGCAGCCGGCTCTTGTGAAACAGGGGAGTCTCCGGCGAGTTGAGATACTTCGGCTCGCCGCCCGCCAGCACGCGCCCGCCAAACCCCACGATCCGTCCTTGCCGGTCGCCGATTGGAAACATCACGCGTCCGCGGAACCGGTCGTAGGGTGCGCGGCTCTCGTCCTCGGGTTGGATCAGCAGCCCTGCCTCGATCATCAGCTTGTCATTAAAACCGGCGCGCGTCAGCTCAGCCCGCAAGCCGCCGCGCGTATCCGGCGCATAACCCAGGCGAAACCGCTTGATCAGGTCTTCGCCGACGCCGCGGCGATGAAGATAGGCAAGAGCGTCGCGGCCAGCCGGCATCCGCAGCATGGTCTCGTAGTGGCGTGCGGCGGCTTCGACCACCTCCTGCAGGCCTCGCCGGCGTATCGCCTGATCGCGCTGCTGCGGGCGATCCTCCGGAATCGCGACGCCGGCCTCCACAGCCAGCCTTTCGACAGCCTCACGAAAACCCAGGCCTTCCGTCTTCATGATGAAGTCGAAAACGCTGCCATGGGCGCCGCAGCCAAAGCAGTGGTAGTGGGTGTCGAACACGGTGAACGAGGGTGTCTTCTCCTGATGAAACGGACAGCGGCCGAGCAGGTCGCGGCCGCGCCGGGTCAGCGGGACGCGCCTTGCGACAACTTCGGAAAGGCTGACACGCGCGCGAAGATCGTCCAGAAAGGAAGCCGGTATGGTCATCGTTCCCCCACTTGTGGCTCTGCCGCCATCACTGGTGAGGGTTCCTCGTTATTGTGAACTGGCGCCCATCTTGTTGAACGGAATATTCTAATGCTGCGCCACGTACATTAATGGAAAGCGGCATACGACAGGTTTTCTATACCAAAAAAAGTAAAAAAGTTGTTCTTGAACAACCATAAGCTCAAATGCAAGGCGGGGCCCGATCGGAATGATTCTAGCCGAGGCGCTGGCGGACCATCTCGCCCGCCTTGGCGAAATTCATGCGCCCAGGAAAACGTTGTCGCAGAACTCCCATGACCCGTCCGATATCTTTCAAGCTGCTCGCTGCCGTTTCATCGATCGCCTGATCGACTGCGGTGGCCACGGCGTCCGGACTCATCTGTTCGGGCAGGAACCGCTTGATGACCTCCACTTCGTCGGCTTCCTGCTTGGCGAGTTCCGGGCGGCCGCCTTGGGCGTAAAGGCGCATGCTCTCGCCCCGTTGCTTGATCATTGCCTGCAGCAGCTCGAGGATCTCCGCATCGTTGAGACCCTCGGGATTGCCGCGACTGCGTTCGCTTATGTCCCGGTCCTTGAGCGCGGCCAGGATCAGGCGTACAGTCGCCACTGCCGTTGCATCTCTCTCCAGCATGGCCGACTTCAATGCTTCGTTGATCTGGTCTCGCAGCGTCATGCGCTATCCGCTTGGCCGACTATTCTCGATTTCAATCGATCACGGCGATGGCACGGCCATCGCAACGGCAACAGTAAACCATATATAATGAGCCGCAAGAACCTGTGCGCCAACAGCCCCGCGACTGGCCCTGATGGCGGGCCGATTCTACACTTCCCGGCGAGTCGGCGTTGCCAATGCGGCAGTTCGGCTTGACCCTGGCGAACGATAACTGATTTTACAGGCGTCCGAGGGCGCCAGGAGAAATGCTCGTTCATGTCCGAAGCGATCGAAATGCCCGAACCTTCATCTCCGTGCGCCGCCAGCCCACGCCCTCATTCTACCCGCGCGAACGCGGCTGTGGTTCTGGCCGACGGAACCGTGTTTTGGGGCTGTGGCGCCGGGGCGGTTGGCGTCGCGATCGGCGAGATCTGTTTCAATACGGCGACGACCGGCTACCAGGAGATCCTGACCGATCCATCATATGCCGGGCAGATCATTACCTTCACCTTTCCGCATATCGGCAATGTCGGGGCCAATTCGGAGGACATTGAAACGGCAACCCCGGCCGCCCGCGGCTGTGTGCTGCGCATGGCCATCACCGAACCATCCAACTGGCGGGCCACTTCCCACTTAAACCGTTGGCTTTCTTCTCATAACCTCGTTGCCGTCACCGGCGTCGATACGCGCGCGCTGACCCGTCGCATCCGCGACGGCGGCGCGCCAAACGCCGCGGTGATCCATGTGCCGGACGGAAATATCGACATCGGCGCGCTTCAGTTCATGGCGCAACAGTGGCCGGGGCTTGAAGGCGCGGATCTCGCCATGGAAGTGATGTGCCGCCAGACCTACTCCTGGGAAGAGACGTCATGGGCGCTGGGATCAGGCTATGGCCGTCAATCCGCGCCGCTGCATCACGTCGTCGCCGTCGATTATGGCGCCAAGCGGAATATCTTGCGGTGCCTCGCCGACGCCGGCTGTCGGGTGACTGTCGTGCCGGGCACCGCCTCCGCCGAAGACATCCTGCGGCACGCGCCGGACGGCGTGTTCTTGTCGAACGGCCCGGGCGATCCCGCGGCGACAGGCAAGTATGCGGTTCCCATGATTCAGGCGCTGCTTGAAAAACGCTTGCCGATTTTCGGCATCTGTCTCGGCCATCAGATGCTGGCGCTGGCGCTGGGTGCGCAAACGTACAAGATGCATCTTGGCCATCACGGCGCCAATCAGCCGGTGAAGGATCTGACAACGGGACGGGTGGAAATCACGTCGCAGAACCATGGTTTCGGAGTCGATCGGGCAAGTTTGCCGCAGGGGGTTATCGAGACGCACGTATCGCTGTTCGACGACAGCAACGAAGGCCTCCGCGTCGAAGGAATGCCGGCCTTCTCGGTCCAATACCACCCGGAAGCGTCACCGGGACCGCAGGATTCTCATTATTTGTTCGAACGCTTCGTCGACATGATGCGCGCCGCTCGCACGGTCCGAGCCGGCTGATCCTGGAAAATTCCGGGCGGCTGATGACTGGATCCTCAAGAGCGGGGATCGCTTTCACGATGCGACGGACGGGGCGGGCGGTCGTGAGACTGATCGTGGGCGCCTTGATCGTTCTGACGGCCCTTGCCGCCTTGCTGATCTGGCGCGCGGCTGAAGAACCTATCTCGGTCCGGTTTCTCCTGCCTGCGGTCAAGTCGTACTTGGCTGTTCTCCCTCCCGAACTCGGCATCGGGGTCGAAGATATCGTCATCGCCTGGGATGGAGAGGACCGCAGCATCGGCCTTCATGCGACGGAGGTCGCGATCAAGGAGCGCGACGGCTCTATTCTTGCGCGTTTCCCGGCCGTTGGCATCGACGTCAGTCTGCGGGCCCTCTTCCATGGCGCGATCGCCCTGACCGCCGTCAAGATCAAGCAGCCAAGCGCGATTCTGATACGCCGCAGCGACGGAACGCTGATGATCGCGGGCGCACCGCTGCAACTCGAAAACGACGGCGCGGCTTGGGATGCGACGGCGGCGATGCGGGCAATCGCCGAAGATATGCTTGCGCCTGAGAATCCCTCGCGGCCACTCAGCTATCTGCGCCGCGTTCGGGTTGCCGGCGGGAGCGTTTTGATTAGGGACGCCGTCGCCAAGATGGACTGGCGCTTGCCCATGGTCGATTTCATGCTGAAACGCGGCGGCGCGGGATTGATCGGGCAGGCGGAGGTGAATCTCGCGATCGGCGATGCCGTCGGACATGTGAATGCTGAACTGTCCTACGGCGCGCCGGATCGGGGGCTAGAAGTCGAGGCATCGTTTGCCGATCTACGCCCGCGCGACCTCTCGGGCCTGTTTCCGGGTTTGCTTCCGGGCTATGAACCGGATCTCGCCGAGTTCGCCGCGGCCGATGTGCCGCTCCATGGAACGGTTGCGCTCGAAATGAATCCGCACGCGCCGGTGTTGCGGCCGGTGCTGGCGTTCCACATCGAAGCTGGCGCCGGCATGCTTTCGCACCCCCGGCTTCCCGATCCCGTGCATATCCGCGCGGCGCGGGCGGAAGGCCGGCTGGATGGCGAACGTCTTGAAATCGACAATGCCGTGGTAGACTTTGGCGTCGGTGACGCACCCGGTCCGGTCCTTGCCTTGGGCGGTGTCGTTGAAAAACTGAGGGACGCGCGAACCTTCGCCGGCGCCCTCACGCTAAAGAATCTCGCCATGGCCGAATCGGTGCGGTACTGGCCTCAGGGCCTCGCCGAAGGGGCCCGAAAGTGGGTCACGCGGAATATCGTGGCGGGCTCGCTCGACAGTCTCTTTGCGGAGTTCAGCATCCGCGCGCCGCATGATGGAAGCGGCGCGGCGATCGAGGTGGAGCGGATCGACGGCATGCTCAGCTACCACGGTTTGGAGGTTCAGTATCTCCGCGAGGTGCCGACCGTCCTCGGGCTCGAGGGGACAGGCGTGTTCGACCGCATGGGTCTGCATCTGCAAGCTGTCGAAGGGCTATCGCAGGGCCTCGCGGTTAAGGATGTGGTGGTTGACATCACCGGCCTCGAACAGCGCGAGGAAGTTGCCGCCATCAGCTTAGGCATTGACGGAGCCGTCAGCGACGCCATGGATCTTCTCGCACACCCCCGGTTCCGTCTGGTCTCCAAGGTCGACATTCTGTCCGCCGACACCGGCGGGTCGTTTGCCGGCCGGATGACGGTGACGGTGCCGCTCAAACGCGATGTGGCCATCGAGGATGTTGGTTTGCATTTCGTGGGGCAGATCGAGGACGCCTCCATCCAAGAAATCCATCCGGGCTTCAACGCCGGCAACGGTCGGCTCGATCTCGATGTGAATACCGACAGGGCGCATGTCGTCGGACCCATCGAGATTAATGGCGTTCCCATTGAAGTCGATTGGATGGAAGCATTCACCGCCGAGTCTCCGTTCGCAACGAAGGCGCGAATCACGGCGGATCGCCTCGATGAAGCGGCGCGGGCGGCGCTCGGCGTGGATCTCGATCCTTTCGTTCGCGGCCCTCTTTCCCTTGTCCTCGACGCGACGTTCGCGCGCGGCGGCATCGGTACGATCGAGGCCCGCGCCGACCTCACCGCCGCCACTCTCGCGCTCGCTCCGCTGCACTGGCGCAAGGAGGCGGGCTCCCAGGGCGAAATCGCGGCGGAGCTTGCGGTCGAGGACGACCTGATCCGCCTCACGCAGGTACAGGTGAGCGCGGGCTCGCTGAAAAGCGCGGGAACGGGCGCAGTGGATGTTTCGGGAGAGAATGGCTGGCTCGAACTTGATTCCTTGGCGTTTGCCGGCAGCGCGCTCTCGGCGGTGGCGATGGAGTGGAGCGGCGACGATGTGGTGGTGGAGGTCGGCGGCGGTACGCTCGATGCCGGACCCTTTGTCGCCCAAAGTGACGTTCCTGGCGCGGAAGCGGCGCGGATGGCGGGCAGTTTATCACTTTCGGCGACAAATCTGCGGCGCGTGACATTTGCCGAGGGACGATTTCTGGAGAATGTCGCCCTTCACTTGCGGCGATCGCCAGCGGGATGGGAGCACATCGAGGTTAACGCGCTGGTCCCTTCGCGTTTGGCAAGCGCTCACCGTGATATCATCGCGGGACCCCAGCCCTTCAGCTTCCGTTACGGCCCGCTCGTCAACGGCGCCTATCCGCTGCTCGCGCGCATTTCGGATACCGGGGGTCTGCTGCGGGCGATCGACGCGGTGGATGGAATCAAGGGCGGTTACTGCGAGATCGCCGGCAAGAGCGATGGCGCGATGCCGGGGCTTCCGATGCGGGCGGGGCTTTCCTGCCAGCGTATCACCGATACCGAGGCATCGCCGATGGGCAAGGTCCTGAACGCCTTGTCGATCTCCGGCATCCGCCAAGCGTTGGCGGGCGAAGGAATCACTTTCGAGCGCGCTGTTGGCGACATCGTCTGGCACAAGGGGATGGCGACAATTGTCTCGGCGGAAGCCAACAACAATGCCCTTGGGATCACTTTTGAGGGCCGCTTGGCGTTGGTCCCGCACCGGATCGAAGCGCAAGGCACCGTGATCCCGGCTTACACCATCAACCGCCTGATTGGGAGGATCCCGCTGATCGGCGGACTGTTCAACGAGGGGCAAGGCTTTTTCGCCGGTCACTTCCGCGTCACGGGAAAGCTCTCCGATCCGCAAATCGTCGCGCAGCCCATCAAGTCGATCACGCCGAACATCCTGCTTCGCTTCAAGAATCTCTTCACGAGCCCTGGCAGCCACCCGGCAATGAGCGATTCCGGCTTTC
>CAZRWU010000037.1:0-22496 GCA_964603915.1 uncultured Rhodospirillaceae bacterium
GGATTGTAGACCGGCATCACCACCGAGATCAGCGGCTTGACCGCAAGCCGCGCCGCCGCCTCCCCCAGAACCGCGCGATCACCCGCGCCCAACGTGTCGTAAAGCCGGATCCATTGGGCGTAGTCATCGCGCGGCGCGGCGAGAGACGGATGGTCTTCGGACAACCGTCGCCCCTCCTTCTGGCCGTGAGTCAGGTAATGCGTCAGCGGATTGAATCCGCACTTGGTCACGTCCGGGTTGACCTGCAGATAACCAAGGCTGCTGAAGTGCGGGCCTGGGTCGCGCCCTTCCGCCGCCGCTGTCATGTAATCGAGGAGCGGGTTGATCCCCGCCGCAGTGACGTCCGGATACCGCGCCAGATACCAGTCGGTGTCGAACAGCGGGTTGGGGTCGCGACCCTCCGCCGCGCCCCGCATCAGATAATGGACGAACGGGTCGATCTGTGCGTCGGCAACGTCGCAATAGTTCGCCAGATACCACTCGCTGTCGAACAGCGGATGGGGCCTTCGACCTTCAGCCCATCCCACGCGAAGATAATGCGTCAAAGGATCAGTGCCGGCCTCGGCCACGTCAGGGTTTTGCGTCAAGTACCAGTTCGCATCGAAAAGGCCGCTCTTGATGACTTGACGGCGATGACGCAACAGGCGGACGCGGGCGCGGATGCGCGGTGCGATCTCCTGGTGAAAACGCAACGTGGCTGTCCACCACATCATCCGCAAGGACTGACGGCCGAGTGTTCTGGCGAGAGGAAACGCCCGCCCGACGCTTCGCAGCGGCGCGCTGATCCGCCAACTTGTCGATGCCAGAATCTGGCTTAGCGCCGCTTCTCGGGCTGCCAGCGTCGCCGCGACATCCCTGAGCTCGGCCTCGCGCGCCGTCAACTTCGCCGCGAGGTCCTTCACTTCGGCCTCGCGCGCAGCCAGCCTGGCGGCGAGCCCCTCGACGTCGGTCCTTGCTTCGCCGAGCAGCGCCACCACCTGCTCTTTCTCGGCGGCATGTTGGGCCAGCTGAGCGGCGGCGGCGCGCGCCGCCGCCTCGCGAGCCTTAACTTCGCCGGCGCATGCGCTTATTTTCGCCTCATGTTCGGCAAGCCTTGTCGCCAACCGCTCGTGAACCTGGCGCGCGCTAAAATCGGCGGCAAGCGCGCTGCCGAGGCGGCTATAGGCGCATCGAATCTCTCGTACAAATGCGGGGTCGTTGGTGGCCTCCAAGAATGTCGCGATATCCGGCGGAAGCGCGGAGCCATAGCCAAGCACCCCCAAACCATGGCCATGGAGAAATTCAAAGGCGGGATACCGATCCGAAAGTTCCTCCCACAGCTTGAAGACCCCGAAATTTCGCTCACGGACGTTCGTATCATGAAACAAAACAACGGCGCGCTCGGATAATTTCGACTGCCAGCTTTCGAAATCGTACTTCACATCTTCATAGAAATGACGGCCATCAATGTGAAGAAGATCAACAGATTCATCAGAGAAATAGGCAAGAGCATCATCGAAAGTCGAGCGAAGCAAACTTGAAAACGCACGGTAATTGATTTCATTGTAATGCTGAACACGTTGAAAGACGTCTTCTCCGTAGAAACCTGCGTGCTCGTCGCCCTTCCAGGTGTCGATGGCAAAGCATCGCGTATTCAGGCCTAGATTTTTGATAGCCTGACAGAAAGCGAAGTAGGAATAACCGCCATGCGTTCCCAGCTCGACAAACGTCCGAGGTTTCGTCGCACTCATTAACCAAAAGGCAAACGGCGCATGCTCGATCCATGCGGAGGAGTCGACAAATTCGGGATACCAAAAGCTTACGCTGTTAATTCCTGGCGTCGGCGATTTAATAACGTTTTCGACTTTCCTCATCCGGCTTGTCTGTTTCATGGTACGATCATTTTCCATGGATTAATTATTGGTTCCGGCGACGTCACTGTCTATCTCGATTGAAGTATTGTCGTGTTTTTTCATGAAGCACTGTTCGTCATCGAGGTCATGAAAGAGCAGCGCGGGGCCTGGATTCTCCGGTAAGCCAAATTGGCGTCGGCGTCGAGCCACGCGTGGGATTGTGCGCTCCGCGTTTTCACAAATTCTTCATTAAGTGTTGGAGTTGTGATTTAAACGCCATCACCCATAAGCGGGCTTTGTAGCTTCGCCACAGAAGTTTACAGCCGTTTCTCTGCATTCTTGTGAAAACCGGCAATGATTTGCCCTTGATCAAACGCCCTACAAGCGCTCGCCGTCGCAGCATCGCGCATCTCTTTCGCAAGAGAACTTGTAAGCGCTCGGAAACGCGCACGAGGGCCGAGGCAAGCGTGGTGCCGGATCGGCATTTGCCGCAAACAACCTGCGAAGCTTGTTGCGCTCGATGTTGTCCTCGATAATGCCGTCGACACAGCGGGCGCGCGAGGCCGTTCGAGCCGGCCATATGCCCGTCATCTCTCATATGGGCAGGGCGATACCCGTCGAATTCCGCGCCTCTCGACACAAGACGTTACACAGCAACGGTTTCATGCGATGCAATTCAGAATTATCGAGGTCATTGCCCCCAAGGGTCATGTCGACACGCTCCTGGCCCTCGCCGAGCAGCATCGCGCAGTCGACTGTCAGATTCATGCCGTTGGCGATGAAGATCAGGTTTGCGTGAGGATTCTTACGGCACAGATGCAGCGCCAGTCTTTGGTCGATCGTATCCACTCCCTGCTGGCCAGCGCGGATTGCTGGCGTCTCACAATCCTGCCGGTCGAGGCCACGTTGCCGCCGGTGGAAGCAGATGAGGAGCAGAGCAAGGCGGAGCAATCGCGGTCCATCACGGCGACTCGAGAGGAACTGTATAATTCCATCTCCGGAGGCGCCAAGCTTGACTCAAATTTTGTTCTGCTCGTTGTCCTCTCCACACTCGTCGCCGGCATTGGGTTGATCACCGACAATGTTGCCGTCGTCGTCGGCGCCATGGTGATTGCCCCGTTGCTCGGCCCCAACATTGCCTTTGCCTTCGCCGCCGGCCTTGGCGATCGCGTGCTCATGGGGCGCGCGTTGCGCACCGGCGCCGTCGGCATCGGTCTTTCCATCCTTCTTCCAGCCGCGTTCTCCGTTCTCGCCCCGGTCGATCTCGGCAGTCGTGAGATCGTGCTGAGAACGACGGTCGATTACGACGCCATCGCGCTGGCTCTCGCGTCAGGCGCCGCCGCCGCGCTGTCCCTGGTGACTGGCCTGTCAACGGCGTTGGTCGGCGTCATGGTAGCCGCCGCGCTGCTTCCGCCAGCGGCGACAGCGGGGCTGATGCTCGGCGACGGCCAGTTGGAACCGGCGCTGAGCGCGCTCACCTTGCTCGCGGTTAACGTGATTAGCGTCATCTTGACCGCCGAGATCGTGTTCTTCCTGAAGGGGATCAAGCCGCACCGCTGGTTTGAGCGCAAGGAGGCCCATCAGTCGGTGGCGTTGACGGTCGCCATCTGGATCGCTCTGCTTGCCGCGGCGGCTCTGATCATCGCCCTGAAATACGTATGATCGCCGCGCTCCCGTGAGCGGCGCCGATACAACCACAGGGTGAAGTAGTTTCCGCGTTACACGAGACGAGCCGAGCCCTCCGCCACAATCAGAGAAACTTTAATAAGGCGGATAACTCCAATTCCGGATACACTTTTCCGGCCAGAGAGGTTACAATTGAGGGTCAAAATATGAAAAATGTGTGGGCATCCCGATTCGCCAAGTTGCTTTGGCATGACCGAAAAAGGAGGAAACCATGCGTTCCAGACACTCGCGAAACCTGGGCCTAGCCGGTTCCACGGCTCTCAGCGCGGTTGTGGGCTTAGCGCTCGCGACCAGCATCGTTGCGTCCGCCCAAGAGAATGTCCCCACCCAGGAGCGGGCAGCGCCCGGCGAACTTCCGGTGCCGGTGCGCGGCGAGACGAGCTACATGCCTGTCGTCGAAGAGAAGTTCGATGACGTTTTTCAGAGAATGAGCGCCGAGAAGGACGAGGTGACGCAGCGCGCGCGAGCCTTGCTTGAAGAACGTTATGACCTCTCCGATCAACCCGTATCCGGAGTCACCATGACCCGGGGCAAGCCGGTGCAAGGCGGCGTTCGCGTCAAGCTTCCCGATGGCGTCACCTGGGACGAACTTGCCGAAATGTCGCCGAGCGAGATCCGCGAGCAGGGCTTGTGGCCGAAAGCCTTTCTTCCTCTTCCCCATCCTTTCCATGAAGAAGGAGGGATGGTTTTTCCCGAACACCACATCGAGGAAATTCGTGAGCAAGAGGGACGCGATCTCGAACGCTTCGACATGGAGTTCGACATCCCGGCGCATTTTCTTGCCGAATTTCCGCCGGCCATTTTTCTGACCACGCGTCCCGACCTGGGCGATGTTTCCCAGGGCGAAGTGGTGACGACCCAGAATTTCTATCGCCTGTTCAACGGCATTCTGAACCCCAAGCAGATCGAAGGGCTGAGGCTATTGGTCTCGCAATTCCCGCAGCAACAATTCAACATGACCGACGACCGCCGGTCTGAAAAGCCAAGCCTCGGCGTTTCCTGCTTCGACTGCCACACCAACGGTCACACCAATGCCGCGACCCATCTTGTCGGCGATATCCGGCCGCAGGAGTTCCGCCGCCGCATCGATACGCCGAGTTTGCGCGGCGTCAACCAGCAACGGCTGTTCGGCTCGCAGCGCGCGCTGCGCACCGTTGAGGATTTCACCGAATTCGAACAACGGGCGGCTTATTTCGACGGAGATATCGTCATCGCCCAGAAGAAAGGCGTGAATTTCCTCGAGCGCGGCAGCGAGGTGCATGCGATGGCGGAGTTCCAGGAGATCCTCGATTTCCCGCCGGCGCCCAAGCTTGATGTGTTCGGGCGGCTCGATTCGGAGCAGGCAACCGAGGCCGAACTGCGGGGCGAATCGATCTTCTTCGGCAAAGGCCGCTGCGCCGAGTGTCATGCGCCGCCAATCTTCAGCGACAACTTCATGCACGATCTCAGGACCGACCGATTTTACGAGCCTGTGCTGATCAACGGCCGGATGGCGGTCACCGACGGTCCGATCAAGACCTTCCCGCTCCGCGGCATCAAGGACAGCCCGCCCTACCTCCACGATGGCCGGCTGCTGACCCTCGACGACACCGTCGAATTCTTCAATCTCGTCCTCGGCCTGAAGCTGAGCGAGGAAGAAAAGAGCGACCTCGTCGCTTATTTGTACACGCTCTAAGACGTTTTCAAAGCAAAGCGGCTTACGCCATGTCGGCGCAAGCCGCTCTCTATTTCTTTCTTTTACGGGAATACGTCGTTCTACCGCGACTTTAGATTAGAGACTGGCGGGCTATCGCCACCCTGCCCAGAAAATTCAGTCTTTCTTCAGGCTGTCGCCAACCCCCTTCGCGCTTTCCTTGGCGTCGTGGGCCGCGTCCTTAACATCGCCCTTGGCTTGGTCGGTCTTGCCTTCCGCTTCCGTGCGCTCGTCGCCGGTCACCTTGCCAGCCCATTCCTTCGCCTTGCCCTTCATTTTGTCCATTTCACCGGCCATGTCTCTCCACCTTTCTCGGTTTATAAGCTCTGCCATACCAACACCGCAGCAATGTGTTGGTTCCCCCGTTGCGGCGCAAATGCCGTTGGCCGCGATGGCGCGGCGCAGACATGCGTGCTATGACGCGCAAGACGGCAACCACACGGGGGCAACAGGCAGCCTTGACGAGTCCTTATCCGGACAGCACTGCGCGGCGCCGCAGGCTGCGGCAAATTCTCCAAGATCAGGCGCTGATCCGCGGCCGGCAGATGACGCTGGTCTCCGGGCGAATCAGCGACATCTACTTCAACGTCAAGCGACCGTTGTTCGACCCCGAGGCGGCAAGCCTGATTGCGGAAGAAATCATCGATCTTCTGCGCAACGAGAGAGTCGACGCGGTGGGGGGGCTGGCGATGGGCGCGGTGCCGATTATCGCCGCTGTCTGCGCCAAGAGTTTCCCATCGCATCCGCTCCGCGGTTTTTTCGTGCGCAAGGAGGTCAAGGAGCATGGCACGCAAAGTCTGATCGAAGGCCAGTTCGACAAGGGCGCGCGCGTCGTTGTTCTCGAGGATGTGACCACCACGGGCGGCTCGACCTTGCACGCCGCAACGACCATCCGCGAGGCCGGGGGTCAGGTAACGAAAGCGATCACCGTTATTGACCGGCTGGAAGGCGCGCGCGAGAACCTGGCGGCTGAAGGAATCGCGTTGATCGCGTTGTTCACCAGCGACGATTTCCGCGACTGATCGGCGAGGACCGCGCTTTATGAACTTATAGGGATTGCGGCCGGGTTTCGTAGAAATGCTCCTCGATGGCGTCCCACAAGTCGGCCTCCAGCGAGACGCCATCGAACCGGCCGATCTCCTGAATGCCCGTCGGCGAGGTCACGTTGATCTCGGTGAGGTAGCCGCCAATTACGTCGATGCCGACGAAGATCAACCCGCGCTTTTTCAGCTCGGGTCCGATCGCCTCGCAGATTTCCAACTCGCGCGAGGTCAGCGTGGTGGCCATCGCCATTCCTCCGACATGCAGGTTGGCGCGCGCCTCTCCTGCGGCGGGGATGCGGGTGATCCCACCGGCGGCGCGCCCATCGATCAGAATGATCCGTTTGTCGCCCTCGCGAACCTCCGGCAAATATGCTTGCACGACAACGGGTTCGCGGTAGAGCGACGTGAACATTTCCAAGAGGGCGTTGAGGTTGTCGTCCTCGGGATCGATGTGAAAGACGCCGGCCCCGCCGTTTCCGAACAGTGGCTTGATGATGATGTCCTTGTACTCGGCGCGAAAGGTCTTGATGAGCTGACGGTCGGAGGTGATCAGGGTCGGCGGCATCAATTCGGGAAAATGAGCGACGAACAGCTTTTCCGGTGCATTTCTGACCTCGACCGGATCATTGACGACGAACGTGCGCGGGTGCACGTGCTGGAGCAGGTGTGTCGCCGTGATATAGGCCATGTCGAATGGTGGATCCTGGCGCATCAGCACGATATCGACGTCGGCGAGGTCGATCATCCGAGGCTCGCCCAGTGTGTAATGGTCGCCTGGAACTCTACGGACCTTCAAGGGCCGCGCCGTCGCCACGACCTTGCCATGGGAGAGCGATAAATCCTGCGGCAGGTAATGAAAAAGAACGTGCCCCCGCAGCTGTGCCTCCAGCGCCAATGCGAACGTGCTGTCTGCGTCAATGTTGATGGCGTCGATGGGATCCATCTGAATGGCCACGTCCAAGCCCATCACAATCCTCTCCCTCGGTGATCCGCCCGTTCTTGCGGGAACATCCATTAACCGCCGCCGGCCTTTTGGAATCAAGGACGCGCTGCGGAGAAGTCGCGTTCCGGTTGGGGAGCGCTCAGCGCCCGGGGCGCCACGCGTCAATCCAGTGCCGGGGCCATCGCCAACGCTCAAGAAGCATCAAATCGAAGCGCAGGTCGAGACCGGCGAGATCGGGACGCATCATCAGGAACGCTTCTGCGGCGCGCACAATTCTCTGCGCCTGCCGTGCCGTCAGGACTTCCGCGGTCGCCGCGCCGCGAGCCTTTACCTCGATAAAGGCGAGGGTCCGGCCTTTGCGCGCAATGATATCGATCTCGCCGACGGGGGTCCTGAAATCGCGCGCGATGATGTGGAAGCCCTTGAGGCGGAGCAGGCCGGCGCAACAGGCCTCGGCAATCCAACCAAAGCGCCGCGCCCGTCGCCGCGAGCGCCCTGTGTAGCTGGTCATGTGTGGCTGGTCATGTGCGGCTGGTCATCCGCGGCGGTCCTTCAGTTGCAGTGCTCGGGCATAGAGATGCCGTTTGGGCAACCCGGTTGCTTCGGCGACCAGGGCGGCGGCGGTACGAACCGTTCCTTCCTTTAGCGCTTCCTGCAACCGTTCATCGATTTCCGCCAGGGTGGGCGTTGTCGGCGCTGACGGGGGGGCAACGACGATCGTCACTTCACCCTTGACCGCCTCTCTGGCCCGATACTCCCGCGCAAGCTCGTCGAGGCGTCCGCGGCGCACCTCTTCAAACATTTTCGTCAGCTCCCTGGCGACGACGGCCTCGCGCGCTCCAAACACTTCAGCCATGTCGGCAAGGCTGGCGATCAGCCGGTGCGGAGCCTCCATGATAACGAGCGTCGCCGGCAGTGCGGCGAGTTCGGCATAGAATCGCCGCCGCGCCGCGGCCCGGACGGGAGAAAAGCCCGCGAACAGGAAGCGCTCGGTCGGCAGCCCGGCGACGGCAAGCGCGGCGAGAATCGCCGACGGTCCCGGAACGGGAATGACGGCGAGACCAAGGTCGGCGCAGGTTCGCACAAGGCGGTAGCCTGGATCGGAAATGAGGGGCGTGCCTGCGTCGGAGACGAGAGCAACGCGCGCGCCGCTTTTGATCCTGTCCGCCAGGACAGGCGCGGCTGTGGCGGCGGTATGGTCGTCGTAGCGGGCGAGAGGCCGGGCGATGCCGTACATGGCGAGGAGCTTCGCCGTCACCCGGGTGTCTTCGCAGGCGATGACATCGACGGCGCGCAGCACCGCAAGCGCCCGGAGCGTGATATCGGCGGCATGGCCGATAGGCGTCGCCACCACGTAAAGGCCGGCCGACAGCTCGGCGGGAAGCTGGGCAACAGCTTCCTTCTCGGAAAAAACCGCAGGTTTACTCTCCGGCGTGGGACCGCTAGGCTGTCTGCGTGCTGCATCCCGACGACTTGAAGGTATCGATTCCGCCCATGAACTTCTTGTTTCGCCGGCTTCGCGCCGCCGCCGCGCCATGCCTTGCCATCCTCGTTCTGTTGATCTCTGCGTGCGATCTTTCGCGAACCGGCGATGAAAGACAAGTAAGCCCCGTTGCGACGCCGCAGCCGGTGCCGGCGGCGCAGCCGGATCCCGCCGCGTTGCTGAGCGGCGCGGGAACGATCGATCTGGTCGACGGAGGAAGCGCGCAGCCTTATCTGCCTGCCGGGACTGCCGGAACGGCAAGCGAGGATGCGGCGCGGAATCAAGACGAACGTATCGCGCTGCTGTTGCCGCTTTCCGGCAATCTTGCCCACCTCGGCAGGTCAATGTTGAACGCGGCGCAATTGGCCTTGTTCGACTCGGCAGACGATACGTTCGAACTCATGATCCTCGATACCGAGGGTGAGCCTCATCGGGCCTCCGAAGCGGCGCGCGTGGCAATCGAGCAAGGCGCCAAGCTGATTATCGGACCCTTGCTCGCGGAATCCACACGCGCGGCGGCTCCCTGGGCCCAGGCCGCCGGTGTTCCCATACTCTCGTTCTCGTCGGACCGCACGGTCGCGGGCAATGGCGTTTTCGTTCTCGGTTTTACGCCAAGCGAGCAGGTCGACCGGGTTATCCAATATGCCAGCGGCCGCGGCTTCGCAGAGTTTGCCGTGATCGCGCCGCAAAACGCTTATGGCGATCTCGTCGTGCAGGCTGTCCAGGAGGCGGTTCGGCGCGGAGGGGGACGGTTGACCGACATCCAGTTCGCCGGAACCGATCCATCCGGCGTCACCTCCGCTGTGCAAGCCCTGACGACACATCCGTCATGGGCTTCGGCCTCGCCCGGCGATAGTGGGCGCGCGCTCCTGATCGCCGAGGGCGGTGACCGTCTGAGATCGATCGCATCCCAGCTCGAAGCGAGCGGCGTCGCCCCGGGAGGCGCGCAACTGCTCGGCACGGGAACCTGGGACGAACCCTGGATCAGCGGAGAGTCGGCGCTGATCGGCGGTTGGTTCGCGGCTCCGTCTCCCTGGTCGCGCAGCCGATTCGTCCAGAACTACACGCAAACGTACGGCGAGACGCCGCCGCGGCTCGCGGGGCTGGCGTACGACGCAACGGCGCTCGCCGCCATCGTCGGCCGGATCGTCGGCCCGGAGAACCTGAACGCGGACGTGCTCGCCACGCCCGCCGGCTTTATCGGCAGCGAAGGGATCTTTCGCTTCGCTTCAAGCGGCGTCGCCGAGCGCGGCCTTGCCGTTCTCGAAGTGGCGCCGCAAGGAGTCAACGTGATCAGCGACGCCCCGCAAAGCTTTGTCGGAATCTGAAAACTAGCGGTGCTGCGCGACCGGAAGGGATTCCCGGCGCGGAGTTCGGCGCATCGCTCTACGTTGTGAGAAAGACGTTGGCGCGTTTGCGCCAGCCGTCGAGGAACACGCGCTGCCTCGGGTCGTTGGCGACGATATCATCATAAAAGCGGAGTCTGACGCCGACCAACTCACGGTTGATGTTCGAAGCGGCATAGGCGGCGACGGCGGCCCTTGTTGCGGGACCGAGCAAGCCGTCTTCCTTCAGGCAGGCGCCAAGGCAATTGAGCGCCCGCTGCAACAGCTTGATGCTGGTTCTCGGCCCGCAGTTGACGGCAATGTCGAACACGTGCGCCTGGATGGCGGCAGGAAGAGTGTCGATGCTCGGGCCGAAGTAGTACGATGCGCGATAAATCTCGGCGGCTTCGGCACGGGTCAGAGACTTGACCTCATCGCTGGTGACGGGACGCCCGCGCCACGCCGCCAACGTCTGCCGGGTGATCCCGTAATTGGTGGGCCCGCCTCGGTCGGCGGGATGATTGACATAGCCGCCCTCGCGCTTGATCAACGCATCGATCATGCTGTCGATCGACGCGCCGGTCGGGCGGGTTGCCGGAGCGGGCAAGGTCTCGCGAGTGACTTCCGCTGGCGCCGCGGCCTCATCGCCGTGAATTCGCTCCTGGCGCCGCGCCATGAATTCGGTGGCGCGACTCAACTGCTCCTGTGTGACCTTAGGCTTGCGCAGGTCCTGGCTGACGAAACGTCCGCCGAACCAGAAGGCGACGATGCTGAGCCACATGAGCCAGAGTTCGTCCGGAACGACCTCCATCGCGGCCATGTACTCGACGAAATCGATAGGGTCATAGAACGCCCAAATGAAGATGCCGACGATGCCGAACGTGATGAGGGGCCGCGGCAACCGGTTCAGGCCGTCGACGAAGCTGTCCCACCGCGTTTTCGGCGGGCGTCCCGCGAATTCGGCCGCGAACTGCGCAAGGACGGCCATCTGTTCCTCATGAATCGCGGCATCCTTCTCGCTCTTGTTGCCCCAAATCGTCCCGACGACGTTCGAGACCGCATTGCCGATGCCCTCCGCGCTGCTCGCGATCACTCTTCCAATCATGGTCCACCTGCTCCGGCTGCGTCGGGCGAAGGCTGCGCCCTTGACGCTTTCGCGGACGCGGCCAGCAATCTAGGAATATTATCCTGTCCAACGCAATGCATTGAAATCTGTGGCGAAAGCTGCCGTTCCGAAAGGAAACCAACGCTCTCCACTGTCAGCGCCGTACATATCACAGTACGCTAAAGATGTAAAGGAATACTATCCTACAACTCTTCTGACGCTTACGTCAGAAGGTCAAGCCGGACTGTCAACACGATTGTCGGCAAGCAGTTCGCTCAGGATGGCGTCGAGAAGGAGCCGCCCCAAGGGCGTGACGCGCAAACTCCGATCATCGAGAACGACAAAACCGTATTCCTGCGTTCGCGCAAGCCCTTTCCGGCTCACCGCCTGCTCCACCTCGAAGCCCGTGAGAGCCTGGAAGCGCTGTCGTTCGATTCCCTCGGTCAGGCGCAGACCGAGGAGAAGCAATTCCTCGCGCCGTTCCCTACCGCTCAACGGCGTCCGCCGCGCCGTTCCGTGACCGCGCCGCTCGACGGCGTTCAGCCACCGATCGGGGAGCCGGTGCTGCTGAACCGCCTCGCAAACGCCGCCGCGGGTCAGGCGGCCGTGCGCGCCGGGGCCGATGCCGATGTAGCCGCCGCCCTGCCAGATGGCTCGGTTATGGCGGCATTCGGCGCCGGGCCTGGCGTAGTTGGAGATCTCGTAGGGCGCGAGACCGCGCGTCGCGAGGACGTCGGTGGTCATCTCGTAGAGATCGGCCATAGCGTCTTCATCGGCCGTCTCCAGGCGCGCGCGGTGAAAGGATGTTCCCGGTTCGATCGTGAGCTGATAAGCCGAGACATGCTCTCCGGCGATCTCGATCGCAGCAGCAAGATCGTGCCGCCAGCGCCGAGCCTCATGGCCGGCCCAGCCGTATATGAGGTCGAAGGAGAACCGCGCAAAGGTTCCGGCCGCGGCGGCGACGGCGGCGCGCGCCTCGGCTGCGGAATGAGGGCGCCCGAGAAACGTCAAGACTGCGTCATCGAGCGATTGCACGCCGATGGAAAGGCGGTTGACCCCGGCTTGGCGGAGAGCGGCGAAGCGGCTCGCTTCCGCCGACGACGGATTCGCCTCGAGCGTCACCTCAAGGTCTTCCGCCACCCGCCATCGGGTTTGAACCGCGTCGATCAACGCGGCAGCCACATCCGGCTGCATCAAGGACGGGGTGCCGCCGCCGAAGAAGATGCTGGCGACGACGCGTCCGCCCGTTTGCGGGGCGAAATGATCGAGTTCCTGGACCAACGCATTCCGCCACCGCTTTTGGTCAATGCGCGGCGCAACGTGGCTGTTGAAATCGCAGTAAGGGCACTTCGACACACAGAACGGCCAATGGATGTAGACCCCGAACGGCTCTCCGCCGGGATGAGACCCAGGCCGCATTGCCGAATATGTCTGCTTTTCGCTCTCCTCGCGCACCGTCACGACGGAAAGCAGGCCGCCACCAGTTTGGCGAAGGCGCGGGCGCGGTGACTTACCTTGTGCTTCTCTTGCGGATCCATTTCGCCGAACGTCATCGACAAACCCTCGGGAACAAAGATGGGATCGTAGCCGAAACCCCGCGATCCGCGCGGCGGCCAGACCAGGTGGCCATAGACAATGCCCTCGAAGCTCTCGGTATGCCCATCTGGCCACGCCAGAGAAAGGGCGCACGTGAAGCTCCCGCGCCGGTCCGTGCAGCCGTGCATTTTTTCTTCCACGAGCGCCATGGCCTTTGCGAAATCACGCTCGGGTCCGGCCCACCGCGCGGAATGAATTCCAGGCGCGCCGCCAAGGGCATTGACGACAAGGCCGGAGTCATCCGCCAGGGCCGGAAGGCGCGCCCCGCGCGCCGCCGCAAGAGCCTTGATTTCCGCGTTGGCTCGGAAGTCGTCGCCGGTTTCCTCGGGTTCATCGAGACCAAGGTCCGCCGCCGCGACAATCATCGCCCCCAGCGGTTCAAGCAGATCGCGGATCTCGCGAACCTTTCCGGAATTGTGGCTGGCGATCACCAGCGAGCCGCCTTCGAATTGCCGCGTCATGGCAACATCCTCGATCGTGGCCGCGATGCACCACCGCTCAGGCGGTATAGACGGCCTTGCGTTGCATGGCGATCAACTCGGCGATGCCCTTGCGCGCAAGAGCCAGCATGGCGGTCAACTCCGTCTCGGTGAACGGCTTGGTTTCAGCAGTCGTTTGAATCTCGACGATTCCGCCGCGCCCGGTCAAAACGAAGTTGGCGTCAACGGAAGCGGCGCTGTCCTCGGCGTAGTCGAGGTCGAGAACCGGCGTTTCCATGTAGACCCCGCAGGAGATGGCCGCGACTTGATCGAGCAAGGGCAGGGCGCCGAGGATGCCAAGATCGACCAGCCGGCGGCACGCCAGATGCAACGCGACATAGCCGCCGCTGATGGCGGCGGTCCGTGTGCCGCCATCGGCCTGGATGACATCGCAATCGATGCGAATCTGCATCTCGCCGAGGGCCTTGAGATCGGTTGCCGCGCGCAGGCTTCTGCCGATCAGGCGCTGAATTTCCTGGGTCCGGCCGGTCTGGCGCCCGCGCGCCGCTTCGCGGTCGGTTCTTCCCGAGGTCGCCCGGGGCAGCATGCCATATTCGGCGGTGATCCATCCGCGTCCGCTGTCTCTCAACCACGACGGCGGCCGCTGCTCCACCGTCGCGGTGCACAAAACCTGCGTGTCGCCGAATTTTACGAGACAGGATCCTTCCGCATATTTGTTGACGTTGGTATCGAACACGACGGGACGCATGGCGTCCGCAGCACGGCCGGAAGGTCTCATAAAATTTCCGAGAGTTGTTTGTGTTGACCGCCAAGCTAGCGCCGCGCTTGGGCGAGGTAAAGGCCGCACGTTGACGCTTGCTGGCCCGGCGACTAGATTCCATTCGCGGATGAATCCATATCGCTCGGAAAGTACGAGGAAAATCGAAGTCGCAGGGATGGTGCCGGAGAGAGCCATGCATGGTTCTGCAGCGGAGGGAGTCGCCATGCTTGTTCTCCACGGGCATGAGGTTGAAGCCAGTGCCGACCAGAACGTTGACTGTTTCTGAGTTGAATCAGCGATCCCGGATGATCTTCCGGCAGATCGTTGATGCCTACCTTGAAACGGGCGAGCCGATCGGATCGCGCACGCTGTCCAAGCGGCTGCCGCTGAACCTGTCGCCGGCGACGATCCGCAATGTGATGGCCGACCTGGAAGAGGTCGGGCTTCTGTTCTCGCCGCATACGTCGGCGGGGCGTTTGCCGACGGAAGCCGGGCTGAAGCTGTTCGTCGACGGTTTGCTGGAAATCGGCGACCTGACCGGTGAAGAGCAAAGGGTGCTGACTGAGCAGTGCTCGGGGTCCGGCACGAGCCTCGAAGGGCTGCTGGAGAAGGCAACCGCGGCGCTCTCGGGGCTGTCGCATTGCGCCGGCGTGGTGATGGCGCCAAAAACCGACGCTCCCCTCAAGCACATCGAATTGGTCAACTTGAGTCCGGGTCGAGCCTTGGTGGTTCTGGTCCAGGAGAGCGGCGCCGTCGAGAATCGGATCGTCGAAATTCCCAAGGATCTGCGGCCATCCGCGTTGGTGGAGGCATCCAACTACCTGAGCGCCCGGCTGGTCGGCCGCAGCGTCTCCGAGGCCCGCGCCGAAATCCTCCTGGAACTCAAGGCGCATGAGGCCGAACTCGATGAACTCGCCAGCAAGGTGGTCGAGTCGGGGCTCGCGATTTGGGCCGGCGGCGAGCAAAACGGATCGTTGATCGTTCGCGGTCAAGCAAATCTTTTGGAAGATGTTCAGGCAATCGGTGATCTTGAGCACATACGCAGCCTGTTTTCGGCTCTCGAAACCAAGGAGACCATGCTCAAGATCCTGTCCCTCGTTGACAATGCGGAAGGCGTGCAAATTTTTATTGGCGCCAGTAATGAGCTTTTCAGCTTGGCAGGCTGTTCCATGATCGTTAGTTCCTATCGCGACAGCCGGCGATGCATCATTGGAGCGATCGGGGTGATTGGCCCGACGCGGATGAACTATTCCCGCATCATTCCTATGGTGGACTACAGTGCAAAACTGATCGGCCGATTTATCGGCTGAGGGAGATTGACCAGAAAATGGCGGAAACGAAGGACCACACTCAAGAGGCAAAGCCACGGCAGCCGGCAGAGAACCAGACGCCGGAGCGCGAGGAGCCTGTCCCGGATTTCGAGACGCAAGCGGACGCCGGCGCCACGAAGACGGCGGGCACCGATGAGGTGGCGGGCGGTCAAACGTCGGACACTCTCAAGACGGCCGAGGAGCCGACGCTGGCGGAGAGACTGGCCGAGGCCGAGAGCCAGATCGCGAGCATCAACGACAAGTACAACAGAGCTTTGGCGGAAACTGAAAACGTGCGTCGCCGCGCGGCCAGGGACAAGGCCGATGCGAGCAAGTACGCCATCTCCAGTTTCGCCCGCGACCTCTTGTCCGTCGCCGACAACCTGCGTCGCGCGGCCGGATCGGTCGATGCCGAGGCGCGGCAGCGAGATCCTGCCCTTGAAGCTCTCCTGACGGGCGTGGAGATGACCGAGAAGGAATTGCTTGTCGTGCTCGCGCGGCACGGCGTGACGCCCATCGAGGCGGAGGGACTGCCCTTCGATCCCCATGTTCACGAGGCGATGTTCGAGGTTCCCGACGAACGTGTTCCTCATGGGACGGTCGTGCAGGTGCTGGAGCGTGGTTTCATGCTTCATGATCGACCGCTTCGGCCATCGCGGGTCGGGGTGTCGCGGGGCGGGCCGAAAGAGCGGCCAGCCGACGCGTCCCAATCCAAGAAAGAGGAGGCTACGGATAATGTCGCGCCGTTCCCGGCAGGGGGCGCGACGGCTTACGAAAGAAGGGGTGATCAGGAACAGGGCCCGGCGGGATCACGCTTCGACGAGAAGCTCTAGCTGTAGCTCCCGCCGCTAAAAACGCGTTAGGTTGGGCGTCTGACTGGCGTCGACGAGGCTATCGCTGTCGGGGCCGTGCCGGGCGAAATTCTGCTTGGCGAGGCTTTGGCTGCCGACAGCGTAACAGTACGCGCAGCCGTGCGGGCAACTGTCGTAGGCCCCGATGTCGCGCGATGCGAAGCAGCCGCAGCGTTCGCGGTGAGGCTTGCGGGTTGCTGCAATGGGGCGCCCCGCCGCCTTCTCCAACCGTCCGGCATCAATGCAGCGCGCGTCGCGAAGACCTGTCGTCAGCAGTTCCGGCTGCCCGCAAAGCGAGGCGGTGATTCCATGTTCGGCGGCGATGGCGGCGAGACGCGACAAGAGCGCGACTTTTTCGGATGGATCGGGGTCCGACCAGTCGAAGCCCGCGCGACGGCCTGCGGCGTTCAGGTTGCGCTTGGTCTTGCGGTAGGCGTGCGCAAACGACAACACAACCTCGTCCACGGCTCCCGAGACGGCGCCGCTTAATCGGGCGAACGTGTCGATATGCCAGTCCGCCGGTGTCAGGGACGTCATGACGACAGGGTCGTAGCGCCACACGCCGACTGCTTTGCCGAATGTCCTGCTCAGGCGGTGCAAGTGCTCGGCTGCATGTTCCGGGGCAATCGTGGCCCGATCAAGAGCGCGCGGGTAGCCGGTGATGGTGTACTGAACGACGAAGGGAAAGCCCCGCTGCCGCATCTCATCAAGAACGCCGAGGAAGGGCCCGACATTGCGCGTCCAGAAGACGAACCCATCGACGCTGTCCCGCGTCAGCAGAACCGTCTGGGAGCGTCTGCTGTAGGGATTGACCGTACGGGCGAAACCGGCATTGAGCCGGTTGAGGAACCATTCTCCGTAAAAAGCCGGAATATCCGTTTTGTAGCTGGCGGAAACGATCATGGTTTCGGTGGTTGCTCATGGCATCTTGAAGGCGGTTCGGCCCCCGCGGTGGTTTGCGAACGTTCTCCGCGCGCGCCGGGCGGCGACGGTTAAAATGCAAATGCGGAGCAGCGGTTGCGCGCTCTACTGCCCCCGCATATATATCGCGCAACTTGAGAGATATGGAAATTCTTGGAGAATTCGAACGAGGGGACCTGCGCGGCGCCAAGCCGGGCCGCGAAGCTCTGCCGACAGTGAGGTGAAAGAATGGGCAAGGTTATTGGAATCGATCTTGGAACCACCAACTCTTGCGTCGCTGTTATGGAAGGCAAGGACGCAAAGGTGATTGAAAATGCCGAGGGCGCGCGGACGACACCGTCGATGGTTGCCTTCACCGATTCCGGTGAGCGCCTCGTCGGGCAGCCGGCAAAGCGTCAGGCGGTCACCAATCCGGAGAACACGCTCTTCGCCATCAAGCGGCTGATCGGGCGTCGCTACGATGATCCGATAACGGAGAAGGACAAGGATCTTGTTCCTTATCGCATCGTGCGCGCGGACAATGGCGATGCATGGGTCGAGGCGCAGGGCACCAAGTACAGCCCAAGCCAGGTGAGCGCCTTCATCTTGCAGAAAATGAAGGAGACCGCGGAGAGTTATCTTGGCGAGCCGGTCACTCAGGCGGTCATCACGGTGCCGGCATACTTCAACGATGCGCAGCGGCAGGCCACCAAGGATGCCGGCAAGATCGCCGGTCTCGAGGTGCTTCGGATCATCAATGAACCGACGGCGGCCGCCCTGGCCTACGGTCTGGAAAAGAAGAAAAGCGGCGTTGTCGCCGTTTACGACCTTGGCGGCGGAACATTCGACATCTCGATCCTGGAGATCGGCGATGGCGTGTTCGAGGTCAAGTCGACCAATGGCGATACCTTCTTGGGCGGCGAGGATTTCGACAAGAAGATCCTCGATTACCTAGCCGACGAGTTCAAGAAGGAGCAGGGCATTGACTTGCGCCGCGATCGCCTTGCGTTGCAGCGTCTGAAGGAAGGCGCCGAAAAGGCCAAGATCGAGCTCTCCAGCGCGATGCAAACCGAGGTCAACTTGCCGTTCATCACGGCCGACCAGAGCGGGCCGAAGCACCTCAACATCAAGCTGACTCGGGCGAAGCTCGAAGCGCTTGTCGAGGATTTGATCGAGCGGACGGTCGGGCCTTGCCGGGCGGCGCTCAAGGATGCGGGCCTCAAGGCGAGCGAGATCGATGAGATTATTCTCGTCGGCGGTCAGACCCGCATGCCCAAGGTCGTCGAGACGGTCAAGGAGTTCTTCGGGCGCGAACCCCACAAGGGCGTTAATCCCGATGAAGTTGTCGCGGTCGGCGCGGCCATTCAAGGCGGCGTTCTCAAGGGCGAGGTGAAGGACGTCCTGTTGCTCGACGTCACGCCGTTGTCCCTCGGCATCGAAACCCTGGGCGGCGTGTTCACCCGCTTGATCGACCGCAACACGACCATTCCAACGCGCAAAAGCCAAGTATTCTCAACGGCCGAGGACGGTCAGACGGCGGTGACGATCCGGGTCTTCCAAGGCGAGCGGGAGATGGCTGCCGACAACAAGCTTCTCGGTCAGTTTGACTTGGTGGGCATTCCGCCGGCGCCGCGTGGCGTGCCTCAGGTCGAAGTGACGTTCGATATCGACGCCAACGGCATCGTCAATGTCTCCGCGCGCGACAAGGCGACCGGCAAGGAACAGCAGATCCGCATTCAGGCCTCCGGCGGTCTCAGCGACGCGGATATCGAGAAAATGGTTCGGGATGCGGAAGAGCACGTCGCCGAGGACAAGAAGCGTCGCGAACTGGTCGAGGCGCGCAACCACGCCGACAGCATGATCCACGCCACCGAAAAGAGCCTCAAGGAGTTGGGCGACAAGGTTTCGAGCGGCGATAAGGACAACATCGAGAAGGCCATGGCCAGCTTGCGCGACGCCATGAACACCGACGACACCGACGCCATCAAGGCCAAGACCGAGGCGCTCAGCCAAGCTTCGATGAAGCTCGGTGAAGCGATTTATCGGGCGAGTCAGGCCGAGAGCGCGGCAGGTGGCGGCCCGGGTGGTCCGGGCGGCGACGCCGAAAGTGCCGGCCGTGAAGAAAAGGTCGTCGATGCAGAGTTCGAGGAAGTTGATCCGGAGCGTGACAAGAAAGCTGGTTGAACTCGGTGTTGTTGTGATCCGCGTTTGAATCTGGCGGTCCCACCGGTGATTGGTTAGAACCATGCCGGTGGGATTTTGCTTTTCGGGCGGCAGCTGATGTCAAAAGAAGATTACTACCGCACTCTTGGCGTCGACCGCGACGCCAGCAGCGAAGAGATCAAGAAAGCGTATCGCAAGCTTGCGATGCAGTGTCATCCTGACCGGAATCCCGGTGACAAAGACGCCGAGCGCAGGTTCAAGGAACTCAACGAAGCTTATGAGGTCTTGAAAGACGGTCAGAAGCGCGCCGCTTATGACCGCTTCGGCCACGCCGCTTTCGAGGCGGGCGGCGGCGATGGCGGTTTTGGCGCCGGTTTCGGCGGTGGCGGTTTCGCCGACATCTTCGAGGAGATGTTCGGTGACTTCATGGGTGGTCGTCGCGGTGGCAGGGGCAGCGGGCGGGGCGCCGATCTGCGTTACAACCTCGAGATTAACTTGGAGGAAGCATTCACCGGCAAGAAGGCCAGTGTTCGAACGCCGACGGCCGTTCCCTGCGACGCATGCAATGGTTCCGGAAGCGCCGGCGGTGCGGCGCCCGCCGGATGCCCGACTTGCCGCGGCATAGGACGCGTTCGCACCCAGTCAGGGTTCTTCACGGTGGAGCGGACCTGTCCGACGTGTGGGGGGGCGGGCCAAGTGATCAAGGATCCGTGTCGCGAGTGCGGGGGCGCGGGTCGGATCCAGAAAGAAAAGACCTTACAGGTAACCATTCCGCCGGGAGTCGAAGACGGCACGCGGATCAGGCTGGCGAACGAGGGAGAGGCCGGGGTTCGCGGTGGACCGCCCGGTGATCTGTACATTTTTGTATCGGTGGCGCCGCATCGGTTTTTTGTTCGCGATGGCGCCAATATTCATTGTCGGGTTCCTATCCCGATGAGCAAGGCCGCGCTCGGCGGCTCGGCGGAAGTGCCCACTTTGGAGGGCTCGCGCGCCCGCATCAGCATCCCTCCCGGTACGCAGACCGGCCGGCAGTTCCGCCTCAAGGGCAAAGGGATGCCCGTCCTGCGGTCAACAGCGCGCGGTGACCTTTTTGTCGAGGCCGTTGTCGAGACGCCGGTGAATTTGACCGAAAAGCAGAAAAAGCTGCTTGAAGAGTTCGAAGCTGCTGGCACCGAGGATCGGCACAGCCCGGAATCGCATGGGTTCTTTGCCAAGGTTAAGGAACTCTGGGAGGATTTGCGAGATTAGGGACATCGGATTCACTGGATCCACCCGCCTGCCGAGAACTGGCGCCTCAAAACAAAGGGCGGCGCTGGACTCATGGGGGGAGCCGGCATGAAAATTGGCGTCGTCGGGTGTGGCGGCCGCATGGGCCGCATGATTGTGCATGCGATTCTTCACACGGATGATGTGAGCCTTGCGGGAGGCACTGAACAGGCAGGTCATGAAGTCATCGGTCGCGATATCGCCGAATTGGCCAACGTCAAGGCGTGCGGACTCCGCGTCGAAACCGATGCTGAGGCTCTGTTCGAGCGCTCCGATGCCGTTATCGACTTCACGTCGCCAACGGCAACCGCGACCCACGCGGGCCTAGCCGCTCGCTACGAGACTGCCCTGATCGTCGGGACGACGGGATTGGGGCCGGAGCAGCATGAAAGCTTGGCCGCTGCGGCGCAATTCGTTGTGGTGGTTGTCGCCGCCAATATGAGCGTCGGCGTCAATCTTCTTCTCGGTTTGACACGGCAGGTCTCGGCGATTCTCGGCGATGAGTACGACATCGAGGTTGTTGAAATGCACCATCGCTATAAGGTGGACGCGCCATCCGGCACGGCGCTCGCGCTTGGCCATGCCGCCGCCGCGGGGCGGGGGACATCGCTCGACTCGGTGTCGCAAAGGGTGCGCGATGGCCAGATCGGCAGCCGTCGGTCGGGGACCATCGGCTTCGCAACCTTGCGCGGGGGTGATGTCGTTGGCGAGCATACGGTGATTTTTGCCGGCGAGGGCGAGCGTATCGAACTCACGCACAGGGCGACGTCGCGAGCTATCTTCGCGCAAGGAGCCGTTCGCGCCGCCCGGTGGAGTGAAGGGCGCTCGCCCGGGCTCTATTCCATGCGCCAAGTCCTTGGACTCGAGTAGCAAACCGCTTCCTCAAGCCACGCCGGTCTTTATGCAAAGTCAGCCGCTTTCTACAGAAGCCGGTCGGGAGCGGGCGGAAGCGGGGCGATGCACTCGGGATCATCGTTGCGAACGCTATTGACGCGGGCGCTGACTGGGTAGACCGTGAGCGGTCCGCTGAAGGGCCGAAGCAGCGACTCCGCCGCATCGGGCGGCGCGCTCAGCCACATCCTGAATTCCTCTGGCGTCAACATCACCGGCATGCGCTCGTGAATTCCTGCAATCGCCTCGCTCGCCGCCGTCGTCACAATCGTGCAGGTGTCGAGCCGCTGACCGCCAGGAGGAGCCCATTCCTCCCACAAGCCGGCAAATGCGAACGGCGCGCCGCCGCCGCGGGTTATATAGTAGGGTTGCTTGCGCCGCCCCGTTTCCTTGCGCCACTCGTAAAAGCCGTCGGCGACAATGAGACAACGCCGGCGGCGGAACGCTTCCCGGAAGGCCGGCTTGATCCGCACGCTCTCCGCCCGCGCGTTGATCATTTTCGCGCCGATGTTTGCATCTTTAGCCCAGAATGGCACCAAGCCCCAGCGGATCAGGACGAGTTCGCAATGGTTTCCGCCGCTCTTGTGAGCCTCCTGCGTCGGCCGAACCACGGCAATATCGGTGCTGGGCGCGATATTATAGCGAGGCGCGAAGTTGGAGGGGCTGGGACTTTCGACAATCTCGTAAAGCTGAACCAGCTCGGACCAAGCTCGTGCCTGAGTGAACCGACCACACATGAAAACCAGCATAGCCGGTCGGTCAGGCCGTCGGCAATGCCGCTTCGTGATCGGCTGGGATCACGTTAACGCCGGTCGCGGATCGACAGGAGGCGGTAGACGGCTTGAATCAATGTGACACTGTCCTTGAGGTCCGGCATCTCAGGATCGACATGATCGAGGCCGTCGATCAGGTAAAGATGCGCCCGCTCGGTTCCGACGGCCTCTGCGAACGCCACGCTTTGTGTGGACGGGATGACCGGATCGTTGCGGCCATGAACCAGAATGAACTCGACGTCCAAGCTATCGAGGGGTTTGCGGCTAAGATCGAGAGCGCGAATTTCATCGCGAACCTTCTTTGGCAAAGCCTCAACCAGCGCGGCGACTTGCTCGGGATCCTCATTTGTCATCAGGGCATAGATACTGCGCCCCTCGGGACCTAGCCTGTCCGCCAGATCGGAAACATCGATACGGAAGTTTTCACGGGGGCTTT